>NZ_NGLE02000001.1:1585000-1920000 GCF_002140715.2 Enterococcus sp. 4G2_DIV0659 | reverse complement strand
ACATTTTCGTTATTCTTATAGCCAAATGAACTATTGCGAATACTTCTTACAGGTTCTTTGGGACGCTCTTCTCGTTCGGTAAAATAACCAGGTTCACTGACTGGCGAAGCACCGAATAGATAAGTGATCAACCATCGATAACGTAAATAGTTACGTGCCACTTTCATGTAAAGGATATTTTTAAATTCTTCAATAGTCGTATATTCTGTTTGTAGTGAAAATAGTTGTTGAACCAATTCATTGTCGTATTCAAAGTTAAAGTGAATCCCACTAATCATTTGCTTACGTTTGCCATATTCTTTCGCTAAGTATCGACGATATAATACCCCTTCAAATTGATCAAGTTTTGCAATTTTGATCTCTTCATCTTTTTGGGGTAGCCGAGGTGGCATACTTAATGGCCAAAGCATTTCATGTTTATTCATTGAACGTAGCGTAACATCATGAATTGCGGCAAGATAGCGCATCATTTCATGGATAGAATTAGCTACGGGTGTAATCAATTCCATCTGTGATTCACTGAAATCTGTTTGAATATATGGATGATATGAGCGATTCCCTAATACTTCTGGATGATCTGTTGTTGCTAATTGACCATCAAAGGTCACGCGTTGACTTTCTTTTTCTAATCCAAAACGTGCAGCCAATACATATGGTCGTACATTTTTTTGCTGTAATAACTCTTTAAATTTCATACTGCCGCCTTTCTTCCCGTTATTATTCTATTACTACTCATTATATAGAAAAAGCGAGGCAAAAAGAATATTTTCGCTTAAATTTTCTAGAAATGGAATAAAAATTTTACTATTTTTGAAAAACAGCGCGTTTTTCCATACGAATAGTCACACTTTTTAATGACCACTATTCGTTGTATACTAGAAAAAAATTCCCTAAACAAAAGGAGTATACTAATGACAAAAAAAGCATTGCTTGTAATCGATCTACAAAATGGAGTAAATAGCGGAAAAACGGGTCTCTTCCGTTTAAATGATGTCTTAGATGGTGTCAATAAACGAATCACCTTTTATCGAGAAAACCATTTACCGATTATTTTTATTCAACATGAAGATGAAGAATTGATCCCAAATAGCTTTGCGTGGCAACTATTTGATGAACTAGATAGTAGAAAAGAAGATTTTTATATTAGCAAAACCCATGCTAATTCCTTTTTCAATACCAAGTTAAAAGAAGTGTTAGATGAACACGAGATTACCGAGCTTGAATTTTGTGGTGCTCAAACTGAATATTGCGTTGATACGACGATCCGTATGGCTCATGGCTTGGGTTATTGTAACTTTATGAAAAAAGGGTTGAGTACCACGCTCACTAATGATTTACTAGATGCCAAAACTATTATTACTCACCATGAACATTTATGGAATGAACGTTTTTTACGTTTTATTTGATTGTCTTTTCTCCTTGTTTAATCTTACCACAATCAACTGATAAAAAATTAAAATTATCTCATGTATCTCCTAGTCATTCATGATAGTATAGCTAAGGGATATTTGTTGAATTATTCTTATTTTGCTCTTATTTTCCGTTCAACATTGACCTGACATTCTTTTACTGGGGGAACTTACTACATGAATTTCACGAAAAAACAAATCCAAGATACATTATATGTAACGATTGGTTCTTTTATTTTAGCTATATCGATCAATTCGATCTTATTACCAAACAAAATTGTAGCAGGAGGCGCCAATGGGATCAGCGTAGTGCTTAACTATTTGTTTGGGCTTAATCCTGCCTTAGTGTTATATGCAATCAACTTACCTTTATTAGGTCTTTGCTTTTTACTTTTAGGAAAAGAAGTTGGGATCAAAACCATTTACGGTAGTTTGATTTATCCATTTTTTGTAGGAATCACGACTCATTTACCTGTATTGACTCACAATATTTTTCTGGCAACGATTTTCGGTGGTATCTTAACAGGAATTGGGTTGGGTCTTGAATTCAGAGGAAATGCTTCGACTGGTGGAACGGCTATCATTTCGCAAATTGTGAATAAGTATTTTAAAATTTCACTTGGGGTATCGATTTTATTTGTAGATGGTTTAGTCATTTTATCTGCTCTATTTGTTTTCAACGCTGATACCGTTCTGTTTTCTCTGATTTGTTTATACCTTATTGGACGTGTGGTGGATATGGTTCAAGTCGGCTTTGTTCGTTCTAAAAATGTGATGATCATTTCAGCGAAGTATGCTGAAATTAAAGAAAAAATCTTAGTCGATATGGATAAAGGATTGACTATGATTCCAATCGAGGGCGGCTATCAAAAAACACCAAGTATGCTAATGATGACGGTTATTAGTGAAAAGGATTTTGCAAAGATTAAAGAAAATGTCTTGGCAATAGATGAAGAGGCCTTTATTGTTTCGATGAATGCTAGTGAGGTTTTCGGTAAAGGATTTAGTTTGAAGAAAATTGCGGAAGATTATGGGATTGAATCGAATAATTTGTGAGTGGGGAAGCAGACTGAAATATTTAGTTCTTGAACAAATTAGGAAAATGAGTTTGGAGTAAACCCTCATGAGGGTTTACTCCAAACTCTTATTTTAGCTTACGACCAGCAGATTAAACCAATTTTTCCAATTACTACTACACATTTCCAGCCTGCTACTACTTCTTTACTTTTTGCGTTATCTAGTTTTTTCATCTTTTTTCTCTCCTTTTCTATTATGACCAGCAAATTAAGCCGATTTTTCCGATTACTACTACACATTTCCAGCCTGCTACTACTTCTTTACTTTTTACGTTATCTAGTTTTTTCATCTTTTTTCTCTCCTTTTCTATTACCAGCAAATTAAGCCAATTTTTCCGATTACTACTACACATTTCCAGCCTGCTACTACTTCTTTACTTTTTACGTTATCTAGTTTTTTCATCTTTTTTCTCTCCTTTTCTATTACCAGCAAATTAAGCCAATTTTTCCAATTACTATCACGCAGATTCTTCCTGCCACTACTTCATTGCTTTTTTTGTTATCTAGTTTTTTCATTTTTTTCTCTCCTTTTTCTATATATGATTAACTATCCAACTATCTACTTTTTGAATAGAAATTCCTTTTTCTGGAGTCCACTCCACTTTGTTAACCAATTGTCCTTTTTCAAACTTAGCTAAAGTAGGCGTATACTGAATGTCGTAGGTCGATTTAAATACTTTCCACGCTACTTTATCTTTTTTTAACTGCGCAACATTTAAATAAGCTAACTTATCTTGCATGTCGTACTTCTGAATTAATTGTATTAAATCAAGTTCAAAATTATTACAGTCACCACAGGTTGGACGACCGACATAGACTATAAAATCTTCTTGATTCACCACTTTTTCTTTAAAGGTGCCTACTGTTAAAGAATTAATAATGTTATAGATTTCTGGATAATTTCCTTTTTCTTCCACTAATTTTTCTTCTTTAATAATCATTTCTTCTTGTAAAGAATGAGCTTTTGTTCCGAAAAATAAGCAACTAAAAATTGATAAGGATAATATTATCGTATATAAAGTTTTTTTCTTCATTTAAATTTCTCCTTATTTACAACTCTGTTTTTCTTAAAAGAATATCTTTTATTTCCTGAGGCTCTTGTCTTCCTTCTACTCTTTTCATTTCTCCATTCTCAATAACTAGTAATGTTGGTGTAGCTGTAATATTATGCTCTTTTAAAAAAGCATGATTTTTGCTATTTTCTGTATCAAGATAATGTACAACTGTTTTTGTCTCCTGTATCGCTTCTTCTAAAATAGGTTTGAAACGCTCACATTCACCACAAGAACGATTTCCAATTAAAATAAATGATGTTGTCTTTTTCTCTAATAACGGTTTTATTTGGTTGGCTTCAATTTTGTTAGTAGTGTAATCACTTGAAGCATTTTGAGCAAAAAATACAAAGCTGATACTTAATGCGACAATGACTAAACTGACCATTACAATTTTCTTCATTTAATTTTCCTCACCCTTATTGATTGTAATAATTTCATCAGAGTAACTTAATACATCTTCTTCATGACTAATTAGAATCACTAATTTATTTTTTTCTTTAGCTAATCTCTGAATCTCTTTCATTAATAGTTTCTTTGATCCTTCGTCTAGATTCCCAGTAGGTTCATCAAAAATATAGACACTTTTTTCTTGATAGAGCGCACGCATCAATAAAATTTTCTGTTTTTGTCCTTGAGAAATATTTACGCCATCGCTTTGCAACAGATAATTATTCGGCAATTTCAATTGAAACAGATCTTGATAGGTATTTTTTTCAGAATTTTCCAACTTTTCATTAAACACTTTATAACGAATATTTCTTCCTACCGTATTTCCATAGACATTAAACTCTTGTGAATACATACTAATATGTTCATTAATCGTGGTCTGTTTTAAAGAGTGTTCTTTCTGTTTCTGATTAATAATAAACGAGCCTTTTTGAGGTTCTAATATCCCTGATAACAACTTAATTAATGTAGACTTACCAGCTCCATTTTCTCCTTTTATACCATAAATGCATCCTGCCTCTAAGGTCACATGAAAGTTGTGTAAAATAGTGTGATTTTCTTCATAGCCAAAGGTCAACCCTTCTATAGTAATTGATTGTATGTTTTCTATATCCAGTGCTTTTTTCTCTTCAAATTCCAGATTTTTTTGATAGTCATTTGTACTTTGAATATAGTCAATAGCGACATGACTTTTTTGATAAGATAACCAATTTTGAACAACTGGCGCTAAACTACTTAAAATAATCGAAATAACAAATATGCCATTTGATGTATTAATTAATTGCTCCTCTTGACCATAGATTACTGTTAAACTAACAATCAAAAATGTTGTTACACTCATTAAGGTAATAAAAGATTGGTAAACTGTAAATAAGTTTAATTCGTTTACTGTGGTTCCAACCTTTGCTTCCAAAAATCCTGTGAGTTTTTCTTTAATAAACTGCTCTGATTGTTTTTTCTTTGAAAATAGATTAATGTCTAACGATGTTTTAAGCGTGCTTTCAATTCCTGAAACAAATGCTGAGGATTTCCCTACCAGATTCATCTCATTATTTTTGATTTTTTTCTTGTTATTATTGAGATACAGAGCATAAATTCCTGTCCATAAAACCAACGCTCCTGCCAGATACGGCGAGAGTAGAAATAAGAGTAGAGAAAGGAATATGACATAGGCTACATTCAATTTAAAATAAAATTTTTGCAGTAATCCTGTTACAGAGTAAATAAGATTCCAAAAGTAACCTGTCACATTATCCAAATTTTTTCCTGAATCCAAATCGTTGATCTTTTGATTATAGTATTTCATTAAAATTTTTTCTTGTAGTTTATTTTCAATTCTCACACGCTGCTTCCCTTCTTTTACATTGACCATGTAAAAGAAAACAATCAGCCATAAAATAATGATAATTGGCCCGATAATATCTGACATAAGCGCTGTTTTCGTCATTGACTGCATGAATAATTGAATAATAAAGGTTGATAAAATCGGTAAGATATATTTCAATAATAGTAGTACTATCATTGATAATTTTGTTTTCATAGATAGTTCTACCATCATTTCTTTATAAAGAATTTTCCCGATACTTTCTACCTTATCCTTTTTCTCCTGTTCTTCTATTTCCATTCCAACATCGTCAATACATAAGGCATACCCTAAGAAAATAGAACGTATATATTCTTCATCATAGGTCTTTAACTTCGGTTCTGCAGGATCTGAAACAGTAAATGTCTGCCCTTTAATTTCATGCACAACAATGTAATGAGCACAACCATCATTTTCAACTACTAAAAGCATCGGAAACTGCTTGACGCTTTTTAATTCTTCAAAGTTTTCAACTTCATATGCACTTGATAGTACCCCATATTGCGTTAAAATTTCTCCTACTTCCCCTAAAGATAAGCCTTGATCTTTTTTTATACTGTAATTTTTATACAACTCACTTGTTGTTTTCAGCTTAATCTGCAATTGTTCTAAAATTGTTCTTAGTGATGCTATACCGCAATCAGAACTCGATTTTTGCATATAGTGAGCATACATTTACTTCTCTCCTTCCACATAGTTTAACGTTTACCTATTTAGAAATTGCGATATCTCCAATTGTTTCTACCACAACTGTGCTGTTCATCGATTGAGTAGTTTTAGGTATTTCTAAAACTTCTCCTTGATTGCTATCTGTCTTATAGACACCATCAAATGTTTGAGGTACTTTTACATTGATATTTCCAATAACATTTTTAATTTTTAATTCGTCAAATGATGTATTCTTACCTACCATAATCGTTAATTTTAATTTGTTCTTTCCATCTGAATTCGCCATAAACCTCACTTTGCCAAGTTGAGATAGAGTGATTTCTACTCCATCTTCCTTTGCTACAGTATTTTCCAAGTATTTTTTGGTCTTATCTGAAACTTTTCCTGTTAATGTTACTTTTGTATCAGCTTCCTGTGCTTCTGCTACGATAACATCCACATCTTGCTCTGCACCAATCAATTGAATCGTCTTAACTTTTTCATCCGATAATGACCATGATAAATCAATTTTATTTGTTGTTTCTCCACCTGCCATCGCTGTGTAACCAAGAAAACCTAAAGTCAATACCACTCCCACGATAATCAATAATTTCTTTTTCATTTTCTATCTACTCCTTTTTATTTAAATTCTCTGTTGCTAAATACACTGTAACTAACAAATAAAGCGATAACGCCATATACGATACTACTAATCAACATTGTACTGAGTACTTTACTTGGAATTGTTGATACATCCGATAAACTTCTAATATTTGTGAAAAACAACGTATCTAAAATAAAATCTGCTTTTGGAAAATAAGTGGAAATGATGCTTGATAAGATATTATCCCCTATGAATGCTACTGAAATAAATGCTGCTACAGATACATATGACGCTTGTATTACATTAAATAGCAAGATTCCAATTGAACTTACTGTTAAGTACAACAAAGTTTGTGCTGCCAAGGCTTTCAAGATTGGAACTATAGCAAAACCGCCTTTTAAGACTAAAGCTGTACCTACTAAACCGATAGCATATACACTTAAAAATAATACTGTTAATATAAATGTTAAGAACGTTTTACTCAAGAAAAATGTGCTTCGTTTTATTCCGCCAATAAGTGAATTATTAACTGTACGATAGCTAAATTCATGTCCCCATGAAACCATATAAATATTGGTTAAAAATACGGGAAGTAAGATAGAACCATTTGATAATCCTCCTTGAACCATCTCCATTGCACTGCTACTTGATCCCATAAAACTAAAGAATACACCTAGAAGCAATAATCCTACTAATGAGTATAAGCATAGGCTACTTTTAACAATTCTATAAATATCTGCTTTTAACATATTAATCATGATTTTTCCCTCCACCCACTAAATTCAAGTAATATTCTTCTAAATTTTCTTCTTTGTAGTAATAATTTTTTAGATAGATTCCCTTTTCAAATAATAATTTTGCTATTTCTCCCATTTTATTTTTTTCTTCATGGACAATGAGTTTAGTTGTTTCTTTTTTTACTTTATACGTGCGTTTTGATAAAATTTCAAAAGCTTTTGAATCATCCGAACTTTCTAATACCATAAACTGACCACATTCATTTTCTAGTTCTTCTTTTGTTAATTCTTTGATTAATTTTCCTTCATTGATAATGCCGTACCTTGATGCTACCAAAGATAATTCTGTTAAAATATGACTAGAAATCAGAATAGTTGTCTCCTGCTCTTTGTTTAGCCGATGAATGATTTCCCGAATTTCAACAATTCCTTGAGGATCAAGTCCATTGATCGGCTCATCTAAAATTAGAAATTGTGGCTTATCTAAAATGGCCAAACCGATTCCTAAGCGTTGTTTCATCCCTAATGAATAATCCTTAAATAATTTCTTTTTATCTACTTTATCTAAGCCTACGAATTCTAAAACTTCATCAATCCGTTGTTTATCTTTGATATTTTTTTGAATAGCATAATATTTCAAGTTATCTCTAGCAGATAAATACGGATAACAAGCAGGTCCTTCAATTACTGCACTCATTTTAATTTTATCTGTCGAATTAAACGTTAATTGGCCTGAGCTTTTGTCTATTAGTTGTGTAACTAATCGAATAAATGTCGTTTTCCCTGCCCCATTTTTACCGATAAACCCATAGATGTCGCCTTTGTTAATCGTCATTGAGACTTCATCCACCGCATGATATTCTTTGTATTTTTTTACTAGATTGTTTGTTTTCACTAAGTGATTATTTTTTTCTATCATTTCCATTGCGCTCTCTCCTATTTCTCTCATTTGATTTCACCTGTCACTCTATTTCTTCTACTTGAATATCTTCTAAGTTTAAACATCTAAAAAGAAATTCTTTTTCTGATTTTTTGAGAATCATGACAATCTTTAATAACTCACCTTTATCCAGTATCTGTAATAACTTATCTTCATCACTATCGTTTACCACAACTAATTTTTTATGTATAACTGCTTGATCTTCAATGAAATATTTTATGTTAGTCATAAGCAACGCTCTCTTTCTTCATAGTTAGATATGTATTTTCAAGAGTTCCAAAAGTTACATCATATATCTCTAAACTGCTTTAACCATTCCATTTTTTTCACTCACCCTCTTATTTAATACTCAATTGCTCTGCCTTATATGTATTACTTTACTTCTTTCTACTTTTTTTCAACAGGACATTTTTGTCAGGTCTCTTTCTAAATGTTCCACCATATTTCTCTAAACCGTTTCAACCATTCCATTTTTTTCACTCACCCTCTTATTTAATACTCAATTGCTCTGCCTTACACGTATTACTTTACTTCTTTCTACTTTTTCTCAACAGGACATTTTTGTCAGGTACGTATAATAAATACATCGAGTAGCCTTATTAACTATTATTTTTATGTATACAAAAAAAACAGAAAATGAGAACATCGCCTATGTTCTCACTTTCTATTTTTATTTTCTTTATCTTCGTCCCATTCTTTCTTTATCCGTTCAGCCAATAAGTCTTCACCGTGCAGCTGAGCTAACAATATCGCATCATTATATTTTTTATCTGCTTTTGATACATCGTTAAAATATAGCCAATACTTCCCTTCTACCATATCCATGATCGGTTTTCTATGAAAATCCTGGCTCATTTTCATTATGGTATTAGATATTTTAACTATGTTCAGAACTTTTTCATATTTATCAAACGTAATATATAAGGCCGCTATTGTTCCTAAAACCCTATTTAAAAGAACTAAACCCATTTCTGATGTATAATCTACCTGCTCTAAACTTTTTTCAACCAACTCTTCAAATTCTTGATTATCAAATTCCATATGAAAGCAGCAACCAAAATATAAATGAACAATCAATAAATCATTATCTGAATAGACTTTCTTATTCTTGATCTGAAAGAAATAATCGTTTAGTATTCCTTCACCAAAATCTATTCTTTCTGAAAGATTCACATCATTTTGAGCTTGAGCAGTGTCTATTAAAAGCTGTTCTTCTTCTGGTAAAACATCATAGTAGTCTTCGTATATTTCATCAAATATACCTTCAACTACTTTTTTCATTTCCTCATTATATTGCGGTGGTCGTTTAAACAAACCTGTTTTCAGATGTATGTAACGCTGCGGTAAGGTCATTTCATTTTCATTTATCAAATGAGAGATAGGTACGGCTAGTTGCTTCGATATGTATGTAAGCTTTGGTAACGTTGGAAGTGATTCTCCTGATTCAATCCTAGAAAGCTGTCTAACTGTCAATTCTAATTCATCATCACAAAATGCTTCTCTACTTAAATTTTTCTGCTCTCGAAGCATTCGAATTTTTTTTCCTAATTCTAATTTTATATCCATGTCATCGCCACCTTTCACTATTCATCTTTTTCGCCTTAATGTAATAATTATATTCAAACCATCTCTGATTTGCAATACTTTGCTGATAAAGAAGATAAGAATTTTTTAGTAGTTCGCCAAGTTAATGACAGAGAAACTTACTTTTAACCTAACCAAAAAGAAACAAATATGCTAAAAGAGTGCAGGTAGCCTCATTAACACATTTGTTCCATTCTCAACCGTTCTTCTACTCTTCTTCTTTCAACAAGCCCTTAAACAAACCAACCGCAAAATCATTAGCATCAAACGGCTCTAAGTCATCAATGCCTTCCCCAAGTCCAACTAATTTCACTGGTAAATGCAACTCATTACGAATCGCCAAGACGATTCCACCTTTAGCTGTACCGTCTAATTTTGTCAAAACTAACCCAGTAACGTCAGTCGTCTCTTTAAATTGTTTCGCTTGTGACATCGCGTTTTGTCCTGTCGTTGCATCTACTACAAGCAACACTTCATGTGGTGCATCTGGCAATTCACGTTGGATGATACGCTTGATTTTTTCTAATTCGTTCATCAAGTTGACTTTGTTTTGTAAGCGTCCTGCCGTGTCCACGAGTAAGATATCCGCATTTTCAGCTTTGGCACGCTCTACTGCATCAAAAACGACCGCTGCTGGATCTCCTCCTGCATTGCCTCGCACAACTTCAACACCCGCACGTTCGCCCCAGACTACCAATTGATCGATCGCTCCTGCTCTAAAGGTATCGGCTGCTGCCATCAAGACTTTTTTTCCGTCTTGTTTGAACTCATGAGCAAGTTTTCCGATACTGGTTGTTTTGCCCACACCGTTTACACCGACAAACAGCATAACAGTCAAACCATCGTTTTGAATATTCAGTGCATTATTTTCTTCAATGCCTTCTGCTTCGTATAAATCTACCATTTTCTCAATAATCGTGTTTTGAATAGCAGCTGGCTTTTTGGCGTTACGTAATTTTACTTCTTGGCGTAGCGATTCAGTGATTTTTATCGCAGTATCAAAACCAACATCAGCACCAATCAATGTTTCTTCTAGCTCTTCAAAAAAGTCTTCGTCAACTGAACGAAAATTAGCAAATAATTCATTCAAACGTTGGCCGAACGTTTTTCGCGTTTTTTCTAATCCTTTTTCATACTTTTCTTGTACAACGATTTCTTCTTGTTGTTCGTCAATAAGTTCTGGTTCAATACGTTCTTCCGTTTCAATTACAGTCTCTTCTGTAATTGACGGAGCAACTTCTGGCTCTACTTCTTCCACTATTTCTTCTATCTTTTCAAGAGAATCAGCTTCTGTTGGTTCCGTTGTTTCTTCTTGTACAGGTTCTTGTGTTACTGGTTGTTCTTCTGGTGTCGCCTCTTCATCAACAACTTCTTCCAGCGTGTCATCCGTTTCAATTTTTGCTGGTTCTGTTTCTTTTTCGTTCATAAAGGCTTTTTTGATTTTATCGAAAAATCCCATTTAAATTCCTCCTCTCAATGGTTCTAAAACAAACTTTTCAACAGCTTGTGCTACACCGTCGTTATCATTTGTATCAGTGATTACGTCTGCCAGCTCTTTAACTTTAGCTACAGCATTCTCCATTGCTACACCAAGACCTGCATATTCGATCATTGGTAAATCATTTTCTTCGTCACCAATTGTCATGATTTCTTCTTGTTTGATGCCTAAATCTCTAGCTAATAGAGAAATTCCATAAGCTTTAGTGACTCCTTTAGGCATAAACTCAAGCAAGTTGCTTCTTGTCTTAATGACTTCATAACGATCATAAAATGGTGCAGGTATTTTTTTGATTTGTTCATCCAAATAGGTTTCATCCACCGCTACAACCGCTTTGTTATAGATTTGGTTTGCTGTAAGTTGAGCTAATTCATACGATTCAAACGTCAATAAGTTATTTAATTGACTATATAAAGAAGTATACTCTTTTGACGCTGGCAGTTGCATCACAAGTCCGTCAGATAAAATATCCAATGGAACATTTAATGCTTGAGCTAACTCATACAACTCATGGACATGTTCTAAAGGCATCAATGCTTTTTCAATGATTTCACCGGTATCGTTTTTTTGAACCAATCCACCATTAAATGTGATGCTATAGTCCCCATTATCACGTAAATTCAATGCTTCTAGATAAATTTCAATTGCAGCCAACGGTCGACCTGTACAAAGAACGATTGTAACACCATTGGCTTTTGCTTGTGCCAAGGCTTCTTTGTTCCGTGTCGAGATTTCCTTTTTACTATTTAAAAGTGTGCCATCTAAATCAATAGCGACTAATTTAATCATTCAATTACTCCTATCATATTACAACTAAGTTTCAGCGACGATTGCGCCGCCTTCTTTGACCTCTTCCAAACGAACGGAAACGATTTTAGATACTCCGGATTCTTGCATTGTCACACCATACAAGACATCTGCGGCTTCCATCGTTCCTTTGCGGTGAGTCACGACAATAAACTGGGTTTCGTCTTCAAATTCGCTTAAGTAATGACCAAAACGAGAGACATTCGCATCATCTAAAGCCGCTTCAACTTCATCTAAAACACAGAATGGAACAGGTCTCACACGAATGATCGAAAACAATAAGGCAATCGCAGTCAATGCACGTTCCCCACCAGAAAGTAGACTTAGGTTTTGTAGCTTTTTGCCTGGAGGCTGTGCTTCGATTTCGACCCCAGTATTTAATAAATCTTCTGGATTCGTCAAAATTAGCTCCGCTCGACCACCGCCGAACATATTTGGAAATACGACTTTAAATTGTGCACGAATGGCTTCAAAGACTTCGCTAAAGCGAGCTTTCACTTCTTCATCCATTTCACCCATTGTTTCAAACAACTGCTCTTTAGCGTCTAACAAGTCATCTCGTTGAGACACTAAAAACTCGTGCCGTTCATTGACTTGTTCATACTGTTCAATCGCATTAAGGTTGACTGGACCTAAGCGTTCGATATCACGTTTCAAGCGTTTCACTTCGATTTTTGCCTGCTCTTTATCGATCGTCAACTCATAATCTTCATTCGCTCGCTCAAAGGTTAAACTATATTCTTCTTGCAGATATTGTAACGAATTATCCAGCTTGATTTCAGAACGGTTTTTCTCCACTTCGATTTTGGTTTGTTCTGTTAATAAATGTTGTTGCTCTTTATTTTCTTCTGCTAAACCTGTATCGATTTGATCCACTTGTTCTTGTAATTGTTGACGAGAAGTTTTCGCTTCTTGAATACTTGTTTGTAGCTGCTCTTTTTTCTCAGCTAATTGTTCTAATTGAACAGCTAAGCTTTCTTCTGTTACTTGATGATCTGTCGAATGGTCATTCAATTGCTGCAATTGTTGACGCAGAGCAGTTTCTCTCGCCAATAGTTCATCTAGCTGGGATTGTTTTTCTGCTGTTTGCTCCGTTAAATGCGTTAATTGTTCTGACACAACCGCTTGATCAGCTTGAACTTGATTAAAGCGTTCGAAGGCTTCCCCACGTAATTGTTCCATCTGACTAGCTTCTTGATCCACCTGTTTCATTTCCTGATCTAAACGATCCTTGGTCTGATCCAACTCTTGTTGTTGTTCTGTCAGCTCTTCTTTTCTCGCTTGATATTCAGTTAAAAATTGGTGTAATTCACGTGCTTCAAATTCAAACAAACGCTGTTCTTTCGTTAAACGAGTGATTGTTTCTTCTTGGTTTGCCAGTTTATTTTGTAGTTCTTGCTGTTTTAAACGACTTGTCTCACCTGTTGAACGTAGGTGCTCTAATTGTTCATTTAGCTGTTTGACTTCATCGGTTAATTGCTGAACTTCTTTTTCGTTCACTGTTAACTGTTTTTCAAAACGTTCCATTTGTTCCGTCAGTGTTTGGAGTTCTTGTGTTTGAGAAAATAAGCTGCCTTGATTACCGCGTTTATTGGCACCACCAGTCATTGACCCACCTGAATTCATGACATCTCCATCTAAAGAAACAACCCGATATTGATAGTTGACTGCTTTCGCCAATTGGTTGGCACTTTCTAGCGTTTCAGCTAACAAGGTCACACCTAACAGGTTTTGAACCACATTGCTGACGTCATCAGAAAAATGAACGAGCTCACTGGCGATTCCTAGAAATCCTGGAATATTACTCACACGATCACGAACAGCACTAGAAACAGTTCTTGGTTTGATCGTCGTCAATGGTAAGAATGTTGCCCGACCGCTATGCTGTTGTTTTAGGAAGGTAATACCGGCACGTCCATCTTTTTCTGTTTCTACCACCACATGTTGCGCCGCTCCACCTAAAGCTGTTTCGATTGCCAATGTATATTCTTTTGGCACGTCCATCAACTCTGCAACAGCGCCAACAATTCCCGTTAATTGGTCTTTGTGTTTTAACACTGCTCGTACACCTTGATAAAATCCTGAATAATTTTCTTGGATCTCTTGCAAGCTTTTTTGACGAGCTTTGGCTTGTTGAACTTGGTTCATGGCTTGATACATATTTTTTGTTTAACAGCTAGTTGCCCTTGTTTTTGATCTAATTGATTTTTTAGTTGCGTATATTGTTCTCGTTGATCATTTAACGATTGATCAGATGCGGCTACTTGTTCTTCAAGTTGCTCTTTTTCTGCTAAAGCATCGTTCATTTGTTTTTCTAACGCTTCATGTTTTTGGATCGATTGTTGATTTTTAGCCGTTTCTTGTTGATACTGACGTTCTAAATACTTTAGATCGTTCGTCGTGTTGGCTTGTGCTTGCATCACTTCAACATATTGGCTGCGCAACTCTTCCAATAATTCTTTTGAGGATTTGCTGTATTTTTCAACTTCTAATTCTGAGGCTTTACTTGCTTCACGTAATGTTTCACGTTGGGCTTTTTTCTCAGTGACTTTTGCTTGCAACTCTTGGACTTCTTCACGGTAGCGCGTGATTTTCTCAGCATTTTCTTCTAAAGACTGCTGGTACTCACTAGTCGTCTGCATTGTATGTTTTGAACGTTCGACCAATACATTTTTTTGACCTTCCGTTTGTTTCAACGCTTCTGTGATTTGTAACAGTTGTTGTTGTTGTGTTTCGATCTGCTCATCTAATTTATTCCGTTTTCCACGCAATTGGAATAATTCATCTTCTGAATCACGAATTTTTTTGCTGGCTGTTTGTAGCTTCTCTTCAATAGCGGTAAGTTCTGCTGTTTTGACTTCCCAAACTTTTTTCGCTGCTTCAATTTCAGTTACAGTCAAACTAACATCGATTTCAGTTAGGTTCTCTTTAAGTTTTAAAAACTCCTTGGCTGCTTCACTTTGTGCAGCTAGAGGAGTCAGTTGATCTTCTAATTCATAGATGATATCTTGCACACGACTTAAATTATCTTCAGTTTCAAACAGTTTTTGTTCTGCTTTTTTCTTACGTTGTTTATACTTCAACACACCGGCTGCTTCTTCAAAAATACCACGACGGTCTTCTGGTTTACTATTAAAAATAGCTTCGACTTTTCCTTGAGAAATAATTGAAAATGATTCTTTTCCAAGACCAGAGTCCATAAATAAATCATGAATATCTTTTAATCGGCAAGCCTGTTTATTGATGTAAAAATCACTTTCTCCTGTTCGACGATACCGACGTGTTACGCTAATTTCAGTAAAATCCAACGGTAAAAAATGATCACTATTATCTAAGACAACCGTTACTTCGGCAATATTTAACGCTTTACGACCTTCAGAACCAGCGAAAATAATATCCGGCATTTTGCCTCCGCGAAGGCTTTTGGCCGATTGTTCGCCTAAGACCCAGCGAATCGCTTCGGTGATGTTACTTTTTCCACTGCCATTTGGTCCAACGACAGCCGTCACACCATTTTCAAACTCTATAACGGTTCGATCCGCAAAGGATTTAAATCCTGCGATCTCAATTCGTTTCAAATACACGAATAAAACGGCTCCTTCCAAGCTTACTCAGGATGTTGTTTCAGCGCCTTTTCAGCGGCATCCTGTTCTGCTAATTTCTTCGATTTTCCCTGGCCTGTTCCAATCAGCTTTTCGTTGACATAGACTTCAACAAAAAAGATTCGATCATGAGCAGGACCTTCCTCATTGACTAAACGGTAGTCGATATTGACATCCCCTTGACGTTGTAAAACTTCTTGTAAATGTGTTTTGTGATCCATCTCATGTGAAAAAGCACCGGCATCAATTTTTGGAAAAATGACTTCTGCAATAAATTTCTTAACTGCATCGACTTTTTGATCTAAGAATAAAGCACCTAAAAATGCTTCAAATAAATCGCAAAGCAATGCCGGACGCGCACGCCCACCAGAATTTTCTTCCCCTTTACCAAGAAGAATATATTGATCGAAATGGCATTCTTTCGCAAATTTAGATAAACTATCTTCACGTACGATTGCTGCCCTCATCTTCGTTAATTTTCCTTCTGGCATATCTGGGAATTGTTTATACAAATATTGGGAAACCAATAATTCTAAAACAGCATCCCCTAAAAACTCTAATCGTTCATTGTCAGATAGTTTTAAATAGCGATGCTCATTCACATAGGATGAATGGGTGAAAGCTTGTTCTAATAGGTTGACATCATGGAAAACAATGCCGTAACGTTCTTTTAGTTCGGTAGTTAACTGATTGTCCATTTGCTACATTCCTTTAAGTTTATTTACAACCTTCTCTATTATACTTTTTTTTGAAACATTTTTAAATGGTTAGGACGGGAATTAGGCTAAATTAGGCAATGGATTCATCATTTTTGCATGATTTCCTCATTATACCAGTGGATAGAATGAGACTTTCTATCATAAATAAGTAAAAAGCGCTTCAGATCATCGGTTTTAAGTGGTTAGTCTTTTACTCCCACTTTTTAAAACCAATAATTCTTAAGACGCTTTTACTTCATTTTTCTTAATTAAAAAATCGATTAATTTCAGCCGTTGCTGCTTCTGGCGAATCAGAAGCGTGGATAATATTTTGATAGCTGTTCGCTCCATAATCGCCTCGAATCGTTCCTGGTTCAGCATTTAGACAATTGGTAGCTCCAATCATTTTCCGCACTATTTTGATGACCTCATTTCCTTCTAGAACAAGATAGACAACTTCTGATGATGTCATGTACGTCATCATGTCTTCAAAAAAATCGAATTGCTTTACATGTGCATAATGTTCCTCTGCTTGCGCCCGAGACATTTTAGCTACTTTTAGTTGAGCAATCTTCATTTGTTTTTTTTCAAACCGTTGAATGATTTCTCCTACTAACTTACGTGTAACGCCGTCTGGTTTGATGATGACTAGTGTTTGCTCCATTTGATTACTCTCCTTGTCTGTCTTCTCTTTTACAAGCCTTTTTGAAAGCGCTTAACAAAGAGGATATCATGTAGTAAAATTTCTGTCTAGTGTACAAGTGACAAAAAAAGTTTGTTTTTTGTCACTACTCAATAGAAAAACACAATCCATACATTTATTTTCCACTAAATAAAAAGAAGCGTAAGGCAAAAGAAATAAACACTTTTGCCTCACACTACTCTAGTTACTTTTCAGCTTCTTCTATTAATAATTAACGTTTTTCAGCTGTCAATTCAATACTATAATAATCTCTAGTATCTTCATAATTCCAAGTAAATGATTTCACGCGATCGCTGATAGGCAGGATTTCATTACGGTACAATGTTGGAATAACTGGCGCTTGTTCAAACATATACTCTTGCCAAGCATCGTAAGCTTCTTTACGTTTTTTATCGTCAAATGATGCTTTTGAATCAATTGCTTTCAACAATTTATCATTTTCTTCTGAGGCAAAACGAGAATAGTTGAATGCCGCTTTGCGACTGTACAATCCTGCTGGAGATGGCGCACTATTTACACCCCAAGCAGCTTGGAAAACATCGATTTCTGGATCATCATTTTTAATTTTATCGTAGAATGCTTGGAAATCAATTAAACGACCCGTTGCTAATTTCACATCTAAACCAATTTCTTTCCATTGTTGTAGATAATAATCAGCTAAAGGTTGTGCCGTTTCGCCACCTGCCATTGAGGCAAAGTTGATGGTTAATTTTTTCCCATTAGGATCTTCTCTAAGTCCATCTTTATCTGTATCTTTGTAGCCTGCGTCATCCAACATTTTCTTTGCTTTTTCTAAATCATATTGATATCCTTTAACATCTTTATTATGCAATGTTTTAAAGATTGGCGGAATCAATGTTGTTGCGCCAGTACGCAAGCCATTATAGAATTTTTGACCGATTGCGTTATTATCTACCGCATAACCCATCGCTTGACGTAATTTCACATCCGCCATTTTTGCATCTGAATTCATGATAACTTCGCCTTTTTCTTTATCAAAAGTACCTAGTTTGAATCCAATATAAGTGTAGGCTAATTCTTCACGACCTAGCATTTGGTAACCTTCTGAATCTTTATACGTTGGGTAGCTATCTGTCGGCATTGAATAGACTATATCGTATTTTTTCGCTTTTACGGCTTCAACGATAGAAGCCGTGGGCACATTTGTGAATACGATTTTATCTAGTTTGGGTTTTCCTTGATAGTAGTGCTCATTTGGTAAGTACTCTACTGATTCACCCGTTACGATTTTATTCATATAGTAAGGACCGAATGTAACCGGATTTTTTCGGACTGCATCACTTTGTTCTTGATCTTTAATAGGAATATCTTTAAAGATATGTTTTGGCATTGCGTACGTATTTACGCCACCGCTTAATTGTAGCATTCCTGGATTCATTTCTTTAAATGTAATTTCGGTTGTTAACTCGTCTACTTTTTTGATTCCAGAAATAGTATCCGTTTTTCCTTCATGATACTCATCCATTCCTACGACATTCATGAATTTGTCATCATAGCGAATCCCAGTATAGTCTTTATTTCCGATTAATTCATAAGGATAGATCACGTCGTCTGCTGTGACAGGCTCACCATCCGACCATTTCACATCTTTTTTCAATGTGATCGTTGCCTTATTGTTATCAACATCTATCGCTAATTTAGCCGCACCGTCTTCTGTGATAACAAAATCTTCATCATAAGAGAATAAAATTTCATCAGACGGCTTCATGTAATAATCATCGTACGCATCTTGTTGATACGCTTTTGAAAACAATCCTTTAAACTGAGTATCTGATGCGACTGCAACATCCAAAGTCCCGCCTTTGATTGCTTCTTTATCGTTTTTGACCTTCATAGTAAATTTACTGATATCTTCTGTTTCTACACTCTTATTCCCCGAATCTGATTTCTTACCACCACAAGCAGCTAATGTTAGTGCCATCACCGCTGTTAATGTAAGCAAACCCAAAACTTTACTGTTTTTCACACTATTTCCTCCTCGTTTTAGCCTAAACGTTGTCTTGCATCTGCTGAACGCTTAAACGCCTGGCCAATATAATTTATACATAACATCATTACTAAAATCAGTGCTGATGCAGGTACCCAAATCCATGTTTTATTTGCTAAAACATCGCCATTACTCGCATAACCAATTAATGTTCCCAGACTCGGTACATTTGTCGGTAAACCAAATCCTAAGAATGTTAGAGTTGTTTCGATCCCGATATTTGCCGCAAAGTTAATCGTTAAGTTTGTGATAATCAATGAACTTAGATTAGGCATAATTTCTCGAAACATGATTTTAAAATCACTTGATCCTAATGTTTTTGAGGCACTTACATAATCTCTACGAACTTCAGAAAGTGTTTTACTTCTAAATAGCCGAGCTTTAGCAACCCAGTAAAACGAACTCATAATCCAAACAAAAGACCATACATTGTAATTAGGAATAATCGTAACGAAAACGATGATAATCATCATAATCGGCAAAATCATAATAAAATCAACGACACGCATCACAGCATTATCAAACATTCCGCCATAATAGCCAGAAATAATACCGATCCCTACACCAATGATTGATGTAATGATTGTAATCGCAAAACCAATGACAACTGAATTCCGTGCGCCAATGATCAACTGGCCAAGCACATCTCGTCCACCTTCGTCAGCGCCCAAAATAAAGTGTCCATCAGGTTCCGCGTATTTATCTAAAATACTGACCGTCATGACTTTATCTTGATCGGTCAACATAGCACCGATAAAGACAACGAGCAAAATAACCACTAGTAATACAAGTGAAAAAATAGCTAATTTGTCTTTTTTAAATTCTCTTGCAATCATTCGGAATCCCATTGGTGGAATATTTTCAGCAACAGGTATTACATTTTCTTTATTTGTATCCATCTCATTTCTCCCTTTCCTCAAAATTGATTTTTATTGAACCCGAATCCGCGGGTCGACAATACTCATCACAATATCTGAAACTAGATTTCCGATAAGTGTTGCAACACCTAAAATCAATACTAAGGATGTAATCACTGCATAGTCTCGTTGACCAATTGAATCGATAAATAATTTTCCAATCCCTGGATAGCCAAAGATTCGTTCAATAACGACCGATCCGCTGATCAAAGCAGTGATTTCGTAACTTAGTTGAGAAACAATTGGTAAAGAAGCATTTCTGAAAATATGCCTTGTATAAACTTTGTTTGTTGGCACACCTTTTGAACGTGCTGTCCGTACATAGTCTAATGATTGGGAATCAATCACTTCATTACGCAAGTATTGAATCGTGATCGCCGTTCCAAGTAATGCCTGAGAAAGCGCAGGTAAAATCAAATGATAAAATCGATCCCAAATATAGGCACCTGTCCCTGATTCAACCCCACTCGAAACTGAACCTGTCGTCGGGAACCAATCAAGTCGATAACCGAAAATAAATAGCATAATTAATGCAAAAATAAATGGCGGAACTGCAAAACTAATAAAGTTGTAAATCACTACAAATTTATCTAAAATCGAATTTTGATAACGACCAGAAAGAACACCTAACGGTAAAGCAATGGCATACATCAATACAACTGTTACTAAGGATAACAAAATCGTATTGACAGCACGGTTACCAATTAGAGTAGCCACAGGTAATTTGAAAATAAAGCTCTCACCAAAATCCCCTTGAAAAACATTACTGATCCAACGCACATATTGCGTTGTCCACGGATCATTCAACCCTGCTGATTCACGCATTTTTTCAATCACTGCTGGATCTGTATTTGGGTTGATCAATCCCGTAAATGGATCACCTGGCATCATTTTCGCCAACATAAAAATCAATACGCTTAAAATCAAAATTTGAGGGATCATAAAGAGTACACGTCGTAAAATCGTCTTCCACATTAGTTTGCACCTCCATCTTTCAATGCGACTTGATGTGTCTCACTTATTTTCCGCAAATCATATACACGTCCGTTTTGATCATAGTAGTTTTTTTGATTTTCTATATATTCTTTTTCTACCTTACGTCGTTGCATCTTATGCTTTTCTCGATTGGCAACATCGATTTTAGGAATTGCTGATAATAAACGCTTAGTATAGATGTGTTGAGGATTTGTATAAATATCCTCACGCGTCCCAATTTCGACGAAGCGTCCTTTGTACATAATCGCAATGTTATCGCACATATGCTTGACTACACCCAGATCATGAGAAATAAATAGATAACTCAAGCCATATTCTTCTTGAATATTTTTCATAAAGTTCAATACTTGAGCCTGAACGGACAAATCCAAAGCAGAAACTGGCTCGTCAGCAATGATCAACTTAGGATTAGTCGCAACAGCTCGTGCTACGCCCAAACGCTGTCTTTGTCCCCCAGAAAACTCATGAGGGTATTTGTACAAAGCATCTTCCGGCATCCCAACAATATCCAAGAGTCCTTTGACCTTTGTCTTTTCTTCTTGATCGCTCAAACGCTCAAAATTACGAATTGGTTCTGCGATAATATCCAACACTCGTTTTTTAGGATTTAAACTAGACATTGAATCTTGAAAAATCATTTGAACATCTTTGTTATACTTCATCGCTTTTCGATTGCTGTGCTTCGTCACATCTTTGCCTTCATATAAAACAGAGCCACTAGTGACTTTCTCTAAACCAATGATTGCCTTTCCTGTCGTCGATTTCCCAGAACCTGATTCACCGACCAATCCGTACGTTTTGCCTTTTTCGATGATAAAATCTACACCATCAACAGCTAACACATGATCAGTAACACGATTGAAAAAGCCGCTGCGGATCGGGTAATGTACTTTAAGATCTTTGATTTGGATGATTTCTGCCATTACACTTCCTCCTGTTCATCTCTAAAATGGAAATGCTGATAGCAAGTGCAACGGACAAAATGATCTTCTCCTACTTCATGCAGCATCGGTACTTCTTCATGAGCATCTTCTGGAATCCATGGAATTCTTGGTGCAAATCGGCAGCCTTCTCTTGGTAGTTTACTTAATGAAGGAACGACTCCTTCAATCACATGCAATTGACTATCATCTGAATTTTCTTGTGGAATCGATTGTAATAAGGAACGTGTATATGGATGTTTAGGATTTGTAAACAATTCTTCTGCAGAAGCTACCTCAACAAACTGACCCGCATACATCACCGCTACCTTATCTGCCATTTCAGCTACAACACCTAAATCGTGGGTAATTAAAATAATCCCTGAAGCCGTCTCCTCTTGCAAATCCTTGAGTAAATCTAAAATTTGCGCCTGAATTGTTACATCCAATGCTGTTGTTGGCTCATCTGCGATAATGATTGCTGGTTTACATGCAATAGCGATGGCAATGATTACGCGTTGACGCATCCCACCAGATAATTCATGTGGATATTGTTTTCCTACACGTTCAGGATTTGGAATCCCCACTTGTGTCAATAATTCAATCACCCGATCCTGTTTTTGTTCTTCATTCATATCCGTATGATACGTTAAGCTTTCTTTGATCTGCTCTTCAATCCGCATCAAAGGATTCAGTGCTGATAGAGGATCTTGAAAAATCATGCCGATATCATTGCCTCTGATTTTGTTATATAGTTGTTCGTTAAACGTCGTCAAATTTAGATCCTTGTAAATAATTTCTCCTGTGACTTGAGTATTATTTGGATCATGGAGCCCCATAATCGTCGTTGCAAGTGTACTTTTTCCACAACCCGATTCACCAACAATTGCTAAAATTTCATTTTTCCCCAATTCAAATGATACATCGTCTACCGCATTAAAAAACTCATCTTTCATGCGAAAGCCTGTGCGTAGATGTTGAACATCTAACAATTGATTTTCATCACTCACTTTAACCCACTCCTATTCCCTCATTTTTGGCTACTTTACCTCACTCGCCACGAGAGGATTTATCGTTTTTATAAATTGTTTTTATCATTTTTCTAATTGTGACCTTTTTTATGCAATTGTATATAATTTAAGAAAGAATTGCAACATTTTGGCAATACGATAGATATATTTTTTTTTATACAAAAAAACAATTGGGCCATAACTCTACGAGTTATAGCCCAATTGTTTAAATGTGCTTATTCGATCACTTTTATTAGTTGCAATTATAAGTTATTCATAATATAGTCCACAGCGGCACCAACTGTTTCAATTTGCTCTGCATCTTCATCAGAAATTTCTGTACCAAACTCATCTTCCAGCTCTAAAACAAATTCCATTACACTAATCGAATCTGCATTCAAGTCATCTTTAATGTTTAATTGATCTGTCACATTCTCAGCTTCAATATCAAAGTGGTTTGAGATAATCTTCGCTACTTTTCCAAGTACTTCTTCACGACTCAACTGTATTCACCTCCACTGCTTTTGAAAAACGTTCCTCTTTAAATGAGTTGAACGCTATGATACATTGTACTCACAATTAAGTGATTTGTCCATCTTTTTTTGCAACTTTATTACAGAACGGTTGCAAATAGGTTTCGAAAAAACTTATTCTTGGTTTTCGTAATGATTGACAAGCTGAGGAACAACCTCAGTTTTCAGCATTGTATGGATTTGACGGATCGTATAACGAACAGCTTCTGGACCAGTTGATCCATGTGTTTTAACAACAGGCGCTTTCAAACCAAAAAGAACGGCACCGCCATGCTTAGAATAGTCCATTTCATTTTTCATCCCACGTAAAGCATTTTTTAAAAGTAATGCGCCCATTTTACCTTTAAATCCTTCTGCTAAAATTGAAGATTTCAAAAGCCCCATCATGTTCATCGCTGTCCCCTCGATAGATTTCAATACAGCATTTCCCGTAAATCCATCTGTTACAACAACATCTGCGACACCATTTAATAAGTCACGAGCTTCTACATTTCCGATAAAATTGATGCCTTTTTCTTCTGAAAGTAGCTCAAAAGCTTTCTTAGTCAATTCACTGCCTTTTGTTTCTTCTGTTCCATTATTCAAAAGAGCTACACGAGGATTGTTGATCGCTCTCACCTTTTCGGCATAAAAAGAACCTAATACAGCATATTGGACAAGATGTTCTGGTTTATTATCTGCATTCGCGCCTAAATCCAGCATATCAAATCCACCATCAGCTTGTCCAATTACCGGCAACGTAGACATCAAACCTGGACGTTCCACATTTTTGATTCGCCCAACAATAAATAGACCGGCAGCTAGTAATGCGCCCGTATTACCCGCCGAAAAAATTGCATCTGCTTCGCCGTTTTTTACTGCTTGTGCAGCTAATACCATCGAAGCTGTTTTCTTACGACGAATCGCTTTTACCGGTTCATCATCACTATTGATCTTTTCATCAGTATGGATAATCGTGACATTCGTTTCATCAGTCACATATTTTTTAATTTCATTTTCTTTTCCATAAAGTAAAAACTCAATATCAGGAAAATCCTGTTTGGCTAACATAACCCCTTCAACAATAGCCTGTGGCGCATGATCGCCACCCATTGCATCAACTGCAATCTTCATAAAATAGTCCCTCCTAGATAAATTACAATAAGTAGTATAACATATTGAAAAGCGGAATGAGTCGTTCAGCTCTGACAGAAAAATAGAGAATGCTAGTTGCGAGGTTCTTTATCTCCAATAGCAGGCATCTTTTTTCCGAAGAGCTGACTCATGCAGCTGGATCAGCAAGAAGCACAACATCTTTTCTCTCATTCCTTCTATAACTTCTCAATACTATCAATCAAAAAATTGCTGTTCTTCTTCATTCGGTTTGATTTTCTCCGAAATCCCAGCATACTCTGGTAATACCCACCATTGTTCCTTTTTCCAAATAGCACTTGCTTCTTGGCGCGCAACTTCAAGTATATTAAAGTCCGTCACAATATCTCCAACAGCAAACTGCGGCACACCTGATTGTCTTGCACCAAATACTTCACCTGGTCCGCGTAATTCTAAATCTTTTTCACTTAAAACAAAGCCATTATTGGTTTCAGTCATGATTTTCATTCGCTCTACACCCATCTCATTTTTAGGGTTGGCCACTAAAATACAGTAAGATGCATCTGACCCACGTCCAACACGACCGCGCAGTTGATGTAATTGGGCTAAACCAAATCGATCGGCATCCATAATCAACATAACCGTTGCATTAGGTACATTGACACCCACTTCGATCACGGTTGTGGAAACAAGTAATTGCAATTTATTTTCTTTAAATTCTTGCATAATTTCATCTTTTTCTTGATTTTTCATTTTTCCGTGAAGTAATCCAACTTGATAGGTAGGATTAAAAAAAGCCGACATATGTTCAAAAATTTCCGTCGCATTCTTAACATCTAATGCTTCTGATTCCTCAATTAACGGACAAATCACATACGCCTGATGCCCACGGGCTAATTCTTTTTCCATCCACTCTAGAACGGTATCTAATTGAGGTGGACGAATCCAGCGTGTTTCAATCGGAATTCGTCCAGCCGGCATTTCATCAATGATCGAAACATCCATCTCGCCAAAAGCTGTGATGGCTAAGGTTCTTGGAATCGGTGTTGCAGTCATAAATAATACATCTGGTTTTAACCCTTTTTCTCTTAAAACCCTTCGTTGATTAACGCCAAATCGATGCTGCTCATCTGTGATTACTAAACCTAAACGATGAAAAATAACATCCTCTTGAATCAGCGCATGTGTACCAATAATGATATCGATCTCACCTGTCGCTAGTTGTTCCAGAATTTCCCGACGTTCTTTTGCCTTTGTCGATCCAGTTAACAGCGCTGTACGCACCTCTAAAGGATCATATAATTGTTGTAAGCTTTCCATGTGTTGTTGCGCCAATATTTCTGTTGGCACCATTAACGCTCCTTGAAAACCTGCTGTCATGGTTGCATAAAGGGCAATCGCTGCGACCACTGTTTTTCCGCTCCCTACATCCCCTTGCAGTAATCGCTGCATATGGTTTGAACTCATCAAGTCTCGACAAATTTCATTGGTGACTTTCTTTTGAGCCGCTGTTAACTCAAAAGGTAAACTTTGTGTAAATGCCTTGAGACGTTCCACATCATAATGGACGAGCAAACCATTTTTCTCAGATTTTTCTTGCCTTTTCAGTCCTTGCATCTTCAACTGAAATAAGAAAAACTCTTCAAATACGACACGACGTTTCGCTTGATGGCTTTCTTCTGGATTTTTAGGAAAATGCATCGCAAACATCGCTTCTTTTCTCGACATTAAACGATATTTATCCAACAACTCTTGCGGTAAAAATTCTGGGATCCACTCGCCATATTTTTCAAATCCTGTACGAATCAATTGGATCAAACTGCTTTGGCGAACTTTTTTATTTACATGATAGATCGGTGCAAAGTCTTCGCCATCATTTTTAGCAGCTAATATTTTCATTCCATTCAGTGATTTGCGTTTCGCATCCCATTTTCCATAAACCGCTATTTCTTCAGACATAACAATTTTATCTTTTAAATAAGGTTGATTAAAAAAAGAGACATTGATTACTGCATGATCTTGCATCATACGAAACATCATTCGACTTTTTTTATAGCCATAGCGACTGACTACTGGCTCAGAAACAACTAGACCTTTTAATGTGACTTTTTCTTGATCTTGGATCTCATTTAATTCTTTTTCTTGAATATCATCATATCTAAAAGGGTAATAAGATAATAAATCTTCGATTGTATGAATCCCTAATTCCTTTAAATTCTCCGCACGTTTTGGTCCAACGCCAGACAACACACCGATATCATCCGATACGTTCATTCCTTCCCTCCTAACTTTAACTATGTAATTGTGCTTCTTTAACATCAAAAAGCTATACCTATCTCTTTGTTGAATTCAGTAACTTGATTTTTCTATAGAAAAAGCCAAACAACAAGTGTCTGGCCTTCGTTTCTTTTTTATTATTCAGCTGAAAATAGATATGGATAAACAGGTTGTCCACCTTCATGAAGTTCTGTTTCTAGATCTTCATATTCAGCAGTCAATGCTTCTACGAATTTTTCAGCTTCTTTCATCGTACCACCGTCACCAACAATGATCGTCACAATTTCTGTGTCTTCATCAATCATACGTTTTAACGTGTCCAATGATGCGTTGAACATATCTGGTTCAGAAACGACGATTTTGCCATCGATCATTCCTAAATAATCATCTTTTTTGATTTCAACGTTATCGATCGTTGTGTCGCGTACAGCTGTTGTTACTTGTCCGCTGACTACACTTTCGATCATTTCTGTCATCGTTGCTTTATTTTCTTCAAGCGATTGCTGCTCGTTAAATGCAAGCATCGCTGTCATTCCTTGTGAAATTGTTTTCGTTGGAACGACTGCCACAGGAATATCTGCTACTTCTGCTGCTTGATCGGCTGCCATGAAGATATTTTTATTGTTAGGTAAAATAATTACTTGATCTGCATTTACTTCTTTTACAGCTTTCAAGATATCTTCCGTACTTGGATTCATTGTTTGCCCGCCGCTGATAATATAGCTTGCGCCAAGGCTGCGGAACAGCTCTTGTACACCATCACCTGCTGCAATTGCAATAACTGCATATGGAACGCGCGCTTTTGGAGCGGCTGCTGCTTTGGCATCATGTTCTACTAATGTCTCATGCTGTAAACGCATATTATCTACTTTGATTTTTACTAACGAACCAAATTTTTGACCATAGTTCATCACTTCACCAGGATGTTCTGTATGCACGTGAACTTTGATGATTTCATCGTCATTTACAACAAGTAGTGAATCACCTAATTCGTTTAAGTAATTTCTAAATGTTTCGTAATCGAACTCACTGTCAACGGTCGGACCTTCTCCGATTTGAACCATGATTTCTGTACAGTAACCAAATTTAATATCTTCAGTCGCTACATGTCCGCTAACACCACGATGATGTTCTGCATTAACCATTTCATCCATTTCGCCTGGAGTTGGTTCGTACACTTCTGTTGCTAAAAATTCACCTGACAATGCTTCTAAAAATCCTTCATAGATAAATAACAAGCCTTGACCGCCACTATCAACAACGCCGACTTCTTTTAATACAGGTAAAAGATCAGGTGTTTTCGCTAACGCACGTTTAGCTCCTTTAACAACTGCTTCCATTACTTCAATACAGTCATCTGTTTCTTTAGCTTTACGTTCACCAGAACGAGCCGCTTCACGAGAAACGGTTAAAATTGTTCCTTCTACGGGTTTCATAACGGCTTTATAAGCTGTCTCTACACCGTGAGTAAACGCTGCTGCTAAATCTTTTGCATTTAGCGTTACAACATCTGGAATTTGTTTAGAAAAACCACGGAATAATTGTGATAAGATAACACCAGAGTTTCCTCTAGCACCCATCAATAATCCTTTTGAAAGAATCGTTGTTAATTCTCCAACTTTTTCTGAACGAGAATCTGCAACTGCTTTTGCTCCACTAGTCATAGATAAGTTCATATTTGTTCCTGTATCACCATCTGGCACAGGGAAAACGTTCAATGAGTTGACATACTCTGCATTCACGTGCAGACGACTCGCACCAGCCTGAACCATCTCTTGGAACTGACTTGCACTGATTTCTGTTACATTCACCTAAAAAATCCTCCTTTGAGATTCACTGCAAATAGATGAAACTTCACCTATTCAGACAGCTGGCTACCTAGTCAGGCAACACACGAACACCTTGCACAAATACGTTGACAGAATTAGCTGTCACACCTAATAATGTTTCAAGGTTATATTTTACTTTTTCTTGTACATTTCGAGACACTTCTGAAATTTTTGTTCCATAACTTACGATTGTATATACGTCGACCGCAACGCCATTTTCTTCTTGACGTACGACAACACCTTTAGAATAATTCTCTTTACGCAAAATGCCATTTAAATTATCTTTGATTTGGTTTTTACTAGCCATACCGACGATTCCGTAGATATCTGTCGCAGCACCGCCAACAACTGTGGCGATAACCTCATTGGTAATCTCAATGGTACCTGCTGGTGTTTTGATTTTTACAGCCATTGATGAAAGCCTCCTTAAAGAGCACAATTGCCCTATTTTCTTCTATAATATTTTAACATAGCCGTACCTCAATGAAAAGGAAGTTCACTAGATTATTATAGAGCGTCTCATCGAATTTACCAATAATTGTATAATTTACATCGTTTGAAGGGAATTGTCAAACTGAAATAAACGAAAAAAACAACATAAAACCGTGATGGTCTATGTTGCTTTTGAAAATTCATAAATTTTTCATAGCTCTTACAGAAACAAGGCAGGTTTCACCATTGCTCATTTCAACTATTCGTTCACTTTTCATTATTTTACTAATATGGTTTCGGTTTATTAAGTAGGATTTATGACATCTATAAAAAGAGTCGCATTGTTCTTCGATCTCTTTCAAGGAGCCATAAAATTCGATTTCTCCATTTTCTAAATGAAGAATTATTTTATGTGATGCAACGGACGATTCAAAGAAAATGATATCTTCGGTATCAATTGAACGAATAATATCTCCATCTTTTATCTTAAACAAGTTCTTTTGATTACCACGGTCAGTGGTCACCCGTTCATGAGCTAACTGTATACTTTCACAAATCCTTCGCTGAAGATCGCCTTTGTTATCTTTTATGATGTAATCCATCGCTTCAATCTTATAAGTAAATGTAAGATAAGATAATTCCCCGTGGGTAGTCACAAAAACGATTTTACCCAAATCATCATATTTTCTGATTTCTGCTGCTAAAGTCAGTCCTGACATTTTATGCTGTAAATCAACATCAAAGAAATACAGTCCAATCATTTTTGGGTTACTTTTAACAAATTCCAATACTTCTAATGGATTGCCGGTAGAAAATGCTAACTCCATATCTAAGCTCTCCACCATGATATAATTTTTGACATATGTCTCAATTGTTTGGCGCTGCCTCCAATCATCTTCACAAATGATGATAGATAACATTACGTTAACACCCTCTCCCTATTGTCTATTGTTAATTTTTGAGTAAATACGTCTTCACTAATTGATGTAGCCAAACGAACATTTTCTAATAATGCTATTAACTCTTGGACATTACTCAACCCGTCCCCTCTAGCATCTCCCTTAGTAGAAAATCCTCTTTTTTTGAGTATATGAAATTTAGGGATATCTTCTCTGCAATTATTTTGAATAACAATATGAACGGCGCATTCATCCTTATATAATGCAACTGCAAGTTTCCCTTTACCAATATATTCTAGCTCTTCTATTGCATTATCTAAAAAAATTCCAAGTACTCTGACTAGAATAACTGAATCCATAGATACAGAGTTTATTACTTCGTTTACTTCTACTTGTGCGTCGATTTTTTTTTCTTGAGCTGAAATAACTTTAGAAGCTATAATGCTCTTAATTTCTCTTAATTTTATATTACCTATAGCATCCAGTTTATAATCATTTTGATCAATAATTTGGGAGGTCTTTTTATTTTATCAAAGTAGTAGTGATTCAATCCTTCGTAATCTTCATCAACAATAAAATCCTCCAATGAATTCAGTATATTTTTATAGTCATGCCGAAATTTTCGCACTTCTTTATACTGACTTTCCATAAGTTCCATATAACGTTGATTTTCCGAATATTCTCTTTCCTTTTTCTGAATTTCGTATTTCCCTCTTATTGAACTAAGATACATAAAAAAAGTGATTAGAGAGACAATTAAATAAATGGATAAAAAAAATAAATTCAAACCTATTAAATCCACACGATTATTTGGAACAATCCCTAAAAAAAGAAGTATGTATAACATAGAAGAGGTTATTATACCTATCACATAAATTAGCCTCTTAGTTTCATTGGATATATCTAGTTTACTCTTTGCATATTTCAGAAATTTAGCTACACTTAAAGTGATTACCATTGAAAATAAACATCCGATAATTTGGTTTATCATTAAGAAAAAATTATCAGAAAAAAGGTCAATATCTTTAAAAATATGCATATCTATAAGCGTGGCACAATGATTACTTACAATTAAAATAATTAGTGAGTAACTTACCATCCCAGTAATTCCTATGTAATTTTTTCTTTCTTTAATCATTGCTAAAAACATCAACATAGAGACAAATACAATTTCTCCCAAAACTGAACCAACAACAGAGTAAACTAATCCAGCTAAGATAGAGAAAAGCCCTAGCAATGATAGCTCCGTCAGTAGTAATTTTTCTGAAAGCAAGAGTTTATAATTAAGATAAACAAAGACGAATTGGATAACAATTAAAAATACAACCATCGTGTACCTCCAAGCGTAAATATTTTACTATTCTATAATAATAAAACACCACATTATGTTATCCAATTCTAATCTAATACAAAGCTTTTTGTCAAATCTATTTAATAAAAATACTTGCTTAATGACCCAAATATGTTTTTAACGCACTCTCTATGATAAACAGATTTCCAAATAAATCAATTTGGAAATTCTTCACAGAAATTTCTTTAAATTCTCGATTATGCTGCTTCAATCGTCTTTTAATTTCAGCTAAAATTTTTACATCCCTCATGTTACTATATTTTTTCATTACAAAAATATAGTGACATGACGCATCCAAACCTTCAAATTTTCCACTCTCATATATTCGTATATTACTTTCTTCTATCGTTTTGTAATAAACTTTCTCTTTTATTATAAAAATCACTCTATAGTCTTTTTTAGTTCTGGATTTATTTTATCTAACAATTTAAACATTTCCAGAAAAATAATTTGTTCACCATTTGCCTGTTGAATCATTTCAAGCGTTTTATATGGAACTTCAGCAATAAAATTACTTGACTCAATTTTGAGCATAATACTTTCCTGATTTAAATGCTCGTTTCAAAATAGTTGTGAGCTTGTCTCCACTATAAATAAATACGCCGCCTTGATAAACGCTCTTTCCAACTAACGCTAAAACAACAGTAGCTCCTAAATTAATACCCATAGAAATGACGAACATAGTCAGAGTTGCATCACCTAGCATATATCTTGCATACATAACAATAGGCGATAAAAATGGTAAATAGGATGAAATTGCGATAATTTGGTTACTGCCCGCTCCAGTTGCCAGAATAATCACCATGAATAATGCAATAAAAAGAGGAATAATTAAAATATACATCAGTTGTTGAACTTCTTGAACTGAAGATACTAGTGACCCTAAAATTGCAGCTGTCACTGAATAAATCAAGTACCCTAAAAGAAAACAAACCACAGCTAAAACAATTGCTTGACTATTTTTTCCTTCGTTCAAAAACTTAAACATTCCAGTACTGTCACCAAATATTCTATAGGATGCATACGCAGAGATTCCGATAGCAGTGCCTTGCGTCAAGCCCACCATACCAATACCAACTATTTTACCTACTAAATGCTGAACTGGTGTGATTGTGGTCAGTAGAATTTCCATCACCCTTGAACTCTTTTCTACAGCAATATCTTGTGCAACCATCGTAGAAAAAAGCATAACTGCCATATAAAGAACAAATCCTACAATATAAACTAATAGTAACGTCTGTCCAGAACTATCTTGATCTCCATCCAATGACTCCAACGGTAAAGTCGTACTTGCATTCAAATATTCTTGTTGTACCTCATCTAAGTTTAACTGATGCAGTTTAATCGATTGATTTAAGGCAGACACTATTGTTTGTAACTGCTCAGAAATACTATGTTGCGCAGCTCCTTTATAATAAATCCTTCCTTGATATAAACCTTCTTCATTTGTATCAATCATCAAGATCGTCTTACTACCTGCTTTTTTAATTTTTTTTCCGCTTTTACCAGCGTATTACCGGCTTTAAGAAAAGAAACATTTAAGTCTGCACTGGCTTTCTGTAGTGTAGAAACAACTTGTTCTTGTTTTGACACAACGAGAACATTCTCTTTGCTCGGCTCTTCACTCTTAAAAATACCTTCATAATTCATTCCGAAAAAAGTTCCACCGACTAATACAAGTAACATGATAATAAACACTCTAGACTCGACTTTCTGTTTATACGTTTCAAGCGCAATCGTCCACATATTTTTCATATTCATTATTCACCTACTCTTTCTAAAAAAATATCGTTTAAGGAAATCGGTTCAATTCTAAATTGTTGAATATTTTCAGATTGAAAAATAAATTGCTGGATTTTTTTCGCAATAAATTTATCTTGTGTATAAAATGAAACAATATTATCAATTTCCTGATAAGACTCAATAGCAAACTCTCTTTTTAATGCTTCTCTTTCAAAATCTGCTTGAATAGTAATTTTTCGTTTATCCACACTGTTTTTAATTTCTTTTAAATTGCCACTCAGAAGAACTTCTCCTTTTTTGATCATACAAATATTTTCACAAATTTCTTCTACATTTGCCATTTGATGAGAACTAAAAATAATTGTCGATCCACATTCTTTTAAAAAAAGAATAGCGTCCTTTAATTGATTAGCATTGATTGGATCCAACCCAGAGAATGGTTCATCTAGTATAACTAGTTCTGGACTATGAATGACCGAAGCAATGAATTGGATTTTCTGCTGGTTCCCTTTAGAGAGCTCACTGATTTTACGCTCCAAATTTTCTTGGATTTCAAAAAAGTTTAACCAAAACTCAATACTTTCTTCCGCTTCTTTTTTATTCATGTTATGCAGTTTCCCGAAAAAAACTAATTGCTGTTTAACAGTTCTTTTTGGGTATAAACCGCGTTCTTCTGGAAGGTACCCTATTTTCGTAGAATCAAATCGATTGATTTCCTCCCCCTTCCATTTAATTGTTCCTTTATCAGGGGTGTAAATCCCTAAAATATGTCTAAAAATTGTTGTTTTCCCCGCACCATTTGCGCCTAAGAAACCATAAATTTCACCTTCAGGAATAGTTAAGTCGATTTCTTTTAATATTTCTCGTTCGTTCATTGTTTTTTTCAGCTGCTTGATTTCTAAGCTCATTTTATTTACCCCTTTCATTTAAACGATCGTGTACCCATAATCCACGATTATATTTTGTCCTCGAATCGCTTTACTGCAGTCTGATAATAGAAAATCGATTGTTCCAACTACATCTTCCAACTGTACAAATTTTTTTAAAGGTATTTTTTTCAATAGTTTTTTCCCTTCGAAAGAATCTGTTAGCAATTCTTCATTACTCTGATTCAAGATATACGATGGAGAAACCACATTAACTTTAATATCTTTTTCTTTATCCGCTTCAAAATCCAGTGTTAGGTTTTTGGCTAATTGGATAAGCGCTGCTTTTGATGGCCCGTAGTCAATTCGATGCTCATGACCCACTACACCATTTTGTGAACCAATAAATACAATTGAAACTTTCTCCTTAAAAATCAGATAAAGCTCTTTAATCATAAATACAATCGACTTTAGATTTACTGAAAAAGTTTTATCCCATGTTTCTTCGCTAATACTATAGAAACTTTGAATGGGATTTATTCCAATCGAAAATATGATAGCATCCATCTTAACTGATTCTTTTTCGAATACTTCCCTCACTTTCCTTATACTGCAAAAATCCGTAACATCAGCCACAAATTCCTTGCGCAAAGCACCTTCACTATGATTGCCACTTACCTTATCAATACCCCAAAAATGATATTTTTCTTTGTGCATTTGAATATATGCTCGTCCTAAGTAACCGGTAGAACCAACAACCAATACGTTTTTCATACGTAGCCTTCCTTTCCTTATATCCATTCTCAAAAGAAAATTTGTATAATCTTTGTTAATCCATTAACTAGTATGCATATAATAACACCAACGTTAAATATAGCTAGTAGGAATTCAGAACCCTTTATTGACTTATTTTCCCTTCTAACCCAATGTTTAAACGCAAGCATATAATCTTCGGATCCAATCAATAAATTGATTATCCAGTAACCATCTGTTTTTACAACTGGAACCAAGTTAATAAAAATATTTAAAAGGTTTAAAAAAAACAACATCAAAAGGAAATCAGACGTTTTAAATAACATGACTGTGCATAATATTCCACTGATAATCAATTGTGTTTGAACACCTGCAATCATGATTTTTATTTGCTTCCTTTTTGAAAGGTGATCCATAAAGTTAACATTTGTATAGAACATGAATAAGAAAAAATATCTTAATAAGAAACCAAAACGAAATTGATTAGAAGTAATGTATTTTTGATAATAATAATAATGCCCTAACTCGTGAAGCATAGTGATCACAATTTGGCTGACATATAACCCAAATAACATTAGCCCGTTAAATTCAGTGGTTTCCACGGTATAGCTATTGAAACCTTTTTGAAGGAAAACGGGTAGTAGTATCACACCTATTAATGTAAAAAGTTTACACAGCATCAATGTATATCTAGAACTCATAAAATTTAGAAATGTTGAAAAAAATTCTTTAGGAATACTAAACCCTTTTAGTTTGAATTCCAAAATCTTTCTCTTCCCCGCACCAAAAATAAATTTGTCAATTGCTGAATCATTTTGATTATTATCAAGCTCATATGTTTCTAAATAGTCAATCATTTCACTAGTTGTTTTGATCATCCGCTCATTTTTCGTATTGAAAATGTAGACATCATCATTACACTGTATATACTCAAAAAGAACGTGCTGCACTTTCAGACGTTGTACATCAAGCATATGACCTCACCACCCTAGCAATTAGCTTTACTACCTGTGCTATTTTTTTAGAATTTGTATAATATGATGGCATCAGTGTAAGCCCATTATCTTCAGATGAATTAAAGTATTGATAACACAAAACTCCTGCCTGTTCTAATGCATCAACAATCAATTGTAGCGCCAAAGGATTATTTATCGTTATTGCGAACATACATCCCATTCCTCTACACATAATATCCTGTTCTTGCAATCCACTAAGAATGACTTCATTTAATCTTTGAATGTTCTTTGAAACTTCTACTTCATTTTTTTGATAGTAATTTAAGGTTTCGTGTGCGCTAATTATTCCAAGCAGATTCCCATTTTGCGTAGAAAAATGTTCCACGTTTTCATTTTTCAACTTTTTAACAAGCTCATTAGATAATAAAACAGCTCCAAAAGGCAAGATACCATTGTTGATTCCTTTGCTAAGATTGATTATATCTGGTTTAAAATCTAAATAATGAAAGAAAAAACGTTGTCCCGTTCGGTAAAAACCTGTAGCTACTTCATCAAAAATTATCATAATCCCATTCTGTTTCAACAACTCACCTAATTTATTCATAAACGGAAATGAAGGGATTTTCACACCTGCTGATCCTAAAACAGGCTCAATAATCATTGCTCCATATTCACAATGATGCCGCTCAATATATGTTAATAATTCTTCCTCTTCTGATTTATTTTCAGGAAATTTAATAAATTCAATATTACTTATTTTGGGGTTATAAACTTCAGTAACTTCTTGATCTAAACCACTTACTGACATACCTCCCCAAAAAGTACCGTGATATCCTTTCGAAAAAGCAAGAGTTTTTACTTTTTGATTATTGATTTGTCTCGATAACTTCAAAGCTAACTCCGTACATTCAGATCCACTATTTGTATAAATGAGCTGAGTATAATTCCCTTCAGCATCGACAAATGCACATAGTTTTTCTGCATACTCTTGATAGAGTGGATGATGAAATGAATGAATATCCAAATAGGTTAGATTCGTTGATAATTGCTCATTCAGTCGCTGTTGAACAGATTCATACAACTCTGTTTTATAACCCAAATTCACATTCCATAATCCACTTCTAAGATCCATAAATCGTTTTTGGTTATAATCAAATACATATTCATTTTCTGCTCTTATCAGTGCTAACTTATTATTTATGGACGAAATATCCCCCATTGGAACTACATAATTATATTTCATCATTTACTACCTCCATCATGACATAGCCACTATGACTTCTTAAAACATGAGCGGTATATCCAAACATTTCACACAGTTTACTCACTTGCTCTACTGAATAGATGTTCTTAACTGAATATCCTAATTTTCTTTTTCCAGTAGTTGTTTTTGTATAAATGTTATAAATGAACTGTTTTTCTTTTACAAAGTTTCCTGCCATAAATAACTGATCATTAATTTTTTCAACGGAAATTTTCTCATGTAATTCATTTATGCACTCCGGACTTAGAAAATCAAAGATAATCTTGCCTGTACTTGTTAATAATTGTTTTGCATTCTTTAAAAAAATTGAAAATACTTGTTCATCAAATAAGGAAATCGATGTAGCTGGAATAATGATATACGTATACTTTTCGGAATGTTCGAATTGCTGAATATCTTCAATTCCTCCGACATACACGTGACTTTTTTCTTCTTCATTTAAAAAAGTCAGCATTTCTTCTTCAGGTTCAATACCATAAATCTCTACACCATGCTTTAGTAATGGTTTTAAGATTCGCCCATTTCCTGTTCCTATCTCTAACACCCGATCATTCTCATTGAAACTAGTTAAGTAATAGTCTAAATCTCCGTTCATATTTTCTTTAACAATAGCCTCATAGTAATTAGCAAATACTGGCTCTTGATAAATATTATTCGTGATTTCTATTTCTTCCTTTAATTTTGACTTGAATGTTCCAAAAAATAGAGTTTCATACACTTAACATCAACTCCTCATGTTCTTTAATCATTTCATCTGTTATTTCACTGTTTTTATCTTTTATTAGTTCAGTACACCCTTTAACCTGCGCTTCAAATATCTCAACAAACAATTGGTTTACTTCAAATGTCCGATTGCTTTGACTATGGAACGCCAAGTAACCTTCACTAGTTGATAAAACGATCCATTCACTTGGATATGCTTCTAAATAAATTGCTTCAAACTGATTATTATTGAATGGTGTAATAAAAGATAAATGATTGTCATTTAAGGAAATTGCAAGATTAATCAATACTGGGAACACTTCATACAAACCATTTTTCTCTGTTTTTTTCTTGAATCTGCTCTTAACTAATTCAATCTCCGCAAAAGAACGACTGATATCACTAAACAATTTTTTTGTTCGTCTATAGTCTAAGTAAATCCCATCTTCAAATACGAATAACCTTCGCTCTAAACCAAGAGATAGCATCTCGGAATAATCTATTATGCCATTTTTCCGTTCTTGCCAAGTGATTGTCCCAGTATTGGCAAATATTTCGAGTTGTTGCTTCAGCTTTTCTTCTGATAATTCCTCCAATTCAACCTCTTTAACAAATGTCTTTATAGAGTCTTTATAGACAACTATACTAGGAACACATCTTTTCACTGCATGCGCCACACTTCGAGACTCATCAATATACACTCCATGATTAATTGCACAATTCAGATAAACTGATGGATGTATATTAGCTAGATCTTTTCCGTGCTCAACATACAAATGTTTAATGATATTTTTTCTGAATATTCTAGGATAGACACCTGTAAATAGTGCCATTAGACCATTTTTTAAAATAATATCTGAAGACTCATCTACTTTTTCTTGAGCGATTAATTTTTCCCTATCAATAAGTTGTTCTATAGTTTCATTTGACGATTCATCGATAGAGATATAGTGAAATTTGGTCACTTCACTAAAACTGTTAAGAAAATGAATGATCCTAGGTAGACGAACCGACTTTGATAGACTAACAAATACATATTCTGTATAGTCTTGAAATTCTGTATAATCTATCAAATCCAAGAAACTATTTGTATCATAATCATATCTATCAAAACTTAACTCTTCTAAAAAACAATTTTCTTTTAATACATCTAATAGATTCACATCATCCACACTTCTTAATAGGTGATTACTTTCTTCTACTAAGGTCATTCCGATCATCTTAACCACTCCTTTTATTTATATTGTCATTATATCCATAGACCATAGAAACCACGCATCTTCTCTCAAATCACTTTATTCTTATCTTAATTGTATTTTTTTACGTTTAAGAATGCCTAAACGTTTTATAAAGACGGATTTGAAAACGAATAAGCGATAGAAATAAGGGATGAGGATAAAAAAGCAGTGAGTAGACAAATCAGCCTATACTTTAAGTGTGCACAACAAAAAAATGAAGGAACAGAGGTAAGATATATGAACAAACTTAAATTTGAAGAAACAAATACTAAAGTACTAAATGGCTTTTGGACAGGCGTTGGTATTGGAATAGTTATTGGTGGTGCAATCGCTATAACATAATAATGAGAATTTAATAATCAGGAGGTGAAAATTATGAATTGGATTTCCCCTATTATGTTGCCAATTTGGATTTGGAAATTTTAACAGCAATTATTCTATGAAAGAAAATAATGTAATGAAAGGAGGCTACGCCTAATGAAAACTATTAAGTTTGTAGAGGTTGAAAAACAGTTATTGAACGGTCATGTTGGCGATTTTTGGACAGGTGTCGGAATTGGTGTTGGAATCGCTGTAGGAGTTATTACAGTAACCTAAAATAAGTAAATCCAAAGCTTTTATGAAAAAATACAATCTAGGAGGAATCATAATGAAATCGATTAAAATGGTTGAGCAACAAGAAAAACTTTTGAACTGCGGATGGTGCTCAACAATCGGTGTTGGTGTTGGGATAGGCATCATCGCTATTGCTGTAACATAATTTATGAAATGAGGAGTAAGGATGGATAAAAAACAGCTAAATTTACTATTAGTTTTAATTTTCTTGTTCATGATGTCAACAATTGCAGTTACTTTCTTGCCACTCAAAATTTTGTTTTCTTGTATTACAACTTGTATCGGCATTTTCTACGCAAGAGCTCTTCGTAAGTCATCAGAAAAATAAGTGAAAAAAGACGGAAGTAGTGATACGTTCCGTCTTTTTTCATCCTCTTTAGTTCTTTAATATTTATATTTACAAAATACAACTAAGCTTATTCTAGATATATTTTCATGCTTTATTTTATTTTCCTCTCTACCCTCTTGCAAAAACCTACTTTCTATGATAAATTAAGTTAGTATGAGCTGAAAACTATCGCTCCAAGATCAAAGCAAAGGAGGAAACTAAAAATGGCAAAAGTATGTTACTTTACTGGTCGTAAGACAAGCAGCGGCAATAACCGCTCACATGCAATGAACGCTACTAAACGTACTGTTAAACCTAACTTGCAAAAAGTTCGTGTATTAATAGACGGTAAACCTAAAAAAGTTTGGGTGTCAACTCGTGCTTTGAAATCTGGTAAAATCGAGCGTGTTTAATAGAACGTAAATCAAAAAGCCGAACGGCATGCCGTTCAGCTTTTTTTATTTATCTCGACTTTGAATCACTGCTATTAGCCCTGTATCAAAGGAAAAACTTGCTGTTTCTCCAACAAATTCATTACTTGCATATGAAATTGGGCGATCGACATCAGCCTGATTTAGTGTGTATTTACTTTCAGTCAGCGTTAAATTCGTAACAGGTGTCAAACAACAGTACGCAAGATACCTCATGTCCGCCTCTTTTTTTAACACATAGCTTCCTGGTAAATAATAAGAGATACTATTTTGATCATCTTTTACGATTAGTTGCCCTGCAAACGGTCGAAATCGCGGTTCTAATGGTAGCCAAAGATTAGATAAAAAATGATCCAAACGACCACCCGTTGTGCCAATCATCGTTACTTTGGCATTCGGAAATTTTTCCAACGCCAGCGCTAAAGCTAACTGCGTATCCGTGTCGTCTTTTTCAGCTTGAGCTTGTTTTAGCTCTTCGGCTTTTCTTTGCACAAGCTGACGTTCGTCTTCTGTTAAAGAATCAAAATCACCCACAGCCAAATGCAACGGCCAGCCTTTTTCCAAAATAAACAAACTGCCTCGATCGACCCCAACAAAATAATCGAAATCTGCTGAATTTACTTGCGGCCACGCATCAGGCGTTCCACCAGCAACAAGAAGTAGATTCATCCGTTCAACACAGCTCTCAACGCATCCATACGATCTTTTGGACTTTCCGAGTTATAGATATATGAACCTGCTACAAATACGTTTGCCCCTGCTTCTTTACAGCGCTTAGCTGTCTCTGGAACAATGCCGCCATCAACTTCGATATCATACGTATAGCCTTTTGATTCTTTCCATTCTTTTAATTGAGCAATTTTGTCTAACGAGCTTTCAATAAATGATTGTCCGCCAAAGCCTGGATTCACAGTCATAATTAAAACTTGATCCACTAAATCCAACACATTTTCAATAGCTGACAACGATGTTCCAGGATTGATTACAACACCTGCTTTCACACCTTTAGCCTTAATCATCTGCACAGCACGATGGATATGGGGTGTCGACTCTTCATGAACAGTAATGATATCTGCACCCGCTTCAGCAAACGCATCAATATAATTCTCCGGCTGAACGATCATCAAATGAACATCTAACGGTAATTTCGTCACTGGTCGGATTGCAGAAACTACGTTGGGACCTAAAGTAATATTGGGAACAAATTGACCATCCATTACATCTACGTGAATGTAATCAGCTCCTAATTTTTCGACTAATTGAATATCTCTTTCTAAATTGGCAAAATCGGCACTTAAAATCGATGGGGCTAGTTTCATGAACGCCACTCCTTCATTTTTTATATTTGTTATTCTTTGCCTAGTTGGCTAAATACCTTTTTTTATTTTTTCTTATAGATAGGTCTGCGATTTTCTATTTCTAATAGGAATTGCAAATAGTTATCATATCGTGTTTGAGCAATCGTTCCTGCTTCCACACGTTGTTTCACTTCACAACCTGGTTCTTTGCGATGCATACATTCTCTAAATTTACAGGAAGCAGACGCTTCCACAAATTCTGGAAATTGTTTGGGTAATTCGGTTGTTTCCATTTCTAAAAAATCGATTGAGCTAAATCCAGGTGTGTCAGCGACAAGACCATCATACAAAGGCAGCAGTTCCACATGTCGTGTCGTGTGCTTGCCTCGACCTAATGATTCGGAAATTTCATTTGTCGCCAATTGTAACTCAGGAGAGATTTTGTTTAACAAGGTTGATTTCCCTGCGCCAGATTGCCCCATAAATACAGTCAAACTTTCAGGAAAATACTGTTCTAAGGCATGAATCGCTTGTTCATCATTTTCTTTTGTGGCAGCAATAACTGGGTAACCGATTGCTTCATATATTTTTTTAATTTCCGCTAAATGAGCTTGTTCCGTTTCCGTCAATAAATCGACTTTGGTCAAATAAATAATCGGGTCAATTCTTTTATCTTCTAAAGTAACTAAAAAACGATCCAATAAATTATATGAAAAATTCGGCTCTACCATACTCATAACAATAACGCCTTGGTCCACATTTGCAACTGGCGGGCGAACAAGTTCATTTTGTCTAGGATATACTTCTAACAAATAGCCGTCTGTTCGATTATCACTTTCAAACATGACCTCATCCCCGACTAATGGTGTGATATTACGGTTACGAAAATTCCCGCGGGCTCTTGTTTGGTATGTTTCTCCATCTGTATAAATGTAGTAAAAACCACTTAATGCTTTTCTGATTTGGCCTTTCAGAAATACCACCTCCTCAATTCTACTGAATTCATTTTACCACAGGTTAGAGAAAAGCTAAATGAAGGAGATAAAAGTGCTTAGCTACAAAAACCGAGTAGACCCTGTGATTGAAAAGCGAGCAGTTACTCGTCTATTTAAATTTTGCGGTCCGTGGTAGCGTTTTTGGCTCGACTTCTTCATAAAAAAAGCGACCAAGACAAGCCTCTTACAGCTCTGTCTCAGTCACCTCAACTTATTTAATTGTTTCAGCCATTAGGATTGGCTTGGTTATCACTAGAAAAATTAACAGTCACACTTCCACCTTTAGCAACACTTTCGCCTGCGCTTGGTGAAGTGCTCACTACTTTGCCTTTAGATGTATCACCTGAACCTGAAACAAATGTTAAACCACTGCTTTCGATTTTTGCTTTTGCTTCTGATGGAGAAAGTCCTGTGACATCTGGAACACTCACATTACTTGGACCTTTGCTGACCCTTAAGATAACTTTATCTTTTTTAATATCAAAATTACTTCCTGCTACCGGTTCTTGTGAAATAACTTTGCCTTTTTCTAAATCACTCGCTTCATCCACTTGCTCATACTTAATTCCCAGTGCAACGAGATCAGCCACAACGTTGTCATACAAACGGCCTTCATAATTACCTAAAGTAATTTTATTTGAGTCAGAACTGCTTTGAGTTGTTTTATCTGGACCAGAGCTGACAGTCAGAGTAACTTTGCCTTTTTTAGGATTAAATAAATTACCTGCTGCTGGATTTTGTCCCATGACTAAGCCTTTTTCTACCGTATCACTGGCTTTGTCCACTCGAGTAATTTGACTTTCTTTGATGCCTATATTTGTTAACAAATCAGATACTGCTGTATCGTAGTTATACCCTAGGCTAACATAATCAGGTAGATAAACACTTTCAGGGCCTTCACTTACGACTAACGTAATCTCATCTGTTTTTGGATCAACTTCTTCACCAGAGTCTGGTGTTTGACGAATCACTTTATCTTCGTCTACTTTAGAGTCCGTTTCTTTCGTAATTTTGATACGACTTTCTTGGAATCCTAGCTTCCCTAAGGCTTCAATCGCATCTTTATAGTTTTGCCCAGTGTAATCGTCTAATTTGATTTTTTTACTTCCTGAGCTGACATATAAAGTTATTTCTTTATTTTTTTTCACAGTCGAACCCGCCAGTGGATCTGTTTTAACCACGTGTCCTTCGGCGACTGTTTCATCAGGAACTTCTTTGGTCTCGGATTTGACCCCTAAAAAACCTGCTTCTTTCAATGTGCTTCTAGCATCAGCTTCTGTTTTATCTTTTACATCTGGTATTTTCATTTCATCATTGCCACTACCAGCAAAATACAGTACTCCACCAACAATTAACGCCATCGCTAAAAAGAGCATGACTATCAACCTACGTTTTTTCTTCTTTTTCTTTTTAGCTGCAGCTTCTTGTTCCGCTTCTTCATGTTCATTCTGTTCTTGCGGTGGTGTTTCCATTGTATTAAATGAAGATGGCATTGGCGTATCTTCTGTAATTGGCGTTAAGATTTTCGTTTCTCCCATCAAACCTGTGGGCTGCCATTTAGGTTCATTCAATCGATTTGCTGCTAATACTGTGTATAAATCACGAGACATTTCTTCTGCTGTTTTATAGCGATCAGCAGGATCTTTCGCTGTCGCATGCAAAACTACATTCTCCAAAGATTGAGGAATGTTAGGATCAAATGTTTTAACCGAAGGCATTTCTTCTTGAAAGTGTTTCAATGCAATTGTAACGGCTGATTCACCGTCAAACGGAACATTACTTGTCAGCATTTCATATAAAATAATTCCAACCGCATAAACATCTGATTGATTCGTTGCCATGCTGCCGCGTGCTTGTTCTGGAGACAAGTAATGTACGGAACCCAGCATTGTATTGGTTTGCGTGATAGAGGTTTCTGTTAGTGCAATGGCAATCCCAAAATCGGTGATTTTCACTACGCCGCTTTCGTCCATCAAAATATTTTGTGGTTTTAAGTCTCTATGGATAATTCTATGTTCGTGGGCTAATGAAACAGCTGATAAAATTTGTTCCATGATATCCACTGTTTTTGCATAAGGGATCGGATATTGTGTTTGGATATATCTTTTCAGATCCATGCCCTTTACATATTCCATTACTAAGTATTGTAGGCCGTCTTCTTCACCAACATCATAAACACTGACGATATTCGGATGAACCAATTCAGTAGCCGCTAATGCTTCTCTTTGAAAACGGCGAATGGCTGCTTGATCATTTTGAAAGTCAAAACGCAGCACTTTCACCGCTACATCCCGGTCTAAGATCAGGTCATGAGCAAGAAAAACGTTCGCCATGCCACCGCTACCGATATTGCCAATAATATGATATCGACCATTCAATTTTCTGCCGATTTCGATCATTGGTTTTCCTCCTTCTGTTCGTCAAAATAAATAACTAATACAGTAATATTATCTGCTCCACCAGCTTCATTTGCTGTGGCGATCAATGTTTCAACTTTTTCATTTAATGGTTTTTCCGAGAGCAAAATCGCCAAGATATCTTCTTCTGCAACCATATTTGTCAGACCATCTGAACACAACAAAATATAATCATCGGGTATCCAAAGATGGTTCGTCACATCAACTTCCACCGTTCTAGGCATACCTAATGAGCGCGTCAAGACATTTTTCCGTGGGTGATTGGCAGCCATTTCGCGAGTAATTTCACCTGATTTTACTAATTCATTGACTAAAGAATGATCTTCCGTTAGTTGGCGCAATTGATTATTACGAACCAAATAAGCGCGACTGTCTCCAATATTAGCCAACACAAATGACTGATCCAGCAATACTGCACTAACGATGGTTGTGCCCATCCCTAAATATTCAGGCTGAGACTGCCCTTTTTCATAGATCATTTCGTTTCCAGCTTGAATTTCTTTGATCAACCATTGTGCTGCTTTTTCCGATGTATCAAGAGAATTTTCTTGCCAGCGGGCACCTAAATGATTAACTGCCATCTGACTCGCAACATCACCTGCTTGATGACCACCCATCCCATCAGCTAAAATCGCTAAAGAAATGCCTACTTGATTCTCAAATAGCCCTGCATAATCTTGATTGGTATTTCGTTTTCGTCCGACATCTGTTTGAAAATTGATTTCCACTTTGCTTCACCTCGTTTAACAAACTTTCTGCATACAACAAATAAAAAAGCCATCTGTTCCTAATTGATGCGGGTACAATGTCAGCATTTGATCCTTTATAGCGGATTGAACAGCTTCGTTTACCTCGATATCAATTTTTTTAAATTCTGAATGTTTTTCTAAAAATGCTGCAACAACTTCTTGATTTTCTTCTTCGGCAATTGTGCATGTGCTATAGACCATTATACCCCATTGTTTCAATGTATGTGCAACACTTTCTAGAATTTCTAATTGTATTTTCGGTAACTGTTCAAAATCTTGCGCTGATTTATGGTACTTAATATCTGGTTTTCGACGCATCAGACCTAAGCCCGAACAGGGCGCATCCACTAAAATTCGGTCAAAATACTCTGCCGGAAACGCTTCTCCAACTTTACGCGCATCCAGTTTCTCAGTATCAACAACTTCTTTGACATGAAGACGTTCAGCATTTTGTTTAATCAATTTTATTTTATGATCATGGATATCCAACGCCTTCACACGTCCACCTTGTTTTCTATCAAGGAAAGTCGCAATATGGGTCGTTTTTCCTCCTGGTGCAGCGCATGCATCTAAAACAACATGATTTTTTTCGATTTGCATAGCTGGAGCAACTAACATTGAACTTTCATCTTGAATCGTTAATTTTCCAGCTTCAAATAGATAGTTGCCAGCTAAAAATCCTTTGTCTGCTACCACACCATAAGGCGACACTTGGCTAGAAAAAGCTTCGATATGGTCTTTTTGCAGTTCTTCCAGCGCATCAGCGATACTGATTTCACGAGTATCCACACGACCGCTTACATGACTTTTTTCAAAAAGCGACAGACCTAATTTTCTCGTTTCTTCTACTCCCATTTGCTTGATCAGCTTTTCTGTCAACCATTTAGGCATACTGATTTCCACAGATAAACGATCTACAGGGTCTTTGATTTTTTCTAAACCAGGAGCTCCTTCACGTTGAAAAGCTCGAAGCACACCATTAACAAATCGAGCAACCCCAATATTTCCTCTGTGCTTACCAATTTCCACTGCTTCATTGATGATGGCATGATCAGGAATTTTGTCTAAAAAGACTAGCTGATAGACAGACAGACTTAGTAGATTTTTCACCCAACTGTCGACTTTTTTAGGATTTTGAATAAAAGGTGTTAAATAGTATTCTAGTAACAATTTACGGCTAATGGTTCCATAAACAAGTTCTGTGAATAAACGACTATCTTTTTCTCCTAATGCGGAGTTATTGATCATCTCGTTCAATAGTAAATTTGAGTATGCTCCACCATTATCTACACGCTCAATCGTTCTTAACGCTACGTAACGAACCGAACTTTTTACTCTTGTTGGTATTTTTTTCCCCATCTCTTTTAGCCCACCTTATCTGATTCTGCGACTGTTTTACCAACCCCATTTAAGAAATCTTGAATAAATAATTTTCCTTTGCCTGATGGCTGAAGCGTATTAATAGCAAGAACGGTTCCTTTGCCGCACGCAACCCATAGCTCTTTTTTGCTACGTTTGATGATTGTTCCTGGCATAGCTTCTGTTGTTTCCTCTAGCGGTGTAACCTCCCAAAGTTTCCAGTTGGTTTCATTGTATGTGGTAAAGGCTGTCGGCCATGGACACATACCGCGCACTTGATTATCAACTTGCTCAGCCGTTTTATGCCAGTCAATTTGTTCTTGCTCTCTAGTAATATTCGGTGAAAATGTCACCTTGGTTTCATCTTGAGGGATCGGAGTAATTTCGTTCGCTAACAGTTTAGGCAGTGTTTCTAACAACAATTCTTTACCAACAACACTTAATTTATCAAACATTGTGCCCACATCATCTGTTTTAGTGATTGGAATTGCTTTTTGCGATAGAATATCACCTGCATCCATTTTTTTCACCATTTCCATAATGGTAACGCCTGTTTCTTTTTCGCCTTCAATAATCGAATAATGAACAGGAGCACCACCTCGATATTTAGGTAATAAAGACGCATGAACATTGATTGCCCCAAATTTAGGCGCATGTAAAATTTTCTCTGGTAAAAACTGCCCAAAAGCGGCCGTCACAATCAAATCTGGCGCAAGCTCAATGATTTGATCCATCTCTGGTGAACCTGAGATTTTTTCAGGCTGTAAGACAAGTAGATTATGTTTCAATGCGGCTTCTTTTACAGGGGTTGGTGTAATTACTTTTTTTCGTCCAACAGGGCGATCAGGCTGTGTGACTACCGCTTGAATCTCATAGCCCTTTTCAATTAATCCTTCTAAAACAGGAACAGAAAACGCAGGTGTTCCCATAAATATTATTTTAGTCATCAAAATGTTCCTCCATATATGCATCTAAATCTTCTGGTTTGATTGGTTCAATGATTTTATCAATGAACAATTCGCCGTTTAAATGATCGATTTCATGTTGAAAAGCTCTAGCTAAATAGCCATAAGCGGTTACTTCGATTTCATCTCCTTCACGGTCGAAATAACGAACAGTCACTTCATCCGCTCGTTCCACAGTTCCAAAGGTTTCTGGAATACTTAAACAGCCTTCCACATCAATATCTGTTCCTTTACTGTCAATAATTTCAGGATTGATCAGTTCAAACAAGCCCGTTTCCTCATCTACTTCGATTACTGCAAGTTGTAGGTTTTTGCCGATTTGAGGTGCTGCAAGACCAATTCCATCGTGAGCAATCATTGTTTCATACATATCTTCTAAAAGTGTAATGGTTTCATCCGTAATCATTGTTACTGGTTTTGCTTTTTGTTTCAAACGTTCATTAGGGTGGATTACTATAGGATAGCGCATGAATTTTCCTTTCTTTGATAAAACGAATTGAATTATCGGGTCGCTGATTCGAGAAGCTAGGTTATATAAAATTCATTGGTTCAGCATCAATCGATAATTTCAAGCCATGAGCGGTTGCTCTTTGAGTATCAGTCAGTATTTTTTTCAAGATATTTTGTAAATTTGGTTCATTTTTATATTTTATGATTACTTGATAAAAGTAACGATTATTGACCCGCATAATCGCATTGGGCGTTGGACCCAGCAAAATACTTTGATCCGATAATCCTTCTTTTAACTCCTTAACAATTTCAAACATCTGCTTTGCCGCTTGATTTTCTTCTGGATGACTTGCTGTGATTTGCACCGTAAAGTAAAATGGCGGATAGTCTCCTCGATGGCGTACATACATTTCTTTTTGATAAAAGTCTTCATAGTCTTGTGCTTTGGCTAGTTGAATGGCATAATGCTCTGGATTAAATGATTGAATAACTACTTCACCTGGTTTCTCGGCTCGACCAGCCCGACCACTAACTTGGGTCAACAACTGGAAAGTTCGCTCACTAGAACGAAAATCAGGAAGATTAAGAGCCGTGTCTGCATTTAAAACCCCAACTAAGGTTACATTAGGAAAATCTAGTCCTTTAGCAATCATTTGTGTACCTAATAAAATATCTGCCTCATGATTACCGAAAGCTGTCAAAATCTTCTCATGCGCACCTTTACGTCTGGTTGTATCCACATCCATTCGTAGGACGCGACTTTCCGGAAACAACGCGATTAACTCCTCTTCGACTTTTTGAGTGCCCGTTCCATAATAACGAATCTTATCTCCACCACAATTTGGGCAATGATAGGGGATGCGTTCTTCATGACCGCAGTAGTGACATTTCATTGTTTTGGTATCCATATGCAACGTTAACGAAATATCGCAATTGGGACAAGGCAATACATAGCCACAGTCTCGACACATCACAAAAGAAGAATAGCCCCGACGGTTCAGTAATAAGACACTTTGTTCTTTTTTAGCTAAACGATCTTGGATTTTTTCTTGAAGTGCTCGTGAAAATGACGATATATTTTTATTTTGAATCTCTTCCCGCATATCCACTACATCAATTGTAGGCAATGTTGCCGTTTGATTTGCTCGTTTGGTCAGGGCTAAACGTTCATAGACATTTTTCTGTGCTCGTGCTCGTGATTCCAAAGACGGTGTCGCACTTCCTAAAACCACTGGACAATGATGATACTTCCCACGCCAAATGGCCAAATCACGCGCATGATATCGAGGGGTTTCTTCTTGTTTGTAGCTTGCTTCATGTTCTTCATCGATGATTACAACACCAAGGTTTTCCAAAGGTGCAAAAATGGCAGAACGTACTCCAACCACAACTTGTGCTTCACCACGCTCGATTTTCCGCCACTCGTCGTATTTTTCACCTTGAGACAATGCACTGTGCATCACGGCAACTTGCTCACCAAAACGACTCTTGAAACGCTGAACCATTTGCGGTGTCAACGAAATTTCTGGAACGAGCATCATCGCTGTTTTCCCTTGATTCAATACTTCTGCAATCACTTGTAGATACACTTCTGTTTTTCCGCTACCAGTAATGCCTTCTAAAAGGTATGTTTTGCTTTCTCCTTGATTCATTGACCCTAACACTTTATCCACAGCTACTTGTTGTTCCTCGTTTAAAGACAAAGCTGTTGTTTTTTCAAATGTATGATCGGCAAATGGATCACGATACGCTTCTGTTTCTACAAACTTCAGCCAGTTTTTGTTGGCTCCATCATTTAAAACAGCCGTGCTAAAGCCTAGTTCTTTCATTTCTTTCACCGTGGTCAACTGCTCTACCCCTAATTGCTGCAAATAATTAATCAATTGCTCCTTCTTCTGTGAACCCTTTCGCAGATCCATTCGTGCCTCTTCTAACTCTTCAAAACTCTTTACAGCTTGAATAGAGCGGATCATTTTGACTTTATTACGGGTATTGACTTCATAACGAATATCGACTTTTTGCTGCTTTCTTAGTTGCATCAATTGAGGCAAAATATTCCGTGCTAATGCATCATCCCAAGCAATTTCTTCTAAGCCATAAAATAATTCATCTTGGATACTTTCTTCTAATTCATCTGTTAAATATATGTATTTTCGATAATCCGCCCGCATAACACTTGGCAACATTGTTTGTAGACAGGTGATTTTAAAGGCAAATGTTTTTTCCTTCATATAATCTGCTAGTTCCAATAACTCCACATTCAGCACAGGCTTCAAATCTAGAACAGACAGAATTTCTTTCCATTCAAACTGTTGTGCTGAAATCACTTCATCAGAGACGTCATCTATTCCTAAGACAAATCCTTGTAGATGACGATTCCCATTCCCAAAAGGAACTTCTACCCGCATGCCAATGGTTAATTGCCCTTCTAAATTAAAAGGAATCAAATAAGTAAACGGTTGGTCTGTCTGCATCGTTGGTACATCGACAATCACTTGTGCCGCTTTTCTCATAATTGTTCCCCCATTCTAAAAAGTCTGTGTTTATTATCTAGTTTAAATCAACTTGTTCTATGAAATAGTATTTTCCTATTTTTTCGCCAGAGCTAAGCGGCTTGTTACGCTTTTCTTTGCTTATTGTACTAAAGAATCCGTCATTTGTCTTGTTCCTCTGATTTTTATCGACAAAACGATAAGTATCTGTCTTAGGACATACGCAAAAACTGAGATAAAACTGTTAACAGTTTCATCTCAGTTCTGTATAGGTCTTACAAACTTTTTTCTTCGCGAATGCGATTTTCAAGCTCTTTTTGCTCTTGGTCATGTTTCATTTTTTGCTCTTCTTTAGCTAAACGCATTCTTTCACGTTTTTCTTCTGGTTTGGGATCATTGATTACTGTCGCTGCATCGATTTCTTCTAGTGCTTGTCCAACGCTTTTTACAGATTCAAAACTTTCCAATGTTGGTTGTGCACCTTCGTCTAATTCATGGGCACGCTTGCTTGCTAGGATAACAAGTGAATATTTTGATGGTACTTCTTTCAATAATGAGTCAATAGATGGTTTTAACATCATAAGGCTACATCTCCTTCAACATTTTAATATATTTTCCAATTACTCGATCAACGCGAAAATGTTCACTCGCGATAATTTCTTTAATTCGTTTTACTGCTAATGGCACTTCATCGTTCACAACCGCATAATCATATAATGCCATCATTTCGATTTCTTCGCGAGCGACACGCATTCTTTCTTCTATCACATCATGATCATCCGTACCACGACCGACAATTCGTGATTTTAATTCTGATAAATCAGGTGGTGTTAAGAAAATAAACACACCGTCTGGCGCTTGGGCTTTAACCTGCTCAGCACCTTGGACTTCGATTTCTAAAAAGACATCTTTTCCTTCATCAAGCGTTTGGTTGACATAGGTTAATGGCGTTCCGTAGTAATTTCCAACGTATTGCGCATATTCTAACATCTCACCGGCTTCGATCATTGCTTCAAATTCTTCTTTTGTTCGGAAATAGTAATCGACTCCTTCTACTTCCCCCTCCCGCATCTTACGGGTGGTCATAGAAATTGAGTACTGAAAATCATTTTCTTCACTATCAAAAATTGCTTTTCGTACTGTTCCTTTACCAACTCCAGAAGGACCTGATAGTACAATTAATAATCCACGCTCTGACATGATGACTTCCTTTCGTTAAAGCTGGACGAGTTCGTACAGCGAAATAATTATAAAGTATTAGTTCTATAATGCACTTTTTTTCAGCAATTTTCAAGGTTTTATCATTAATGTTTACTAAGAAAACGACCTTTTGTGTATTTAATCTGTTTTTTTTGATTCTTAATAATGAATTTCAGGAAAATTTCAAAAAAAGTATGCAGCTCATCCGTTTTTCAAGTAGAATAAAGATACGACTTTTTTTCACGAGCGAAACATAGCAAAAAAATGTTTTTTAAGCTCAACTGAATAAAAACACAAAAAATGAAGGGATTTAGTTATGATCAAAAAAGAATTATTCATACGAACATTGATTCATTGTTTATTTATCGGGATTATTTTACTGGGAAGCGTTCCACAGAAAAGCTATGCACAAGAAAATTTGATGGACTTTGCTGAAAAAACTGGTTTTCCAGTAAAAGAGGGCTATAAACCAAAATCTTCCATCGTTATTGACGCTACTTCAGGACAAATTTTATGGGAGGATCAGCCGGATTTATCTTGGAGTCCAGCAAGCATTGCTAAAGTGATGACAATGTATTTAGCTTTTGAAGCAATGGAACAAGGAAAATTCACACTGGATACCACTATCACTGCCACTGAAAAATATGTCAATATCTCACAAATTTATGCGTTGAGCAATAATAAAATCTCACTAGGAGTTGAATATCCTGTCCGGGATATCTTCTCAATGATCGCAGTTCCTTCTTCAAATGTCGCAACTCTAATGTTGGCAAATCTAGTTTCTGACAACGACGAAACGGCTTTTATCAATAAAATGAACGAAAAAGCCGCTGAACTAGGGATGACCAATACAACGTACTACAACAGCAGTGGTGCACAAGTTAGCGCTTTTGGCGGTTACTATAATCCAGAGGGGATTGATCCTGATGGCGACAACAAATCAACGGCTAGAGACTTAGCTATTTTAACGTATAGTTTGATCAAGAAATATCCTGATGTGCTACAGTTTACTAATAAACCGGTTGTGACAACCATGAAAAATACACCTCAAGAAGAAACCTTTGAAACCTACAATTATTCACTTCCTGGCGCTAAATATGGATATGAAGGTGTGGATGGCTTGAAAACCGGTTCAAGTCCAACCGGCGGATTCAACTATATTGCCACTGCTAAAAGAGGAGATACTCGCTTGATCGAAGTTATCTTAGGCGTAGGCGACTGGGCAGATCAAGAAGGCGAATACGAACGTCATTTAGCCGGAAATGCGATTTTGGATCACGCATTTACTAGTTATGAATATAAAAAATTACTATCAAAAGGCGCTAACACAGTCAACAATAAAAACATTCAGTTAGACCAAGATGTTTATGGACTTGTCAAAAAAGGAACAAAACCAACCTTCACATTAGATAATGGAAAACTATCTTTCACTGGAGAATTTGGGCAAGTTTCTGATAAAATCCCTGCTCCAAGTATCAATTATCAAGAAGCAGGAAAAACAGACACAAAAAAAGACACTTTAAAAGAAACAAAAAACAATAAAAAAACACCTGCTAAATCAGACTCAGACTTCACGCTGTTTGATTATGCAATTAGCGGCCTATTAGCTACTTTAGGTGTATTATTCCTTATTCTTTCTAGAGTATTTAGAAAACGAGTAGCAGGTACTCGTAGAGGAAGTAAAAAGACAGCTACACCGACAACTCGTTTGCTCTTTACTTGCGGCGCGCTTCTATTGCTTGCTTCAATTGGCTTCTTATTCTTTTTATAAAATAAACAAAGGTTGGAAAATGAACGACATTTTCCAACCTTTGTTTATTTCAACTAAAACCCCATATTCGACAACGTATTCACCACGCCCATGATTTCATCATGACGTTTGATTTGCTTATCAACAGGTCCATCTACTTCCTCTGTGTCGATCCGAACCACAAAGCGACGATTTAATGTAACAAAGGCTTCTTCATTCACACGGATATTTAAGACTTCTTCTGTAAATGAAACACACGCATCTTGCCATGCATCAAATGGTTCTTTCTCTGAAATAACTTCTCTTTTCACCACTGATTTTCCACTTAATTCATGGAAGGTTATATCATAATAACGAGACATGTCTATTCACTCCTTTATATTCTGCTCTTCTAGTATATACTTAAAAAATTGAATCACAAACAATTAACGATTATTCTACATTTTGGATTTGTTCACGAATTTTTTCAAGAATCGTTTTCATCTGAACAACGATATTCTTGATTTCAATCGGACTAGATTTTGAGCCAATCGTATTCACTTCACGATTCATCTCTTGAATAAGAAAATCTAATTCCCGACCAACGGATTCTTCTTGAAGCAACAGCTCTTGCAATTTATCAATATGAATCGTCAAACGATCCAATTCTTCATGAATATCTCCTTTTTCAAGTAAAATCGCTAATTCTGTCAATAAACGGGATTCTTCGACTTGACTACCTAGCCACTCATTAAGTTTCATTTCGAACTTCTCTCGGTAATCTTTCTCATACACCGTAACGAATGCTGCGAGTTCATTAACCAGACCAACAAAATCTTGACTATAGTTTGTTAACACCTGTTGGATTTTTTGACCTTCTTGCAGACGACTGGCATCAAGCTTTTCAACGGCTTCTTTCACTGCACTTAAAATGAATGTTCCAAATTGCTCGTCCGTTTCCTGTTTTTCTGACACCTCAACATAATCTGAATTGTTCACTAATTGCTGGATTGTTTGTGCAGGGTCAAACACCGATTCAGGATATTTCACGTTCAACTCTTGTTTTATTTCGTCTACTAATTGATGGACTAAGGGCCAGTGAACATAGACTTCTTTATTGCTGCTGCCAGTCTGTTTCATGTTGATATACGCTTCAATTCGGCCGCGCTGTAAGGTTTCTTTCATCAACTGTCGAATCGCCATTTCGTAAGGATTCGCCTCTTTTGGCATGCGCAGTTGAATATCTAAAAAACGTTGGTTGACACTTTTGATTTCAACATCGATTTGATAGGTGTCGTTTAAAAATGCTGCTTTTCCAAAACCAGTCATACTTTTCATTGACAGGGTGTCCTCTCTACATGGATTTTATTGCGTTAGATAATTGTTCAAACTCTTCGTTGGTCAAGGTAATTCCTTTACCCATTTTTTCATGATCCGCTGACCAATCTCTCAAATCAAATTTTGGTGGTCGTCCGTTCCAACTAACTAAATTGAATTCTTTACGCCATCCTTGTGTGTTTTCTGATAATACTGCAATTTGTTCGATAATTTCATATGAAAATTCTTGTGCCATTATTCATTCACTCCTTCTTCTATAAACTCATTCATTAAAATTTGTAACGTTTGGATCGGTAATTTATCAAGCAAAAAATTTAGTTGCTGTGATTTCTCCTGTTTAGTTGTTGCTAAAAAATTTGTCATCGCTGATAATTGCTGTTTTTCTGAAAGTAAAAAGTACTCTTCATAATATTTTTTCAGCCATTCTTGAACAGACATCATCGCCAGACCCTTTGTATTATCCAGTGTGCTGGTTCCTCTTTGTTTCAGCAAATCTGCCAATTCTTTGATTGTATATACTTCAGCAGCAGGGATATCACTATTTTTTGCTAATAACTCAACCAATACCAATCCGATGTTCTCAGTATACACCCTGTCTTTATAAAGTTTACGCATTTTATTGCAGATTTTATTTCGTTCTTCGATAGAACGCCATAATTTTATCTGATACGTGTGTTGAATAAAGGTAAAAAAGGCTTGCTGAAAGTTTTTGATATTCGTTAACGTCTCATCAAAAGTATACCAAAATCCTAGATATTTTCTACCGACTGCTTTCATCGTTTCCAGATAGCCTAATTGAATATTCAAAGCAGAGCGAGCACCGTCAAACAAAAGTACTGCACCCATCGACCATGGTGTTTGCAACGTTAAATAACTAACGTCATCAGAGCGTTTCAATGGTTTAGTAATCCCCGGACCTTTTACATCAACGACAATACACTCCGTTGCCCCTTTACGCAATGCGATATCAATCGGTATATTATTTCGATAACCACCATCAATATAGTAATTATCTTTGATTTTTGTTGCTGCCATTGCTGGAAAAAAAGATGCTGAGGCTAATAACCAACGTTGCCACTGATCATTTTCACAACTATTGAAATGAACATTTTTTTCTTTTAGTGCAGGTAACTCTGTTGTCACTAAATAAAAATCAGTGGTGACCTGATTCATTTTCTCAGATGAAAAGGTAGCTTCAATTAGTTTTTGTAAAGGTAACGTAGAGACTCCTTTTGACTGTATTGCACTCAACGTAAATGAGCCGATTTGACTCATTATTCCTCCAAACGTATTAATAGATGTCTCTATATTGGGATAAGAGAGAATTTTTTGTGTCTCAATTTTTTCCCACATCTCTTTAGCAGCACTTAAATCATCTTGCAAGATCAGCGCGCCATTTAATGCACCTACTGACGTCCCTGTAATCATAGCTATTGGAACAGCCAACTCTTTCAATGCCTGCCACACACCTACTTGATACGCGCCTCTAGCTCCTCCACCACCTAAAACCAACGCAGTATGATAGGTTAACTCTTTACTAGCAAATTTATTTTCCTGAATAGTATATCCTTGTTTTAAACATATCTCTTGTACATAGGGCGTCAAGGAATGAAAAAAAGACAAGTATATCCTCGGTTGGAAGGTTCGTTTAAAAAATGTTTCAATTGCTCTAAATAGAGACGACCAACTTACCGCAGAAAACTCTGGCATTAGTAAATTCGTGACTTCGCAATGCTCAATCGTTATAAAACAGTAAGGGACTTTACGTTTATAAAAGACGTAAGTAACCCCAGAATTATTCCGTATTTTTTCACTAAATGCTTGTCGAGCTTTCCCATGTGTCTCATAAAAAGGCAAAACCATCCGACTTTCGGCTATTTTTCTAGAATAATCTACCCATTGAGAAGCATATATTTGTTCAACTTCCATTCCAACACCCCCATCCTTTTAAGTATACCAAAGTTATTAAAAAATTACTTTTTATTAAAATATGTATAAAAGACACATTTTACTTCTATTTTCAGGTAAAATAGATATATTGCTCTTTTATAAAATATAAATAGAACAACTATATGAATCTATCTACAAGGAAATAAACTTTAATTTATAAATAAAGTTTTAATCTCTTAAAACGAGTTTTTTTTAAGTTGACTTTCTCAAAAAACGATAGTTTAATAGAAGATGGCATTTTTTCTTTACTATAGGATAAAGTTGCTATGTACTCAACTATTTCCCTGATATATCATCTATTTTTATAGATACTAGAAAACTTAAATTTATCTGATGTTTTTTAAATAAATAGGAATAATCAAAAAGGATGTTTGAATTGAAAAAAAGAACAATTTTACCGAAAATTTGCTCATTATTATTGTTTATCGGCTATTTTTCAGGTTTATATACTAGCTCAAGTGCCTACGCGCAAGAGGATATCCTAACTCTTACTCAAAATGCCGGTTATCAAACGAGTGAAGCATATACCCCTAAATCATCCATTGTCATCTCTGCAGACACTGGACAAGTACTTTGGGAAGATAATCCTGATTTAAAATGGAATCCGGCCAGTATTGCCAAGTTACTATCCTCTTACCTAGTTTTTGAAGCACTAGAAAAAGGACAGTTTACTTTAGACACAACAGTCAAAGCAACAGATAGCGATGAAGCGATTTCCCAAATTTATGAATTGAGTAATAATACCATCGTCGCAGGCGTTGATTATCCAGTACGAGACTTGCTTTATGCAACACTTGTTCAATCATCCAATGTTGCAACTATCATGCTTGCCAATCTGGTCACAGCAAAGGATGAAGCGAAATTTATCCATATGATGAACGACAAAGCAAAAGAGCTCGGCATGACTAATTCAACTTTTTATAATTCCAGCGGTGCTGAAACTGGCTCCTTCAATGGTTACTACAAACCAGAAGGAATCGATCAAAACGCAGATAATGTATCTACAGCTAGAGATCTCGCACTATTGTCTTATCACTTGTTAAAAAATTATCCAGAAACAACTACTTATACCAGCCCGACTCAGATCACGATCATGGAAAACACTCCTTACGCTGAAGTATTGGTCAATCATAACTATTCTTTACCAGGATTGATTTACGGGTATGAAGGCGTTGACGGATTAAAGACTGGTTCAAGTCCAACAGGAGGCTTCAACTATGCTGCTACAGCGAAACGAGCAGATACACGTTTGATTGAAGTTGTTTTAGGTGTTGGAGATTGGGAAGATCAAGACGGTGAAGCGCAGCGTCACGCGTTTGGTAATGCACTTTTTGACAAAGCTTTCGCAACGTACGAGTATAAAAAATTACTTTCAAAAGGTGATAATACGGTAAATAACGAAGCAATCATTTTAGAACGAGACTTTTATGGTCTTATTCAAAAAAATACAGAGCCAGCTTTTACGTTAACTGCTGGTAGTATATCTGTTGACAGCGATTTATCTCAAGTATCTTCTACAATCAAGACACCAAGTACTGAATTTACCTATGCTAAAAAGTTTAAAGCTTTACAAAATGCCCATTTTCTAAAGAATGGAAAGAAAAAAAATAGTTTATCGACCTTCTTTATCAATGGGCTTTTAATCGTTTTAGGTTTATTATTTGTGGCGTTAGCAAGACTATTTAAAAAAGAACCCACAAAGGAGAATCCATCTAAACGATTTAATCCCTTGCTTACTTTAGGAGCCCTGCTGATTATCGCAGGGATTTGCTTAAGCATTTATACTCTTGTTGTAGGTCCTTGGATTTAATCTAAACAGAATCAGCCTTCGAATGTTTGTTCTTTTTCATCAAGCAGATCACAAAAAGCCTTACCCAAAACGGAAAATTCGTTTTGGATAAGGCTCTTTTATTTTATATGCTTCACACAAATTTGGGTAAGAAAGTTGAAAATTAGTAATAGTTGGGATTAACTCTTTTTATTTGTTTTTCTTTAATTGTTTAATTTCTTTTTCGATTTGATCGATTTGTTTACCTAATGCTTTTTGTTCGTTTTTATCACGTGATACTTTTTTCTTGTTGATCAATTCTTGTTTTTCTTGGATTAATGCATTGATTTTTGCAGTGTTATCTTCAACTGGTGTTGATGGTGCTGTTGTGTTGCCTGTTGAACCACCTGTAGAAGCGCCATTTTTCAATGCTTGGATTTCACGTTCGATTTCGCCAATACGGATACCTAATGCTTTTTGTTCTTGTGGATCGCGACTTACTTTTTTCTTATTGATTAATTCTTGTTTTTCTTGGATTAATGCATTGATTTTTGCTGCTGTATCTTCAACTGGTGTTGATGGAGTTGTTGTGTTGCCTGTTGAACCACTTGTTGAACCGCCTTTTTTCAATACTTGAATTTCACGTTCGATTTCACCGATACGAATGCCTAATGCTTTTTGCTCTTGCCAATCACGGCTTACTTTTTTCTTGTTGATCAATTCTTGTTTTTCTTGAAGTAACGCATTGATTTTTGCAGTATTGTCTACCAATTGAGCTGAGTTAGCGTGCGCTTGAGTCGCTGTTGCTAAAAACCCTGTTCCTCCGATTGATAAAGCTAAACCAGCAACTACTGCACCTTTTACAAATTTGTTCATTATAAATTCCTCCAATTTATTTTTTTGTTCGAATACTACTGTTCATAAAATAATAGTTCCGATACACAGATTATACTCAGTCTTTTCTAAAAAGTAAACTATTATTTTATAAATAGTAGTCTCAAATTTTTAGAAATACTAAGAATTTTTTGAAAAAAGCTGATTTATCAAGGGTTTGAATACTCTATTTAGCTAAAAAAAAAGTAAATATAATAAAAAAATCTATCAATTTTACTCAAAAATAGAGTAAAATTGATAGATCTTGCTAATAAAAAAGTAACTAACTACTACATTGAGCCTTTAAAAACATTCGCATTTTTCACAAAATAATCAACACCTGAATAAATCGTAAACAATAAACATAGATACAACATGATTTGATCTAATGGAAAACCGATCGCTGCAAATGGGATGTTATTAATAAATAGTAAAATAATGGCAATCATTTGTGTTGCTGTTTTTACTTTCCCCGGCCAAGCAGCAGCCATAACCTCGCCGCCTTCGACTAACAACAATCGTAAACCTGTCACAGCTAATTCTCTACAAACGATGATTGCCACTACCCAAGCAGGTGCTTTTTGCTGTCCAACTAAAACAATAAATGCCGTCATCACCAACATTTTATCTGCTAACGGATCTGCAAATTTGCCAAAATTTGTGACTAAACCACGTGCTCGTGCAATCTTCCCATCCAGCCAATCAGTAATGCTTGCAACGGCAAATATAATAGCTCCGACGAATTGTGTTAGAGCTAATGTCGTTCCTGCAATTGTAATGTCGCCCCAATCCATTGGTACACTCACAACAATAATAAAAATGGGAATCATAAATATTCTAATAACGGTTAATTTATTTGGTAAATTCAATGCTTATTGCCCCTCTCTTTTCCTACTTCATTTTACGTTATCTCTTAAAAACTGTCACGAAAAATGCCAATTCTTCTTATGAGATCTAAAATGAAACTATTTAGCTCCGAGAAATGAGCGAGAAAAAAGACAACAATGACTTCTTTACCTCATCGTCAGCTTTTTTCTCGCTCATCTTCTATCATAAAAAATAGAATAATTGTTTTTTCTAATTATAAATTATTGTGGCGGTTGTTGCGACTGTTCTGGTTGTTGCTGCGCATAAGCAAGAGTCATATTGATATTTCTCGGTCCAATTCCAGAATTACTAGGATTAAACTCTGCTTTTTGACCATTTAATTTAAATTCAATATACTCAGAAGCACCAAAGCTGATAACGAGTTGAGCCGTTCCTTCTGGAATATCAACAGATTGTGCTTGACCTGGTTGAACAGTCTTTTGGAAGAAATAACCATTATCTGCGTTTTCAGCGGTTGCAATATACACACCAACCCAACACGGTCCTGCCGTTGCACTAAACTCAAGTTTGGCTGGAGTTGATACATTCGTCGCACTCATGTTAACCGTAACTCCTGATTCATTCAAGAAGTTCACTTCTGCCGATACTTTAGGCTCCGATGAAGAACTTGAACTTGAAGAATCTGCACTACTTGAAGCAGTTGTTTGGCTTGATTCAGTAACTGGCATCGAAGAAGATTCTCTGATTATTTCAGAAGTCGGCGTATTGATGATCGGACTTGATTGTCGATCTTGCCAAGTAATATAAAAAACAACAACAGCAATAGCCAAACCAATCAAAGAAAAAATAATTGCAGGCAAGCTACGCATAAACTGCTTTACCTGATTATCATCATCATACATCTGGGTACGTGATTCATCCAATGTTTGATAGTGAATCGCTGGCTCTATCTCTTCTGGTTCATCTTTACCATCATAAATTTCTACTAATTCATTGCCATCCAACCCTACTGCACTCGCATATTGACGAATAAATGCTCTCACATAAAAAGTTCCTGGCATAGAATCAAAGTCATTTTCTTCAATCGCTACTAAATAGCGTTTTTGTGTTTTAGTTATTTGCTGCAGTTCATCTAATGACATATTTCTCTGCAGTCGTGCATCTCTTAATTTTTTTCCTATATTTACACTGGCCACTCGTCCATCTTCTCCAGTCTGTCTATTTTATCAGTATTGTCTTTCTTACAGGCAATCTAGTTGTTACTTTCTACATGGCAAAAAAATTCTGAATAGCTTGTACCTCTTACTTTTTCTTTGCCTTAACCTCATCTAAGCATACCATAAAAAAATAGCAATGAGGATAACATTTTTGAAAGTTTTTATCTAAATATCGGACTTTTTTAATTTTTTTCTAGCAACATCGTAAAAAACTTTTATACTACTCAGCCAACACTAAAAAAAGCGACTCTATATACTATATACTTACTAAATCAAAAAATAGATTATTTTTATTTTTTAGGATACATATAAAAACGACTTAACCCGTCCTTTTGAATAAATGTTTGTGCAAATGTTCTCACATCAGACATTTGAATGCTCTCAATCACTTCTGGTGTATCAAATAATGTCGTTTCACCATATAATGATTGTGAGAATTGGTTAGCAATGTATTCTAGTGAATTCAATGATTGGAAATATTTGCCAATCATTTTTTTCTTCAGCAATGATAAGTTGGTTTCTGTTACCTCTGTGCTTTGGTTAGCCGTCAGAAGAATCTCTTCAATTCGTTCTGCTAACTCTTCTGGATGATCACTATCTCCGCCAAAATCAGCAAAATGGAAGCTTCGATCCAAATTAAACTCATACCCAAAACTATCATCTAACAGTCCTTCATTATACAAATTTAAATAGTTTTGTGATGTATTACCGAATAATAGTTGAAATAGTAAATTCGCAGTTAATTTGTATTTAAGTAATTCTTTCCCCGTCGCTGGTGTTTCGTCTAAGCCTTTTAGCCCAACGATCACTTTTGGTCGACTGATAGCCATTTCTAAAGAACTTTCTTTGATAATGTCTGCCGTCGTTTCTTTTGGAAAGTGACGTTTGATCGGTTGAGCTTTTGCAAATGTTTTAGCCGATTGATTGTCGCGAATAAACGCCATCATCGATTCTGGTTCCATCTTGCCCACAACAAATAATGTCATGTTGCTTGGATGATAAAAGGTGTTATAGCACGTATATAAATCCTCAGCAGTGATTTCACCGATGCTTTCTACTGTTCCCGCAATATCAATATGCAATGGATGTTTTGGATACAGATTCCCTAATGTACCAAAGAATAAACGCCAATTAGAATCGTCCAAATACATTTGGATTTCTTGTCCAATAATCCCTTTTTCCTTATCAACCGTTTCTTTTGTAAAATAAGGCTCTTGCACAAAATTTAATAACGTTTCTAAATTTTTCTCCACTTGATCTGTCGTTGAAAAAAGATAACTTGTTTTTGTAAAACTTGTAAACGCATTGGCTGACGCACCTTGACGTCCAAATTGCTGAAAAACGTCACCTTCTTCTTTTTCAAACATTTTATGTTCAAGAAAGTGAGCAATCCCATCAGGCACTTTCACAAAATCCTTCTCACCTATCGGCACAAATTCGTTGTCGATTGATCCATAGTTCGTCGTAAACAGTCCATACGTTTTGTTATAGTCTTTTTTAGGTAGTAAATAAACAGTCAGCCCATTAGGCAAAACTTCTGTATACAGAACTTCTTTAATTTGTGGGTATTCTTTTTATGCATTGCTCATTTCTCCTTCCAAAAAGAAAATAGCTTGTAACTGGATTCGTTTGGCTACTCGTTGAATATCCGCTAACGTTACAGCTTCCATTCGACGAATCCACTCTTCATCTTCTAAGAGGAGGTGAGGAATCAAGTCAGTCAAATATTTATTTTCTAACACAGCACCCGCATTGTCCAGAGAAAGTAAATATTGATTTTTCAGCATGGCTTTAGTCTGATGGATTTCTAAATCTGTGACATTCCCTTGACGGATATTTTCTAATTCTGTAGCGATTAAGTGTAAAACTTGATTGCGATTTTTACCATCAATCCCCGTTTGTACACTCAAAAAACCACGAAATGTATCAACGCTGCTAGATGCATAGTAAGCAAGATTTTCTTTTTCACGAACATTCATAAATAATTTAGAATGTGGAAACCCTCCGAAAACACCATTAAAGATCTGCAACGCAAAATAATTCTCATCACCATAATAAACATCCGTATGATAGCCTAAATTCAATTTTGATTGGGCTAATGGTTCTTGTTGTGAACGCTCTTCAATCACATTTCTAGATGATTGTGCATAAAAAATATCCGCAACACCTGCCCCACGATCTTCAAATGGTAATGCTTTAAAGAGTGTAGCAACCGTTGTTTCATCCACATCGCCAAGAACGAAGATATCTACTTGATCTTCTTGAATCATCTGTTTGTAATAGTTGGCAATACTTTCTGTTGTCTCTTTTTCTAAATCTTCAATTGTACCGAAACTAGGAATTTTTTGATCTTCCGAACGACTGAAATAAAGATTTTGTAACGCTAATGATGAATATACTTGTTTGTCTTCTGATATGCTTTCATAATATGCTCGTAAGTTTTCTTTTTCACGTTGGAACGTTTCTGCTTCAAATTTCCCATCAATAATATTGGGATAAAATAATATCTCTTTGATAAAGTCAACTGCACCTGCTAAAACTTGACCGCTTTCCAGATATTGATCATTTACTAAATTCATCGATACATTCAGCCAATGTAAATTTCCTTTTTTATTAACATTGATTCCAAAACTAGCACCATACAATTCTGCTAATTTTTCACTTAATTTCACTTGGCTTGGATAGTTCAAACTATTTGTTTCAAGTAAGCTAGATAACAACGTTCGCTTGGTAATCGTTTCTTTATTCAATCGCGTATTAAAACGAACTAAAATACGCACAGTCTTGTATTTTTCTGTTGGAACAACATGTAAGTTGACTCCTTGTGCTAATGCAATCGGCATCTTGTCAGCTCCTCTTTTTTATCATGGTAAGGCCTAAAACGAAAGACAATCATTTGGCCATATTTAATTGTTTTTTTAATTTTTAGTACATCTATTTAATTATAGCACAGCTAAGCAGTCTTTCCTTTATGATAAGAGTCTTTCATTTCAATTTTCCGCATTTTTTTGTATACTAAATTTTGAGAGAAGGAGGAGAATTTTTTGATTAAAGAATTTAAAGAATTTATTATGCGCGGCAATGTCCTTGATTTGGCAGTTGGGGTCGTGATTGGTTCTGCGTTTACCGCAATTGTTACCCAAATCGTTAATGGCTTAATCACACCATTAGTTAGCTTAGTCTTTGTCTTAACGACAGGAGCAAAAAGTGCAGATGACGCGTTAGGAGCTTTAGTATTCACTGTAAAAGGTGTTTCATTTAACATTGGCGATGTGATCAGTGCCCTTATTACATTTTTAATTACCGCCTTTGTTTTATTCTTGATCGTAAAAGCTGTAAACAAAATGAAAAAGACACCTCAAGCAGAGGAAGAAGAACTTACTGGCCCTACCACTGACGAGTATTTAGAGCAAATTCGTGATTTATTAGCAGAGCAAAATGCAGCAAAAACATCAATCAAAGACTCTGTCGAAAAGTAAACAAAACATACTAAGATTAGACGGTAAACTTATCGACGAATGAGTTTACCCTCTAGTTCTTAGTATGTTTTTATTTTTTCATCTGAATATGAGGAATGTCATCTTCTAAGTAAATATCTGAGCTTACTTCAAATCCAAAAGCACCGTAAAATGCTACGAGATGCGCCTGAGCACTTATAATGATTGGGCGATTTGGGTAGTTTTCTTCAATAACTTTCAACGTCTTTTCAATTAGTTTATTTCCTAATCCTTGCTTTCGGTAATCAGGATGTATGATTACCCTGCCAAACGTGATGTAGGTCTCTTTATCAATGATTCGTGTATACCCAACAATGTCCATATCGTCTTGCAACCAGGTATGCCAAGCCTGTTCATCCCCATCATCCACTTCTTGATAGGGACAATGTTGTTCCACTACAAATACCGCAATACGCAGTTTGACAATCTCAAAAAATTGTTTCGTCGTCAATTGAGAAAACTGTTTTACATAATACTCCACAACTAGCGCCAACCTCCTTATCTCATTAGATAAATAATTGTATTCCATTCCATAAATTAAGCAACAACACCAAAAAAATAACAACTTGATAGACTTGTGTCACTCGCTTTGAAGAGATCTTACCACTGATTAAAGCTCCTACAAAACCACCCACAATTGCTGCTGGAATAACATACCATAATATGTCTAAATCAAAACGGTCAAAGCCTGTCGATTGCCCAATCGTTACTAACTTTGCGGCTTGTGAGAAAAAAATCGTAATAATCGAATAGACGGTAGCTTCTTTGATGGCCACGCCAAAACAGAGCATTAACAAAGCAACATTGATTGGACCTCCACCAATACCCAATAAAGTGGAGATAAACCCTAAAAATAAACCCACAGTCACATACCAGATAGGATGTGACAAATCAAAAGAACGTTCTCCTCCGACTTTCGTATAAAAAAAAGCAAAAAGCAACGTTATGATCGTCAGAATAATCTGAATCAGCTGAACATACTTTTCATCAGAAAGCAGACGTAGCAATGATTCAAAAACAGTATTTCCAATAATTCCGCCAACGATAGAACCTATCGAGACAAAAGCCGCAATTGGAATTTGCAATTTCAGACCGTTTTTCATCTGTTTCAAAGTGGAAACAATCGACATCGTAAACACTGCCACACTTGAATAAAACGAAATAGCCGCTAGCGGATGAAAATGCAATGTGTCTAATACAGGTTTTATGATTACTCCACCGCCCATACCAGAAATAGCCCCTACCGTATTCGCTAAAATAATAACAATGAAATAAATTATACCTACATACATAGTTGTTCATCTCCTAGAAATAACTACTCTTTTACTTACCCTTTTCTACGTCTAGCGAAATCGACAAATTTGAATTTATCCAATCGATGCCTAGATTCTGTGTATTCAAAGCAACGTGTATCTTCCAAACAAACAACACTGCGAACAACAACTACGTGAGTATCTCCTTGAATATCCATCAAACGCTTATCATCTAGTGTTATTGTTTCAACAGTAATTTCTTTTTGCGCATAGCTGATTGCTAGTCCTAAATCATTCTCAAAATAATCATAGATGGAATCGGCAGCTCTTTCTTCTGGCAATTCTTGAACGATTTCTTTTAGTAAATAATCAATATCAACAATCACTACTTCCCCATCAATTTCTCTTTGACGAACCAAACGCCAAACAGCAGCATCTTTCTTCCAACCAGTCAGACGCGCCAATGATTCACTAACCTTCTCTTCTTTTAATTCAACCACTCTGGTTACACTGTGTATTTGTTGCGCTTCTTGCAGCTCTTTATAACTAATTACACCAGAAATTGGCAAGTCAAATTTCCTCACATTTAAAACAATTGATCCTTTCCCCTGCTTCTTCTGGATATATCCTGCATTGATTAGTAAATTCAACGCTTTACGAATTGTTTCCCTAGAAACTGAATAGTGTTCCACCAATTGATTTTCACTTGGTAATAATGTTCCTGGTTGATATTTCCCCTCTAAAATTCCTTTTTCAAGCTCTAAAAAAATATCATGAAATTTATTCATGTCCGTCCCTCCACCTTAGGATACTCAAAGAAAATGATAGCATACTCTCCTTTAAAAAAATAGCATTCTCCATAAGTAAAAGATCCATAGATGATAATTTTTTTCCATCATCACACTTGTATTTACAAGTTTTTCATACTATAATGAAAACGAAAACACTAACATGTCTATACAAGTTAAAAAAATCCATCTTACGTAAGGAGTATTTATTATGAACATTCTGTTATTCACGCTCACATCAAATACGTTACATATCCAAGAACAAAAGGAGCAGCAACTACTTGCTAAACACTCTTTGCCCTTTTCAAACTTTGAATTTCCTGCAACTGCCGAAGCCTTAGTAACGCAAATAAAAGAGCTATTCCCTGTTGTGAAAGGGGCTATTTTTAATGAAATTGCAACTGATTTTTATACAAAAAATCCTCACGCAACTCCATTAAACACAACTATCGAAAGTTTAGTAAAACTTTTTTCAGAACGATTAAACATTCCCATACTCACCACTTTTGAACTAGAAAAAACGCTAAACTTATCAGAAGCTTTCAAAAAGAAAGAAGAGCACTTAACATGGCATTTAGACTATTTCGGTTACGTGCCAGGCAAAGAGGAATATTCTGTTGAATCCTTGCTAACAATTGGTAACGGCTTTATGGGTTTACGTGGCACAACACCTGAAATGACTCTTTCAAATGAACATTATCCTGCCACTTACATTGCTGGTCTTTACAATGAAGAACAATCAGAAATCGCTGGTCAAATCGTAGAAAACGAAGACTTCGTCAATGCACCAAACAATCAATTTATCACGATTCAAATAGAAGGAACCGATGAGTGGCTGACTCTAGAAACTGCTACGTTACATTCTTTACACAGAAATCTTGATTTGAAAACGGGATTGTTTACCGCAACGATGATTATTGAAGATACCCATCAACACCAAGTACAAATAACCACTTATAAAATAGTCAACATGGCAAAAATGAATAATTATAGTATCAAGTATTCAATCAAACCTTTAAATTTCTCTAAAAATATTACCGTAAAAACAACAGCAGATGCTTCTGTCTATAATTTTAATGTGGAAAGATACCGTAATCTAACAGCGAAGCACTTCCATGTTACACACCTATCTGCTAAAAAGAACCAAACAATAATCGAAATTCAAACCAATCAATCAAAAATAAATGTTCAACAAGCAGCAACTCTGATAGGCGATTTTTTTGAACCCGATGCAATCAAACATGCAATTGATGAAGAAGTGATTGAGCAAACCGTCACTTTTTATGCACAGCAAAAAAATACGTATACGTTGGAAAAACATGTTCAAGTCAAAGCTTCCTTAAATGAAAACAATTGGGCAAGTCCATCTCCTTTAGCCACTTCTTTTGATACAGAATTTATGGAAAGTAAAGCAGCTTGGGAAACACTTTGGGAAAAAGCAGATATCCAACTTACTGGTGACTTGATGTCACAAAAGTTGCTGCGGGTCCATACCTATCATCTATTCGTTTCAGCATCACCATTCAGTAATAATGAACTAGATGTCTCCGTCACTGCAAGAGGTTTACATGGTGAAGCTTATCGCGGTCATATTTTTTGGGATGAAATCTTTATCTTGCCATTTTATATACTGCATTTCCCGCAAACCGCAAAGCAGTTATTGATGTATCGCTATAATCGCTTAAACAAAGCAAAGGACAATGCTCGCCAAAGCAACTACGAAGGCGCAATGTATCCTTGGCAATCTGGTCTTGATGGTAGTGAAGATACACAAAAACTGCATTTAAATCCCTTAAATGGTGAATGGGGTGAAGATCATAGCATCCTTCAACGTCATGTATCATTAGCGATTGCTTACAATGTCTGGATGTATTGGAATAACTCAAGAGACGATCAATTCATTAGAGACTATGGGGCTGAAATGCTCTTAGAGATTGCTAACTTTTGGCGCAGCGCTGCAACCTTCGACAAAAAAACGAATCGTTATTCCATTGACAAAGTGATGGGGCCTGACGAATTCCACGAGGGATATCCTAACAGCTCAGAAAGCGGCTTAAAAAATAATGCCTACACGAATTTGATGGTTGTTTGGCTATTTGAAGAGTTGGAAAATATCCTCTCACTATTAAATACGCAAGAACAAAGAATATTATTTAATAAAACTGGGATGACTCAAGAAAAACTTGAACAAATGAACGACATCCGCAAACGTTTATCCCTTGAAGTTAACGAAGACGGGATCATCGCCCAATACGAAGGCTATTTCGAGTTAAAAGAAATTGATTGGGAACAAGCAAAAGCAAAATATGGCAATATTTATCGAATGGATCGTATTTTAAAAGCAGAAGGACAATCTCCAGATGAGTATAAAGTAGCAAAACAAGCAGATACGTTGATGCTCTTTTACAATTTAAATAAAGACAAAATCGATGAGATTTTGGATGAGCTTGGTTATCAGTTACCAGAAGATTATCTAGAAAAAAATCTTTTGTACTACTTAAACAGAACCTCCCACGGCTCAACACTTTCAAGAATCGTTCATGCACAACTAGCAGAAGAGGTGGCCTTTCATGATCTATCATGGAAATTATACCAAGAGGCACTCTATTCTGATTATCAAGACATTCAAGGCGGCACAACAGCTGAAGGAATCCATACTGGTGTAATGGCCGCAACGATTTACGTTACCTTGACTACTTATGCTGGGATTGATACTAAGAAGAAAAATCTTACGATCCAACCAAACTTGCCAAAAAACTGGGATGATCTGGCATTTACTATTGATCACAAAGGAATTCATTACCATTTGATTCTTTCAAAGAAAACCATTCAGATTCGCCCTTCCCAAGATACAACAGTCATTGTCAATAATCAGCCTTACCAATTAAGCAAACAAAAAGAAACGATCATTACTTATTAACCAACAGTCAGGAGTGCTCTTATGAAAAAAGGATTTGTTTTTGATTTAGATGGTGTAATTACAGATACCGCTAAATTCCATTATATTGCTTGGAAAAACCTAGGAAAAAGTCTAGGAATCACGATCGATGAAATCTTTAATGAAACGTTAAAAGGAATCAGTCGAATGGACTCTCTGGATAAGATTTTAGCTCACGGTCATCGAGAAAATGACTTCACCCTAGATGAAAAAGAAGAGTTAGCTAAAAAGAAAAATGATGAATATGTTAAACTTCTAGCTAATTTATCTGAAGAGGATTTGTTACCAGGCGTTCATGATTTTTTAGTCCAAGCCAAACAAAACAATATTCCATGCGCCATTGCTTCGGCTTCAAAAAATGCACCCATGATTCTCGAAAAATTAGGGGTTCTAGATTTCTTTGAACATATCGTTGACCCTGAAACCCTAAAAAAAGGGAAACCCAATCCTGAAATTTTCATAAAAGCCGCAAAAAGTATCAATGTCGAGCCAAAAGATTCAGTGGGTTTTGAAGATGCTCAGGCAGGAATCGAGGGAATTAAAGCCTCTGGTATGTACGCTGTAGGTATTTCTACATCAGAGCGATTGAAAGGTGCAGATGTACAAGTCGCTTCGATGGAAGACCTTACAATCACTCAATTTTAATCCAAAGACCTAAATCAAGACGCGACGAGAAAACACACAAGCAACTAATTATTTTTTAAACCAGACTAAAATTTATGGTTAGATTCATGCACACATGGATCTCCTAATTTTAGTCTTTTTTTCATTTTCTTTTAAATTTAGGCTCTCATATATTATAACATCTCTATTGATCCCACTTATACCCAACAACACTACAAGACGTTCCATTTAGAGTTAATTAAAAAACAAAATAAAATTAATTAATAACCAAAAACATAAAATATATTTCTTTTTATTTTTATTAAACAAATTTAAATGATAATATAATCGTATGAATTTAAAAAATTCATAATATGAAAGAACAGGAAGGAGAATGTTACAGATGTTAAAGAGACGTTTAAGGAATGTTTGGTCGTTACTTATGATTTTTGTTTTGATGGTGCCTTTAGGTTTTTCTTTGTTTAGTAGTCAGGCTGAAGCGGTTACGCAAAAACCGACGGAAGGGAAATTGTTTATTCACAAACTAAAGTTTGGTGGAGCACAAGATTTACCGCTAATTACTGGCGATGGGGGCCAGTTAAGTGAATTACCTTCTGGTGCTGCACCCTCACCTGATGTTGAATTCGCAGTCGTTTCACTGAAAAGAAGTAAATTAAGTTCGAGCCCCAGCCAAGCAGAAGCGCTCGCTTATTACAATTCAGTGAAAAACAATCCCAACATCCCTCAAACCACTGGTAAAACGGATGCTGCAGGTATATTTGAAACAAAAACATTACCAGCAGATAAATATCTAGTAGTAGAGCTTACTTCCGAATTGGGTGCAACTAAAATTGCTGCACCAGTTGTTGTTTCCTTGCCGACAATGACTACAGATGGCTCTGCTTGGAACAACCAAGTGCATATTTATACCAAAAACGCCGTAACTTTAGGTGCTGCAAAAACACAAAAATTAACAGAAGATAATCAACCATTGATCGGTGCAACGTTCTCTCTGTATAAAAAAGGACTAGCAGGTCAAGCAGACACGTTAGTTCAGGCTGACCTAGTGTCCCATAGTGACGGTTACACAGATGTGATTGGGAACTTAGTCGTAGGAGACTATTACTTTATTGAAACAAATGCACCCGATAATTTCTTACTGAATGGTAGAAAAGTCGATTTCTCCATCAAACCTGAAAACCACGCTTATGATGAAAGCGGTGCCTTGGATGAAACTAAAGTCGTTTCGACAAGCTTACTCAACTATCTAAAACCGTCGTTATCTGGCGAACGTTTAACTGATGAAAGTACTGATATCGGTCAAACGGTCACTTGGAAAGTGACAACAGATGTACCTAAAAATATCACAGAATATACAAAATACGTGATCACTAATACATTAGAATCACATTTAACGTATATTGGAAATATCATTGTTACACTTGATGGGGTTCAATTGAATCCTTCTTATTACAAAGTAATTGAGTCAAACGGTGTTATCACAATCATCTTTATTGAAGAACTATTCCCTGGATCAAAAGAGCAACTAGCAAGTGGGAATAAACTAACCATTACATTTGACACCACTATCAATCATACCGCAGTACCAGGCACACCTATTTCTAATAATTCTATACTGACGGTAAATAATGGTTATGTGGATGCGACGACAACTCAACCAACACCTCCAACAGTCGAAACTGGCGGACGTAAATTCTTAAAGGTTAATTCTTCACAAAAACCATTAGCAAATGCTGAATTTGTGATTTACAAAAATGCAACTGAAAAAGAAAACAACGGATACAAAGGTCCTCTTTATCTGAAAAAAAATAATGACAAAACCATTACTTGGGTAAAAGAAAAGAATGAAGCTACTGTGCTTACTTCTGATCAAGAGGGTAAATTTGAAGCCTATGGATTAGGATATGGCTCTTACTTCCTAGAAGAAACAAAAGCTCCAAGCGGATATAATTTATTAACAGAAGACAAAAAATTCACAATAGATAAGAAGAGTTACTCAGATGAAGCTCAACTAGTTATTTTGAATACAACTGCACCGACGATTCCAATTACTGGGTCAATCGGAACCATTCTGTTTTTCGTTTTAGGATTAGTTTTAATGGGATTAGCTTTTCTACTTCACAGAAAAAAATATAGTCATGCTTAATTGACAACTAGAAAAAAAGAACTGGAATAAAAAGTTTTTCAAAGAAGCTACTTCACCCAGCTCATTTTATGTCGATTATTTAGCATATAACGATTACTAACTTTTCAGTATTGATACTTAGAGGCGGGGAAGAAAATGAAGAACACACACACCCAAAAAAGGAGAAAAAAAAATACCGGAGTTAATATAGTTATGGGTGTTATTTTTCTTATTGGGTTTCTGATATTTTCCTACCCGATCCTAAGTAATTTATATGCTAATTTTTATCATACTCGTGTAATTGATACCTATCAAAAAGAGGTCAATCAAAAATCGCGCAATGAAAAACTGAAGCTAGTAAAAGATATGATGAACTATAATAAAGATATGGTTACCGGCGGCGAATTGGTAGGTAAAGATCCATTTGATAAAAACAAGACGAACGGATCAGAGAAAAAAGAAAAAAAACATAAAGTTATTGATGCGCTCCAAAATAAACTAGGAGACGTCATAGGATACATCACAATTCCAGAGATAAATGCCAAACTGCCAATTTACAGTGGTGCCTCTGATTTACAATTACAAAAAGGGATTGGTGTTTTGGAAGGAACCTCTCTACCTATCGGTGGAAAAAGTACGCATAGTGTCCTTACTGGTCATCGAGGGCTGCCAAGTTCAAAGCTTTTCTCAGACTTACCTAATTTAAAAAAGGGAGATACTTTTTTTATTGATATCCTTGGCGAAACACATGAGTACAGGATCAATCAAATCAAAACTGTTTTACCAGAAGATATCACCGATTTAAAAATTCTGCCTGAAAAAGATTTGATTACACTGCTTACTTGTACGCCTTATATGATTAATACCCACCGTCTGCTTGTCAGAGGTGAACGTATACCATTAGAAAAGAAAACAAAGGAGAAAAAAATGACAAATTGGTGCTGCTATATAAATACCGCTCTTCTAGTCATCCTCCTCCTAGTCCTTTTACTATTTTGGCGTTACGTACACAAAATGAACAAAGAACAACAGCGGAAAGAAGAACAACGCTTAAAACGAAAGAAGAAAAAAAGCCGTAAAAAGGACTGAACCCTTTATTCACTAAACGATCGCTCACTAGCACACACTAAAGACTAGTGAGCGATCGCTTTTGTATTTATTCACAAAACAAGCTTTTTCCATTTGCGAATCTTCGTTCTAAAGTTAGTAAATGGAGCAACGGTATTGATGTGTACCCATTTATAGATTGGCCACATCGCTTTGGTTGTCGCATATTTTCGCTGTGCTGGTTCAAACAATTCTTGATCAGAAAGTGTAGATAGCCATGTACATAGTTCATCAACAGCTATTCTTAGCATTTCTCTTTGCTCAGCGATACTGTATTTGCCATATTTTTCATAAAAAGACTGATATAAACCGCCTAAATTATTCCATTTATAACCTGGTGCTGGTGTTTTCACTATTTTGCCTGCTTGCTCCTCTTTCTCCCATTGCAGAAGCAAATTCACCCAACCAAGTTGATAAGAAAGATTTTCAGAAGGACTTTTATCTACTTCTTCAATCTGCTTATCTTTTAACCGTTCAGGTATTGATTCAAATTCCTCATCGTATTTCTCATATCTTTTTTGAATCTCAGCGATCAATTCTTCTTTACTTTCATACGTACGCATGTCTGTCCTCCTTTTCTTTTTATTCATTTTAAACCTTGTCACAATGTCAACGTCAAGAGTATAGTTATAAATAGAAATCCACTATCCCATGTAAAGGAGAAAAAATGTTTAAAATCAGCGAATTCTCTCAATTAACCAAGATTAGCCCACGAATGCTGCGCCATTATGACAAACTAAATCTATTAAAACCGACGATTATTGAACAACATACTGGCTATCGCTACTACACACCAGAACAAGTCAATCAAGCAAATCAAATTCTTTCATTAAAAAATACTGGTATCCCCCTAAAGGACGTCCCAGCACTTTTAGAAACGACAGTAGATCGAACCGATTATTTTGCCTTACATCGAAAAAAAATAGAAACAGAATTAGCAGAAAAGAAAATGCAATTGGCTTATTTGGACTTGTTAGAAAAGAAAAATAAGAACGAGTTGAGTTACCCCATCGAAATGAAAACAATGGAAGAAACCTTCGTTCTCGCTTATCGTCAAAACGTACTCTCTTATTACCACGAAGAAGATCTTTGGCATAATCTATTTAGTAAGATAAGAGAAGAAGATGTACCATCATTAGGCCAGTCCATAGCAGTATTTCATTCGACTTGTTCTGAAATCATAGACATTGAAGTGATAGTCGCGCTTCCTAAAAAAATGAGTGCTATTTACCCAGACATTCAAACATTTTCTCCCGGCGTGATTGCCTCTGTTGTAACTAGTGGTGCTTATGCAAGTATCCCAAATGTTCACGAAGCTATGAATGAGTGGCTTCATTTACATCAATATGTACTAGCTGGCGCGCCATTTAATATTTATCATTCCAGCCCTGCCACAGAGGAACGAGAAGAACTGTATCTCACAGAAGTTTGTTACCCAATAAAACCACTATAATGTAATCAGCCACCGGTCGATATTCATCTGACGATCAAGTTTATATAAATAAGGTTGGCTATAAACATAAACAAAATCATATTGCTGTTTCGTTCTTTTTCTATGAATATGTTTTGCTAATTGCGCAATGCTTTTCTCATCTTCACCGAATACGAAGACAAACAAATTGTTTTCTTCATACACTTTGTAATTACCACTTTGAAGTTTTTTGACTTTATTATCGTACGCTTCAATCAGATTAAACAATAGATGCCAATTTGAAATAGAAATGGCAATGTTCTTCTGGGTGTCATCTGGTAAAGGCAACTTGATTCTCAGAACATCATTTCCATATCTTTCCTTAATGATTCCAAGAATTTGCTCATCGTTATGCACGTTGATTTTATCTAGCTGAAGAGCTTTAAGCACACTTTCTTTTAAAGACTGGGTAACTTCTACACCAATATTTTGAGTTGGATTTTGGATATCTGGTTTATCTAAAAGAATCGCTTCTTGATATATTTCAGGTTCTGCCTTTTGAAGAATTTCTAATGCTTTTCGTTCATCAGGGCGTTCCATTATAGCCATCTGCTTGCTCCTGTTCTTGCTTTTTATAATCAGATTATACTATGTTTTGAGATAAAAGAAAGCTGAGCTCCCCTTTTATTGGCGCTCAGCTTTCTTTTTCTATTTTATTTCGGCATAACATCTGCTGGAATCGCAGATTGATATTTTTTGCCACCAACTGTGACTTGATGTTCTGCTTTCGCTTGTGCAACTAGTTCAGGATTCGTTAATAAATCGTATGCTGTTGTTGCTATTGTTTTGCCGGCTGCTAGTAATCCTTTATGTGCTACAGATGATTTGCCATTAGCGACCCATTGCCAAGAATGCGGCGGTGTTCCTTGTGGTTCACATCCTACTAAAACTTGTGCTGTCGGACAAACCCAGCTCACATCACCGACATCTGTCGATCCAGAAGTTTCTTCTGAGAAAACGAGGGGACTGATTTGATCTAAAATCGGCATCGTTCCAAGTCGCTCAATTTCTTCTTCGCTGGCTGTTGGATTGCTTTGTCTTGCTCTAGCTATCAAACTAGCTTTTGTTGCTTCATTTAAGCTATCATAATATCTTTGGCTATATTCTTGATCTTCTTGTGTTAGATTCAAGTTACCAAATTCTTTAAAGTTTTCATACATTGCCGTCGTTACCGCACGATTTGGGATATAGTTTGCACAGGCAGAATCAAATACGATTTCCAGCTCTGTTTCCGTCATCAATGCTGCACCTTCTGCAATTTTATTCACGCGTTTGTAGATTTTTTCTGCTTGTTCTAATTTTGGTGCACGGATAAAGTAGTATAGGCTAGCTGTTGGTTGAACCACATTCGCTGATTCACCCCCAGCATCCATAAATGCATAATGAACTCGTCCCTCATCAATAATATGCTCACGTAAAAATTGAACCCCAATATTCATCAACTCAGCCGCATCTAAAGCACTTCGACCATGTTCAGGAGCTGCCGCCGCATGAGCAGAAATTCCTTTAAAGTTATAATATACTTGATAAACAGCTAAACTACTTAGCCCCCAAGCCATGCTTGTGTCCATCGGGTGCCATGTTAGTGCAACATCCAGACAATCAAACACGCCGTCTCTTGCCATAAAGGCTTTGCCGTAACCACTTTCTTCTGCTGGACAGCCAAACAATTTAATGGTTCCTGATAATTGTTCCTTTTCCATTAAATCTTTTATACCAATAGTGCCAGCTAACGCACCTGTTCCTAGCAGATTATGACCGCAACCATGTCCATTTCCACCATTAACTTCTGCTTTTTGTTCACCTAAATCAGCTACTTGACTCAGGTTTCCTAAGGCATCGTATTCTGCTAAAATCCCAATAACTGGATTCCCGCTACCATAAGTTGCAACAAAAGAATGTTCCATATTCGCCACACCTTTTTCAATGGAGAAGCCTTCTTTTTCTAAGATTTCTAAAAAAGGTTTAACAGATTCCACTGTAGCAAATCTTGTTTCTGGTGTTCCCCAAATTCGATCTGCTGCTGCGATAAATTGGTCTTTTTTTGCATCGATTAACTCTGAGATTTGTTGTTTTGCATTCATTCTTAACGCTTCCTTTCTGTGATGTATCTAACATTCCTTTATATTCTATCGATCAATGCCAAATAATTCTTTAGCTATTCGTTTTCCTGTCTTCGTTCCAGCTAATCCGCCAATACCTGTTTCACGAATATCAGCTGGCATGCTCCGACCAACCCGATACATTGTTTCTACAACTTCATCTGCAGGAATCTCACTCTCAATTCCTGCTAACGCCATTTCTGCTGCACTAATAGCATTAGATGTGCCACCAGCATTTCTTTTGATACAAGGAATTTCTACCAAACCTGCAACAGGGTCACAGGCTAAACCAATCAGATTATTCAAAGCAATGGCAAACCCATGACTTGCTTGTTCTGGTGTCCCTCCAGCCATTTCGACCAACGCTGCTGCTGCCATCCCGGACGCTGAACCGATTTCAGCCTGGCAACCGCCCTGTGCACCAGATATCATCGCATTATTAGCTGTCACAAAGCCAAATGCTGCGGCAGTGAATAAAAAGTTTATCATCTCTTCACGCGTTGAGGAAAATTTTTCACTAAACGCCAATAACACACCTGGAACGACTCCTGCTGAACCCGCTGTTGGCGTAGCGCAAATCATACCCATCGCTGCATTGACTTCGTTAGTTGCCACTGCATAACATAACGCTTTGACAAAGATATTATCCGTTAATACCGCCTGCTTATCCAAGTAGTCCTGTAATTTTTTTGCATCATAACCAGTTAAGCCCGAATGAGAACGGACACCTTGAACGCCTTTAGCTACTGCGGCTTCCATCGTCTCTAGATTCAAGGCCATTTGGTTCATGATTTCGGTTCGGCTACGTCCGGAAGTTTCTATTTCCTGAGTAATCATGATCTCTGATATTTTACATTGATTTTCTTTAGCTCGTTGTACAAGTTCTTCAATTGATTCAAACAAAAAATTCACGTCCTTATTTTAACCAGTCGTTGGCAAGACTGCAGTTACTCCAGGTAGTTCTTTAATTTTTGTTACTAATTTTTGGCTAATATCACTAACTGTTTCAACAAAGAAAATACTCTCTTCCTCCAGCTGCTTTACCTCTACAAACACAGGGCTTTCTAGCGCGTCTGTAATGTCTGAAATAGCTTCTTTGGGCCGACTTGTAGTAAAAACCAAGCCATTGCCCTGATCTTGATTCAATAACGTTGAGTGATGATTGAGTTCAATTAATTGGATACTGCCGCCTCCAATTGAAATAGCTGTTAAATTCAGTTTTTCTTGTTCATCAATCAGCTCTAAATTTACTGTATTGGCATGTTCTGTTTCTTTTGCGCTTACTAAAAATTCAATGATTACTCCTTGTTTTTCGGCAATTTCGATTGAATCGGGAATCCGTTCATCATTTGTTTCAAAGCCTAAAACCCCTGCCACAATCGCAACTGCCGTCCCATGTCCTTTATAGGTTTCAGCAAATGAGCCAAAAAATGTTACCATCAATTTTTGGGGCGTATGTTTATAAAGTTCTCTTGCCATTTTTCCGATTCGAACCGCTCCAGCTGTATGCGAGCTGGAGGGTCCGACCATAATTGGGCCGATGATATCAAAGGCACTTTTATATTTAAATTTTTTGTCTGACATTACGCTTCTTTTCTCACTCCTAATACACAAAGTCCGCAAAGTAGACTTGCTACTGCCATAAACCCAAATGCTAAAGTAAATGAACCTCCAGCAGCTTTGATTAATTGACCTAAAATCAGCGGTGCTAAGAAACCGCCTAGTGTACCGCCAGTATTGATAATTCCGATTGAAGAACCAATGATTGATGGGTCCATGATTTTATGCGGCCACGTAAAAATTGCTGTAAACGCACTGACCGAAACCATACTGACAGAAATCAAACAAATCATCGATAAGACTAGATTGTTAGACGCCACAAAAGCAACAACTAACAGCGCCGCCAAAATAGTCGCACTAAGGATAAACAGACGTTCTTTACCTAAAAATAATTTTGATAATAACGCACCTGCAAACATTGTTGCTGCTGTTTGGAAAACAGCATTTACTGCTAATAAGTACCCAATTGTTTTAATATCAATGGCAAACTTTTGTGCTAAATAACTTGGCAACCAAGACATGTTTCCATAAAGTAAAAAGTTCAATAACAACATTGCGACAAACAAAACTAATACGTTACGATTTGTGATCACTTGACTAAATTTGATCGCTGGCTTAGTTTCATGTCCTGCTTTTTTACTAATCGCTTGATTTGGTACAAACAAAGCGACTAAAACAAGGGAAATTGCAAATAATGTCCCTAAAGCCACATAACCGTAACGCCAATTAGCATTAATCAAATTCGTTCCTAAAGTGAACGCTAAAATCCCACCAATACCCGATGTCGAAAGAATCAAAGACTGAATAAACGTTCTTCTTTCTTGTGGAAAGTTATCAGCAATTGATTTTGAACAACTTGGCGGATAGCCACCATGACCGATGCCAGCAAAAAAGCGGATAACCATAAATAACATCAAACTACTAACTGTTCCAAAAGCAAATGAAAAAAGGGAAATAATTGCAAGTGACAGCATCAAGACTTTTTTAGCGCCAATTTTATCCGCTAACCAGCCTCCAGGAATTTGCATCATTGAATAGCCTAAGAAAAAGAAGGACATAATCATACCCGTTTGTCCGGCATCTAAATTAAACTCTTTCGTGATCGGCAAAACAGCGGTAGAAATCATGCTTTTATCCATGTAAATCATCGAGTAACCAGCCATTAAAGCAAAAATCAGCCCTACACTGCTTTTGTTTGTTGTTTTTTCAACTTGTGTCTCCATTTTTTTCCTCCATTGCTCAAATATAAGAAAACGTTTTCTATGCGTTTATTATATAAAAGTATCTAAAAATAAAAATGACTTTAATTGCTCTATATAGTCTTAATATTTTAAATAAAAAGAAATAAAAAAGAGAAAAGCAAAAAAACAGGGGAGCTTTTTGCTCCCCCTGAAAAAGACACTCTATTCATTTAATACAATGGCTGAAACAAGTACAACTGACAAGCATTCAAGGTCAGTGTTGTTTCCAACTCATACCCAAAAGAGTCGATCCTTTCTTTTTTCAACTCAAATTTTGGAATTGTTTTTTGTTCTAAATATTTCTGCAGCTCATAATCCAATTCCGCTTGACCGCCAACTCTGATCCAATCATTATAAATACCACCATGATCTTTATCTAACACATATTCCCGAATCAAATAATCGCCTACAGGTAAATCGTTCAAATGAATCCTCACTTTTTTGGTCTGATACTGCACTTGAAAAGTGTCTACTGAATACGACGGATCAAGATAGCTGGAATTATAGAGTAGAAGCTGGTATTGTCCTTGATTTCGCGTCAAAATGTAACTATCTCCACTAGCGACTAACTCCCCTTGTAAATGATTTAAAAATTGTAATGAAAAAAAGAGCGGTCGTCTCAACTCGCCATAAAGAAAAACAGATAAACTGCTATCTTCTCTGGTATGCGTCTGACGTTCTTTCACTTTAATGTTCAACCAAAAAGCAATCCCTGTCACTTCTTTTGATAACTCAACAATTGATTCCAAAATCAATGCCGAACGGAAAAATGTACCAGAAAAGGTATTTCCTTCTCCAACCAAGGTATTCCAATCCGTTAAAAACAGCTCGGGCGACCACTTTGAATGCACGGTACACTCATTTCGTTGATGATTGGCAATCACCGATTTTACTCGACTTAAAATTTCTTGCTGATACTTTTTAAATCGCAATGCATGCTCATCTTTGATCAAAGACGAAGCATAAGGATCCGCATGAAAACTAATAAAATCAGGTAGACAACGCTGCTCTCCTTGTTCGTGAATGAACTCTTGGTATTGCTGATATTCTTTTTCACTCAATGAACGCAATGACATCAATCCTAACTTACAATTAGGAATCATTTGCTTTAATTTTCGATAAAAATAATGATAGCCCCACCGACTGCCCTCATTCCAAATACCGCTCATTTTAGGTAAAGACCATTGAATATACCATTGATTGACTTCATCTTTGCCATAACGATTTAAAAAGTAGCGGATAATCTTTAGTTGCTTGTCACACCAACGTTGTACGTCTTCTTTTTCGATATAATTTTCTGGTAAATAAAGTTGAATCATCGGCTTTAACTGGATACTCACTAAAAAATCAAACCATTGATTGTTTAAAATATACTCCGAGACCATCAACACATCATTATCAAAATTCGTCTCTTCACAAAAGCCTTCAAATTGAACTAAATCAAACGCTAAATCTTGTTGTAAAATACATAGTTCTCGCTGAACACCACTTGCTAGACCTTCACTTGCTGGACCAATTTTTATAATTTTTTTACTACAATGATAATTGGGCTGAGTCTCTTTAGGTAAATTCAATTGCAGGCGTTGCTCAATCGCAGCATTCTCATCTTCAATATCCTTTTCCGCTAAATACTTTGCCAGCTCTTGTAATGCTTTTGCCCCAGTTATTTCTTGATATTCTGCACTACCTGCTGTCTGCTTCAGTTGATTCGTTGCTAGAGAATACTTTTTCCGAAAATTCGCTGGTGTTACGCCGTATTGTTTCTTAAATACTTGATGAAAATTTTTAGGATTGGAAAAACCGTTGTTTAAAGCCACTTTAATAACCGATTGTCCAGTTAAAACTAAACTTTCTGCAGCATGCATCAAGCGAACCTGATTTAAATATTCGGTAAAATTCATCCCTATTTGTTTTTTAAATGAACGGGATAAATGATAATAGGATAACCCGCTTTTTTCAGCTAAAGATTCCAACGAAATAGGTTGATCATAATTTTTTTGGATTTCCTCTAGTAGTTGATTCATTCGAGTATCTGCCAAATTTGTCACAATCTGGGGCGTCGGTACGACTTCCTTTTTAAAGTTTTTGACTAATTGCTTCAGCACGGTGAATAAATGTTGATAAATCTCTAATTCAGAGTCTTCACTTTGTTTAAAATAAGCAGCCATCAAATGGACTAATGACTCCCGTAAATACTGAAATTTTTCAGTCTCTTTATCCTCGGCCTGAGTCGTAGAGCAATCAATGTAAGGTAACCAATTTTCTTTAAAATGCACTGTAAAAGGTGCTCTGGAAATACGCAAAAATAACAGCAAATTTTTCTCTGAACTCTTCACTTGATACTGTTGATGTGGATTGATTGCTAATAAATCATCCGCATTGAGCTGATACTCTTTTTCCCCAATAGTAACAACCATACTACCGCTAAGCATGAGAAATAAGGTTAAATACTCACTAATTTGCGGTGGTGCATAGCTAACTTTCATCAAAGATAAATGAAAAGGAACTTGTTTGGACTCTCCCATAAAACTGCCCCTCCAGACTGTTTCTGACTTGTTTAACAAAATATAGCATCAAATCCTTGATGAAACAAGCTATCTTTTATGTAGAAATTTGTCTATACTATGACTAAATTCAAAATGACCGGCTAGCTTTTTCAGCTTTTAAATTAGGAGGAACTCATGAAAATTAGTCAGGGTGATGTTTTTAGACGTAGAGAACAGTTAATTGAACGTTTAAAAGAGAGCGAGCGTTTAACAGTTACTGAACTTGCAAATTTTTTTAACGTTTCTGCTGTAACAATCCGTCGAGATTTATTATTTTTAGAAAAGAAAAAGATGATTGAACGCTTCTATGGTGGTGCAAGATTACTGCATAAAAAAAAGACCATCTCTCACTCAACTTTCAAAGAAATAACCTTTCCAATCACTGCTTTTATTGAAAAAATCAAGCCTTTCTTATCAATTGGCACACTACTTTTTGTTGGTGCTGGCGATTTCTCGCATAAAATAATTTATGAATTATCTTTTTTAGACCTCACTATTTTAACCAACGATGTTTCAGCTATATCTATCGATCACTCGGAGAAAAAAGCATTGATTTCGGTTAGTGGTGGTGAACTAGAGAAGCATACGAACGCCCTTGTTGGCGATTTTGCTACACATTCTTTCAATAAAGTTGAAGCTGATCTTTGTATCATTGAAGCTTCTGGTTTTAATAGCCATGAAGTTACCACAAAAACATTGAGCGAATCTTTTATTTACCGAACCATGATTCAACATACAAACGGACTTAAAATCGTTTATACACCTTCCACTAACCTTGAATCGGTCAGCTCATTTATGATTGATAGAACATTTTTATTCGATACGTTGTATACCGATGCGGCAATCCCACCAGCTATTTTTACGAATTACCAAGCCCAAGGAATCTCCATTGACATCTTAACTGAATAAAAAAGGTATACTTGGAGAATTCGCTTTTCATGTATTAACTATCTTTGAACTGTTCATAAAAATTCTTTCATGAACAGTTCTTTTGATTGTATTGAATTTATACAGACAATCACTTATTCTAAAGCCAAAGAAAACGCTTTATAAATAAATGTAGATTGGAGAAAACAATGACTCATACGTTTCCAAAAAATTTCTTATGGGGCGCATCCATTTCAGCCCATCAAACAGAAGGTGCTTATCAAAGTGACGGAAAAGGCTTAAGCGTCCAAGACATTCGCCCAAGAGATAACTATGAAATCGCAGATTTTACAGTTGCAGTCGATCATTATCACCATTACAAAGAAGATATCCGTTTATTAGCAGAGATGGGAATTAACGTTTTTCGGTTCTCTATTGCATGGACAAGAATTTTTCCTAACGGTCGTGGTGCACTCAATCAACAAGGAGTACAGCATTATAGTGATGTTATCGATGAATTACTAAAATATGGTATTCAACCTTACATTACCTTGAATCACTTTGATTTACCCCAAGCATTAGAAGATGAAGGTGGTTGGAGTGTTCGCAGTACCGTAGATGCATTTAAACGATATGCTGAAACCTTGTTTGAAGCGTATGGTGATCGGGTAAAGCATTGGCTAACGATCAATGAACCGAACATCATGCTTTTAGTAGATAAAAAGATTTTAGGAAAAGAAATTCCGTTGCAAGAAAAATATCAACAATTCCACCATCTAATGATTGCTGAAAAATATGCATTCAAACGTTGCCACGAATTGATCAAAGGTGGACAAATTGGGCCTGTCCCGAATATTTCTCTTGTCTATCCAGCAACAAGCAAACCCATGGACAATCAAGCTGCCCTTTATTTTAATAGTGTGCGTAATTGGGCTTATCTAGATTTTTCTTGCTTTGGTCGTTATAACGCGGTCTTCAAAGACTACTTAAACCGCAACGATATCACGATTGAATTTGCCCCTGAAGATCAGGAATTGATGGAAAATAATTTTCCAGATTTCGTTGCTATGAATTTTTACACCACTGTCACTGTGGAAAAACCAATTGAAAAAGATGATATGGCAAATGGCATAAGTGATCAACAAAGTGAAGATATCATGGAATGGGGGTTTTATAAAGGCTTTACTAACCCATATTTGAAGAAAAATGAATTCAATTGGACAATTGATCCTGACGGGTTGAAAACAACATTACAAACCCTTTATGACCGCTATCATTTACCAATTATTATCACTGAAAATGGTTTAGGTGCCAAAGACGAGTTGACAGATGATGGAAAAATTCATGACAGTTACCGTATCAACTATTTGGAACAACATATCGACCAATGTTTACAGGCTATTGAAGCCGGAGTTGACTTGATTGGTTATAGCCCGTGGTCAGCAATTGATCTGATTAGCGTTCACGAAGGCATCAGCAAGCGTTACGGTTTTATTTATGTCGATCGAACAGAGCAGGATGAAAAAGAACTTACTCGTTATAAAAAAGACAGCTTTTACTGGTATCAAACATTGATTAAAACGAATCAATTGCCCTCATAAGGAAAGGAGAAAAAAATGAATAAAGTATTTACCTTTTTAGAAACAAGATTGATGCCGCCATTGAATAAGGTTGCGAATTTGCGCTTTATTCGCGCAATTATGCAAGCTGGGATCATCACGGTGCCGTTTACGATTGTTGGTTCGATTTTTCTGATCATCAATAATTTGCCGCAAATCATCCCACCACTCGCACCGTTTTTTGAACACACGATTTTGAAATTTGCGCCAATTTATAGTGTAGCGACTACTATGTCGATTGGTTCAATTGCCATTTTTTACTGTTTAGCGACCGCTTATTATTTAACGGATATTTATCGGAAAGAAGAAAGCGACGGGCTAAGTAGTTTTGTTGGGGCTATTTTAGGGTTGTTTGCCTTTTTAATGACAGTCGTACAAACTGATATCGTTGATGGCGGTGCCCAGTTGATTCAATCAAAAAGTGAAACATCGATCGTTTATAATGGTATCGCACTTGGTGGCTGGGTCACTCGTTTTAGTGGTGTTGGGATTTTTATTGGGATCCTTACAGCAGTAATTGCGACACAAATTTATCGCTGGTGCGTGAAAAAAAATATTACGATTCGGATGCCAGAAGGGGTTCCTGATGGTGTAAGCAAAGCTTTTGCTTCATTGATTCCTGCTATTTTTATTGCGTTTGTCATGTTATTCATCAATACGATTTTAGCAGTATTCCATACTGATTTACATGGGTTATTATCGAAACCGTTTGAGTTTGTAAAAGATTTGACGGGTTCTTGGCTAGGGATCATCGTGATCATGTTATTGATCCATCTACTTTGGGCTGTTGGGGTTCATGGAACAGCTGTAATCAAAAATAGTTTTATCAATCCGATTTTATTGGTGGCATTGACTGAAAATATTGATGGTGGATCGAATATTTTCGCTGGCGATTTTGTCAATATGTATATCTTTATCGGAGGTGCTGGTAGTACACTTGGATTGGTTTTGTTGATGATTTTTGTGGCAAAATCTGATCAGTTGAAAGTCTTGGGGAAAGCGGCTGTGTTACCTGGTTTGTTTAATATCAATGAGCCGGTGATTTTCGGGGCGCCGATTGTTTATAATCCTTATTTGATTATTCCGTTTATTGTAACGCCCTTGATCAATGTGACCATTGCTTATTTTGCTACTTCTCTTGGCTTAGTGAATAAAGTGATTACTGGAATTCCTTGGATTTCGCCTGTGGGGATCGGAGCGTTTCTAGGAACTGGTGGTGATTTTAGAGCGGTATTGATTGCGTTGATTAATTTGGCTGTTTCGATCATTTGTTATTATCCGTTTTTCAAAATGTATGATGGGAAGCTGTATGGAGAACAGATGGCGGCTGTGGATAAAGATTAATTTGCCTAATTCTTATTTTTACTAATTTTTTTACTATCCAGTAATCAACAAACTAATCAGTATTAGATTTTTATGTCCGTAGCATTAATAGTAATAGCAAACAAAAAATATAAATGACATTGAGATTACTATTTATATTATTTTTGTTGTGTCAGTATCTAATAGCTGATAGAATTAGTTTATATTTTGTTAAATCGGAGAGTGGAAAATTTGGAGAATAATTATTTCATTAACACACCTACAAACATTGTACAAAATGAAAAACTTAGAGAACCACAAATTTTAGCCTATGCTGAAGTATATGAACATTTCAAAATAAAAAATAAAACAAATAAACATGCAATTGTCATTTTACCAACTGGCAGTGGTAAAACTGGACTAATTTCGTTACTTCCTTACAACATTTCTAATGGAAGAGTTTTAATTATTGCTCCTCAATTAACTATTTTAAATACCATTGAGAATAGTTTAGATAGTGGAAATTCAAGTAATTTTTGGACTGATATGGGTATTATTAATAATCCTAAAAACTTGCCTACGGTTGTTAAATATGAAGGTAAAAACACTAGAAAAGAACATATGGAACAAGCGAATATTGTTATTGCAAATATACAAAAACTACAAAGCAGAAATGAGATGGCACTCTTAAATCAATATGAGTCTAATTTTTTTGATATGATTATTATTGACGAAGCACATCATTCTGAAGCTACTACTTGGTTAGAAAACTTAAGTCACTTCTCAGAAGCTAAGGTTGTTAAACTAACTGCTACAGCATATAGAACTGATCAAAAACAATTAGTTGGAGAACTTGTTTACAAATACAAACTTAGTCAGGCTATGAGTAATGGCTATGTTAAATCTCTGGAAAAATTTAACTATATACCTGAACAACTTTATTTTACTCTGGATGATAATTATAGTAAGCAATATACTTATCAACAAATTTTGGATATGGAATTAAAAAACGAAGATTGGATAGCTCGTTCTGTTGCTTTTTCAGATGAATGTAAAATTAGTGTAGTCAAAAAAAGTATAGAAATACTACAAAGAAAAAGGGCAAATACGGATGTTCCACATAAAATCATTGCTGCTGCTTCTAACATTAAAGAAGCAAAAAGAATAGCTGAACTTTATGTCTCTGAAGGTTATAAAGCTATTGCAATACACAATGAATTAAAACCTGAGGAAAAAGAAAAAGCTTTTTCTGATATTGAAAATCATCGTGTAGAGGTCATTGTCAATGTTTCTATGATGGGCGAGGGATATGATCACAAATATCTTTCTGTTGCAGCAATATTTAGAGCTTTTAAAAACCCCTTGCCTTACGAACAATTTATAGGTAGAATACTAAGAGCAATACCTCAAAATGAAGTGAGAAAATCAGAAGATAACATTGGTAGTGTCGTAGCTCATGAGCTACTTTTTCTAGATGAATTATGGGAGTACTATAAATCTCAACTACAAGAAAGTAATTTCATTGATGTATTAACGGACAGAGATATTCCTGATTCTGAGCCTGGCATAAATCCCCCAACTGGTGGAATTATTGAAATTGACTTTGGTCAGGTAAAAGAACTTGGGCAAGGAAACATGAGCCATTCTATCTATATGGAAACGGACTATATTATCCAAGCTCAAAAAGAACGACAAAAAAGACAGAAAAAAATTCTAGATCTTTCTAAGCTTCTCAACATTACAAAAAATGAAGCATCTGATATACTGAACAGACAAGATTCTAGCTCAAATGAATTAAAACGACCTGATGTAATTCTTAAAAGAAGAAAGAAAACAACTGATACTAATATTAGGCAAGTTATTGTGCCTGAACTATTGCTAATTGCTGGTGTTGATATAAGTGGAAAAGAATTAAAAACTTTACCTATATTCAACGGTAAATATCAATGGATACCAAGTAAAATTACTGATAACGGTGGTATGTTAGCAACTTATTTTAATTCGTTCTTAAAAAATGCAATTGGTTATAAAAGAGAAGAATGGTCTAATGACGATTATGAACGTGCTGGCGAACTATTAGAACAACAAGCTGATTACCTCAAGGGATTTTTTGAAGGGAATGAATGATATGTATAATCAAATTGAAAGGATTTATGAATTAACTAATTCAACAATCCTTACGCCGTATAACCTTTTAGAAAACATTAAGTTAAATAACTATAGTGAAATTAATTATTATAAAGAAGAGCAAAATATAATTTGTAGAATGACGTCTCTAGAAGATAATGAAGAAGTTAATTATTTTTATGTATTTGATAAAAAAGATAACTTACTAACAGCCAAAATTTTGTATGGAACTGAAGAATTAGAAATCTTTAATAGATCCAAAGAATTAAATTCTTTAATAGAACACCACAAAAAGCAACACATCCAAAATAAAAAAATATGTTAATTACTTAATAAGAATTCATATTATTTTTAGAAATAGGGTAGAGAATGTCTCTACCCAAAATGAAAACAAGCATGACTTTGATAACAATTATCAAAGTCATGCTTGTTTTCATTTAAAAAGGGACTACTACCAAAATTATAACGACTTCAGCATCGCCAAAATACTTGCTAATTGCTCACCATCAAGCTCCACGAGCCTTTTATTTATCTCTTTCAAATAATAATCTTTGGTCTTTGTCTCACTAAGAAACTCATCTACTGGAACATCTAAATATTCACAAATAGTATACAGCATCTGGATTGAGGGTGTCACACGTTTGTTCTCAATAGAATTTATATAATTATCACTCTGTCCAATAGCTAAACTCATTTCTCTAGCGCTTACCTTCTTTTTCAAACGGAAATAGTTTAGCTTTTTAGAGATAAAACTCCTTAATTCAGTTTCGTTCATATCCCTCTCTCCCTTCATACACAATTTTACAACACAAAACTTAATAAATACGAGTTTTAAAAATCAAAATTCATTGATATTGATTTTAAAAAAGGGTATAATTGGTTTAAGGCATATTTAAAAAGGGTGTTTTTTATGTCTATATCTAAAAGGGGGAAAATAAAAATGAACTCAACAAAGCAAAGTTCCATAATTAAAACCAAAAACAATCAACCTGTAAAATCAATCTCATACCAAGATATGTATCTAATAAAAGATACATTTGATCAGCTCGAATCATGGACTCAATCACTAATGATACTAAAGAATTTTTTCAGTAACAAAGCAATTCCATTGAACAAGAAGCAAATAATCAAAGAATTTCATGTGAACTCTCAAATTTTCAACATCTTCTATAAAGATTTTTTAGCAAAGACTGCCATATTAGAAAAACAATTCGATGAATTAAAAACAAAAGAAAAAGCTAAAGTATAATTTAAGAGACCCGAACAAAACTAAAATTGTTTTGCTCAGGTCTCTATTTCTATCATTCCCCATAAATCCTCGATACTGTATATCTATTAATCAACGGCGTCAGCAAGTTCATCACCAAAATCGCCACACCAATTCCACCAGGCAAGTCCAAACTAATTCTCAAGACCACTGCCAACACACCACAGCCGATCGCAAAAATATACTTCCCTTTATCCGTCAACGGTGAAGTCGTATAATCCGTCACCATAAAGACCGCCGCAAAAATCAATGCGCCACTCAACAAATGGGCATTAGCAAATGAAAAGTCAAACCCGCTATATAACAAAATTGCGCTATAAAACGAGCCTAATGTCAGAACAGGCACCAACGGATTAATGATTTTTCGAGCAACCAAATAAATCGCTGATAAAAGTAACGCAAATTTACACGTCTCTCCAATTGGACCGCCTAAACCAAACCCCATAAATAAATCAAACAAATCTGGTGTTGTTGGAGAAACCTCTCTAGCAAAATTCCCCAAATCAGCCAATGGTGTCGCTGTTGCCACAACATCTGGTTGAGGTGTCACCCAATTTGTAATCCACGGTGAGAAAAACAATTTTAACAACACACGCGCTGCTACTGCTGGATTTAACCAATTTCTACCGATTCCGCCGGTCAACTGTTTCACGACAATAATGGCAATAAAATCCCCAATCAGCAACGTCCATAATGGCGCTGTCACAGGTAACGTCAACGCGAGCAACCAACCTGTGATCACCGCACTATAATCTGTTATCGTCACTCTTTTTCTAACGATCTTTTGAAAGGCAAATTCAAGCCCCACACAAGCACTAATACTTACCGCAACCATGACTAATGACCACCAGCCAAAAAAGTAAGTGGCCGCAATCGTTGGAAACATCAATGCAATCATTACTTGCTGCATAATCCACTGTGACGTCCATTTTTCTCTACTATGGGGGCCCATAAATGACCCTGCACTTATATACTCTTTATTTATCATCATTGACTCTCCAATACTTTCTGTTTCGCTGCTCGGATATCACCCAAGATATCGATTTTAGATGGACAAATATAAGAACATGCCCCACAATCGATACAGTTTAGCACACCTAAACGTTTGGTTTCTTCAATATTTCCAGAACGATACGCATTACTAATCGATATTGGCTGTAAATTAACCGGACAAGCATTGACACATTCTGAACAACGAATGCAATTTTCTTCTTCTGGAACATTCGCTTCTTCTTTTGTTAACGCAAGAATTAACGAAGTTGTTTTCGTCACTGGCTCATCTAAATTTTGAATAAGTTTCCCCATCATAGGACCACCGTTGATCAGTTTCATTGGACTTTCTACAAAACCGCCGCACGCTTCAATCACATGCTCGATCGGTGTCCCAATCTTCACTCGGATATTTTGAGGATGTTTGATGGGTGTCCCAGAAACCGTCACAATACGATCGATCAAAGGTCTGTTTTCTTTCAACGCTTGAGCTGCTGCAAACAAGGTTGACACATTCATAATTGCTGTATTTAAGTCGATTGGCAATTTGCCCAGTGGTAACTCTTTACCTAACACAGCTTTGATGACAATTTTCTCCGCACCTTGAGGATAATAATTAGGCAAAATCGCCAATTTGATGCGGTGGTTATCTATTTTTTCTTTTAACTTATGTACAGCTTCTTCAGATGAACTTTCGATCGCAATCACACATTGTTTGATTGAAAGTGTCTCTTGTAGCAGTTTGATCCCATTTATAAATTCATTCATAGATTCTAAAATAATTCTTCTATCCGCCGTGACAAATGGTTCACATTCCACTGCATTAATAATCAATGTATCAATTGCTTGATGCTCTTTCAACAGAAACTTTACATCTGTCGGAAATCCTGCTCCGCCCATCCCAACAATTCCGTTACTTTTGATGATTTCTACTAAATTTTCTCCAATAGGTTGAAATAATTCATATGTATCTTCAAAATCATTTTTAATCACAACAACAGGCACTTCACGATTGCTGATTACTCGTTGCTCAATTTTTTCAACTGTTCCAGAAATCGAGCTATGTATATTAGCTGAAATCAAACCGTCCTTTTCGCCAATCAATGTACCAATCTTTACCTTTTGACCAACTGAAACAACAATTTTAGCTGGTTTCCCAATATGCATATTCATTGGTAAAACGATAAATTTTGGCGCTTCGATATCTTTGATCCCTTCCAACTTCGTTAACCATTTATTTTTTGGTACATAGACACCACCAAGTTTTCTTTTGATTTTAAACAGCACGCATCTTCCCTCTTTCTATTTTTGTATCTTTTATCTATAAATAAAAAAATAATAAACTAAACCAAATACCACCACAGATAACTGAATCCCTAAACCTACAAGCTCATATCTTTCTCTTTTCATAAATGTTCCTCTCTTACTAAAGTTGCCTACAATTCTAATAAATATCTCTGATTTTTCTATGTATAAAATGACCCTTATTTACTAAATTTAGCATAGCATCAAAAACGAGTTTCTTTAATTATTTTTTTCCCACCATCGCCTAAATTTGAACTTGCTATTTCTTATTTGGACTTTCCCTCACCATATATTTTCTATGAAAAAGAGATAAAACGGTTTCTTCCGATGGATATAATTTAGAAAATAGTATTTTTTATTTAAACATTTAAAAAAAATCAATTTATTCCTATTACTAAACCCTTTTTGTCCAACAAAAAAAGCGACAAGCTTCATCTCCTGTCTTGTACATACAGAAAATAATACTTATCGCTTTCACTTTATTAACGGCGTTTTGTTTCAAACAATGGACTAACTGGTTTGTTTTCGTGGATACGTTTGATTGCATCACCAATCAGTTCACCCACACTAACTTCATCGATTTTGTCGATTTTTCTATCATCTGAAAGATAGATAGAATCTGTTACAACTAAACGCTCAATAGCAGATTCTTCAATACGCTGTAACGCAGGTCCTGACAAGACTGGGTGTGTACATGATGCATAAACTTCTTTCGCACCAGCTTCTTTCAGTGCATTAGCTGCTAAAGAAATCGTCCCCGCTGTATCGATCATATCATCAATCAACACACATGTTTTGCCTTCTACATGTCCAATAATATTCATCACTTCAGCCACGTTAGCTTTCGGACGACGTTTGTCAATGATTGCGATTGGTGATTTTAAGTACTCTGCCAACTTACGAGCACGAGTCACTCCACCATGGTCAGGAGAAACAACGACCACATCATCACCTTTAATATCACGTTCTAAGAAATAATCTGCAATCAATGGTGCACCCATCAAGTGATCCACTGGAATATCGAAAAATCCTTGAATTTGAACGGCATGTAAATCCAATGTTAACATTCTAGTTGCTCCTGCTTTTTCAAGCATATTGGCAACCAATTTTGCTGTGATTGGTTCACGGGCACGAGCTTTACGATCTTGACGCGCATAGCCATAATAAGGCATCACGACATTGATTGTTTTCGCACTAGCACGTTTTAATGCGTCAATCATAATCAACAATTCCATCAAATTATCATTCACAGGACTGCTAGTTGATTGAATAATGTACACGTGAGAACCACGAATACTTTCTTCGATATTTACTTGAATTTCACCATCACTGAATTGAGTGACAGAAGATTTTCCTAATTCTACACCAACTGCTGCGGCAATTTTTTCCGCTAACGGACGATTTGAGTTAAGAGAAAAAATCTTCAATCTTGGATCAAAATAATGTTTTGACATGGGGACCTCCACTTTCTTTTACTGAACAATAGTTTCCTTATAAATAGTAGTCACTTTTTCGAAATAAATCAAGTGATTTTGAGGCATTCCTCCAAAATAATACAATTTTCTAATAAAAATAAGCATCAGTAACAGGAAAAAAAGCAAAGATCGATAAAATATGTTATTTTTGTCAATTTCTTTTGAAATTCCAGAGCATTTCCTAGTGACAATACAACAGATATATATTACTATTTAGGTGGTCTATAAAAATGAAAGCGTATCATTTATTTGATAAAGTTAAATCGAAGGTATTTTGGGGGAATCCTTGTCTATTTTTAACGTTATCTCGCTTTTCGGACTAGCTTCACTTTTATCTTAAGGAGGAATTTTGTGAAAAAGTCAGTTTTTAAGAAAGTTCAACTTAGTTTACAGGTATTAATGGTTTCTACTTTACTCGCAAGTACTAGTGCAACAACTACGCTCGCTATTGAAACTACACTTAGCAGTGAAACCAAAGTAACAGAAAGCGACACCAAAGAAAGCTCTACTGTTTCAAGCACAACACAAGATACACAAGAAGCCACTCCAAAAACAACGGCTGAAGCAACAAACACTCTACAAAAATTGACCATTTTAGGCACCTCTGATGTCCATGGTCAGCTATGGAACTGGTCCTATGAAGATGATAAACAAACACCAGTTGGACTTTCTCAAGTGAGCTCGATCGTAAACAATGTTCGATCAGAAAATCCCCACGGAACAATTTTGATCGATAATGGTGATATGAACCAGGGAACGATTTTAACAGATGATTTATACAACAAAGCACCTTTGGTTAATGAAAAACCAAACCCAATGATCAAAGCCATGAATTATATGAACTACGACGCGATGGTTTTAGGGAACCATGAATTTAACTTTGGTTTAGACTTAATCAAAAAGCTCGAAAGCGAAGCCAAATTCCCCCTACTATCGGCCAACACGTATGAAAAAAATTCAAGCAGTCGTTTTGTCGGCGGAACTATTAAAAAAGACATCGACATAGATGGTGATGGAACCAAAGATTTAACCGTCGGTATTATTGGTCTAACGACTCCCCAAATTCCCTTATGGGATGGACCAAAAGTAGACAGTTTATATTTCAATCCATTGAAAGAAGAAGCGGAAAAAGCAGTCGCTGAATTAAAAGACGAGACAGATGTCATCATAGCTTCCATACATGCAGGACGAAAAAGTTCTGATCTTGCATCTAGTGCAGACAATGTTATCAGTAATGTTGCTGGAATCGATGCTTATATATTAGGTCATGACCATCGTTCATTTGCCGAACAATTACAAGGTCCTACTGGTTTAGTACCTGTTGCCGGTCCCAAAGACACTGGAACAGAAATGGTGCGAATCGATCTTGATATCGAAAAAACAAACAATCAGTGGCAAGTCAAACAAGGAAATGCCACTATAGTAAACACTAAAACCGTTCCTGCCGATGAAGGCTTAAAAGCAGAAACACAAGACTATCACGATACAACAAAAGCTTTTATCTCCCAAACAATCGGGACAGCTACGGGCAACTTTTTACCTCCAGAAGAAGTAAAAGGAATCCCTGAAGCCCAATTACGTCCAACAGCAATGACTTCTCTGATCAACAATGTTCAAAGAAAAGCGACTGGTGCTCAATTAGCAGCTTCCGCTCTTTTCAAAGCAGAGAGCAAGCTAAACGAAGGTCCTATTTCTTATTCAAACGTTTTTGATATCTACAAGTACCCTAATACTTTAGTCAGTGCGAATATTACTGGTGAAAAACTATTAGAATACATGGAAAATCAAGCGGATTACTACAATTCACCTAGTCCAGACGACCTGACCATCAGTTTCAATGAAAACATTCGCGTCTATAATTATGACGTATTTTCTGGTATCACCTATAAAATTGATATCTCTAAACCTCATGGCCAGCGAATCATCAACCCGATGATTGACGGAAAACCCGTTGACCTTGCTGCAAACTATACGATAGCGATGAATAACTATCGCTACGAAGGGTTACTGGCACAAGGTATTGTTACTGGTGAAACGATCTATAACTCCGATCCTGAAACATTAAGAGGCCTGATTGCAGAATATATCCGGGAGAAACAAACACTTAATCCAGCAGAAGAAATCGAAAACAACTGGGAAGTGATTGGTTACCACTTTAACAAAAACTGGCGAGATTTAGCGGTTGAATTAGTCAATAACGGCACCTTGCATACCCAGCCTGCTGCCGATGGACGTACGCCTAATGTTAAACCGATCACTAAACAAGATGTGATTAACGCAGGCTTTGCGCCGCAATCATTTACAATTATGCATACGAATGATGTTCACGGTCGTCTCGAAGGAAATGGCAAAGATGTCTTAGGTATGGCACGCTTAAAAACCTATAAAGACCTGATTCAACCAGATTTATTAATTGATGCAGGAGATGCGTTCCAAGGACTGCCAATATCGAACTTCTCAAAAGGAATGGATATGGTTAAAATCATGAACGAAGTCGGATACGATGCAATGGCGGTTGGAAATCACGAGTTTGACTTTGGTTTTGAAACAGCTATGAAGTATAAAGAAGAATTAAACTTCCCTATTCTTTCCAACAATACCTTTAAAGATGGAAAATTGGTCTTTGACCCTTATACAATTGTGGAGAAAAATGGAAAAAAATATGCAATTATCGGTGTCACAACACCCGAAACGGCAACAAAAACACATCCAAATAATGTTTCGGGCATTACTTTTAAAGACCCAATTGCAGAAACAAAAAAAGCGATCAGCGACATTCAAGGAGATGCGAGTCAAGTAATTGATGCCTACGTAATAACGGGCCATCTTGGCATTGACGAAACAACACCACACGAATGGCGGGGAGACACACTGGCAGAAAGCTTAAGTAAAGAGTATCCGGAGTTAAATATCACCGTTCTTGATGGTCACTCACATACAGCCGTAAATGGTGGCAAACGCTTTGGCAACGTGATGTACACGCAAACTGGAAACTACTTGAATAACGTCGGATTGGTTGATGTTGATTTAACCGATCTAAGCAAAAAAACAGCGTCATTAACACCCGCAAATACACTCGCTGATTTAGAGGAAAATCCGACTGTTAAAGCTTTAGTGGATGAAGCACGTGCAAAGTTTGAAAAAGAAAATTCAACAGTCATTATCCCAAACAACCCTTATCAATTCAATGGTGAGCGTGACAATGTAAGAACAAGAGAAACCAATTTAGGGAACTTAATTGGTGATGCTATGCTAGCTTATGGACAAAAAGGATTTAAAGAGCCAAGTGATTTTGCCGTAACAAACGGTGGTGGTATTCGAGCAAATATCGAACCCGGAGAAGTAACATTAGGTGATGTAGTTGCAGTGATGCCTTTTGGGAATACGATTGCTCAAATCGAGGTTACTGGTGCCAAGGTCAAAGAAATGTTTGAAATGTCTCTTCGTTCGATGCCTCAAAAAGACGAAGCTGGAAACATCATTTTAGATGATTTCAAACAACCCAAACTGGGTGCAAATGGCGGATTCCTTCATGTCTCAAGTACCATTCGCGTTCATTATGACTCAACGAAAAAAGGCTCATTATTACCAGCAGATGAAGGCAATGGTACCAACAAAACAATCGTTGGAGAGCGTGTCCTTCAAGTAGACATTCAAAACCGCCAGACTGGAAAATTTGAACCAATTGACGAAAAGAAAACATACCGCATGGCTACGAATGACTTTTTAGCCGCTGGTGGTGATGGATACGATATGCTTGGTGGCGAAAGACAAGAAGGACCTTCGTTAGATACTGTCTTAATTGACCATCTAAAACAAGCGTCAATGCTACGTATTTATAATCCCGATACAACGATCGATTTGGCCCAATACAAAGAACCCTTCCCAGGCGAACGAATCGTTTCTATCTCAGAAGCTGAATTTAATAAGCTAAACAAACCAGCTCCTACGCCACAAGAACAAGATAAAAATAAACCAGATAAGATAACCACACCAAAACTTGAGAAAAAAGCTGACGGAAAAACAACGAATTATCCAAAAACGGGTGAAACAATTGTTTCTTACGGTAGTTTAGGTTTATTGGTCATCAGTCTGTCTGGATATTGCTTCTATGAATACAATCGAAAACGAAAAATAGGATAAATTAAAAGAGAGCTAGGCACTTACTTAGCTCTCTTTTGTAACTATTTAGTAGATTCACGAAGGATTAGAAAACTTGTTTATACTTCCACTCCATAATTTGTCTATTTAGCTGAATAGACATTACTGTATACGATTCATGATTGATTGCTTAAGCTCATTAATATACATTATGACGTCTATATCATTGCGTTCAATATATCGCCAAATAATGGAACCCCAGAAAAATAAATTTCCTACTAATAAGAATGAAATAATCTTTTTATTTCTAGCAGAAATATAAGCATCTCGCCATTTAGGATCATTCCGTCGTTTTCTTAAAAATTCGTAGGTATGATAGGCCATAAACTCACTCCTTTTATTAATAAATTTAAAATTTTTAGCCATTCTAATATCATAATTAAGTCAAAATTATTATCTATATGTTATTTTCATAATTAATTATGGCATAAAAACAAAACAATATCTACAGAAAAATTAGGTATTTTGTAATAAATAAAAAAGATGAATGCCCAAAATTCAGCATTCATCTTGTCTAATTATTTTTCAAAATAAGGCATTTTCTTCGCATAGCCTGCTTTATTCTCTTGTCTTGCCCGAGCAATCGCTAAATCAAATTCTTCCACATCATCTGTAATGGTTGAGCCTGCTGCAATCACTGTATTCGCAGCAACATTTACAGGAGCAATCAAGCTTGATGATGACCCAATAAAGGCATGATCTCCTACGGTTGTTCGATATTTATTCTTCCCATCATAATTCACAAATACGACACCACAACCAATATTGATATCCTTACCTAAATCTGCATCCCCTACATATGTTAAGTGACCAACTTTTGTTTCTTCATCAATCGTCGCATTTTTCACTTCCACAAAATTCCCAACGTGAACTCGAGCACCAATATCCGCATTTGGACGAATATGAGCAAATGGACCAATATCAGCCTGTTTGCGGACAATGCTTTCCTTGATGACTGATTGAGTAATTTTTACCTTATCTTCAATAACACTATCAATAATTTCAGAATGAGCACCAATAAAACAATCCTCACCAATCACTGTTTTCCCTTTTAAATGAACGCCTGCTTCAATAACTGTGTCAGAGCCAATCACAACACCTTCATCAATATATGTCGTGTCAGGATCAACAAAAGATACACCGTTCATCATATGCATTTTATTCAAACGCTGATGCATGATTTTATTTGCTTCGGCTAATGCCACACGGTCATTAATCCCCATCGCTTCTTCAAAGTCAGCCATTTGGTAAGCAGCGACTGTTTTTCCTTCTTTTTTAAGAATTTCAATAATGTCTGTTAAATAATACTCGCCTTGTGCGTTATTTGTATCGATTTTAGATAATGCCTTGAATAGGGCTTCATTATCAAAACAAAATGTTCCTGTATTGATTTCTTGTACACGCGCCTCTTGTTCCGAAGCATCTTTTTGTTCCACAATTTTTTCAACAATCCCAACATGATCGCGGATAATTCGACCATATCCTGTTGGATCATCTGCATGTGCCGTTAAAATCGTAGCACTTGCGTTTTTTCCTTGGTGGTAGGCAAAAAGATTTGTCAACGTTTCAGCCGTTAAAAGCGGTGTATCTCCTGTAATAACAAGTGTCGTCCCTTGTTTATCCGCTAAATGATCTTGAGCCTGTAAAACAGCATGCCCTGTTCCTAATTGCTCTTCTTGTAAGGCATATTGACTACGCTCCCCTAAATGACTTTTAATCGCTTCAGCACCGTGACCAACGATTGTTACAACTTCACTTGGATTTGTTTTTTCTACTTGATCCATAATGTGTTCCACCATTGGTTTTCCTGCGACAGGATGCAACACTTTATAAAGTTTTGATTTCATACGAGTTCCCTTACCAGCTGCGAGGATGATGACATATCTGTTTTCCAATTGCTTCACTCCTAAGTTTTGATTTATTTTCAATTGTTCATTTCGATTTTAAAATAGCGCCGTCTTTTAGTTTAGCTTACTCTTTCTCGTTTTTCAACTGAACCAATTGGTTTTATGCTATACCAATTTTAAATTTTTTGCATCTGCGTTATAATATATATGCTTATATGTTATCTAGCTACACGAGCTAACCACTTCGCTCCGCTTCGATCTCAACACTTCCTAAGAGCTAAAGCTCTAAGGATTGAAGGTTTCGGAAAAAAGGTAAAAATAGATTGTGACAAAAAACGTCACATTCAATTTTTCCTATTTTTCTGTCAGGGTTGAACGAGCTCGTTTCGCTTTTATTTTGGGGGTGATAATATGATACTTAAACAAACACACGTATCTCATTCAAAAGCCCATTCAGGTTTGAAATAATAAAGTGCTTTGGTTGTTGAAGGATTGCCTTTACGCAAAGTACTTTATCACTTGAATGATAGAGAGGAAATCCATTATGAATACAAAAATACAACCATATCAGTTTAATTTTATTCGAAAACAAGCCAATATTTTGCTACAAGCTCATTTATCTGTAAATGATAAACATACAGTTAAAACGCTAGAAGCAATCGTTCTTGAGAAAATCAATGAGCAGTTTGGTACAGATAAAGATGCGTTACAACCGTTATTAGATGGATTTTTAGAAGCTGCTACTTCTAAGCCTAGACTGGAACAATATTTGGAAGGATTAAAAGAAGCGGTTATTCCGTTTGATCCGCCTTCAAAACAACAACTGACAAAGCTCTTTAAAAAGACCAAGAAATTGAAAATCCCAGAGTGGGAAACAATGGACTTGCGAGATTATACTTTTTACAGCTGGAATGATAGCGGCAAGCAACAAAAATTTATTGTTGCAGTTATCGACGGGCAATTTGTCGGCGTTCACGGAACCATTTCTCCTACCACTCAAAAAGGTATATGTTCCGTTTGTCACGAGACATCAGATGTTTCAATGTTCCTGTCTAAGGTGAAGGAATCTGGAGATGGTATGTATACGAAGCGCGGAAACTATATCTGTTATGATAGTGAGAAATGTAATCACAATATTGAACGTAGAGAAGAGTTAGAAACGTTCGTCCAAAATGTGAAATTTATGAAGTAAAATAAAAACAGAGTAAGATAGAACAAAATTTCATTTCTATCGAGAGTGTAAAATAAACTGTGTAAGTAGCTCATTCTAGATAAGCTACTTATACAGTTTTTCTTTTCATGCAAAGGAAATTCAGATAAAATAAAAATGAAAGGATGCGAGAATATGGCGAGACAGAAAAGAGATCCTAAAACTGTTGAATTAGCGAAAACCATTCTAGAAAGCTACAATCCTGAAAATGTCGATGACATGCAAGACGCTCTAAAAGATATTTTTGGTCCCTTATTTGAACAAATGCTTCAAGGCGAAATGACCCATCATTTAGGCTACGATATTCATTCAAAACAGGAGAAAGAAACGAACAATCGAAGAAATGGATTTGGCTCTAAGAAAGTAAAAACAAGCTTTGGAGAAGTCCCTATTGATGTACCTAGAGACAGAGAAGCCACGTTTGAACCAGAACTTATTAAGAAACGTGAACGGGATGTTTCAGCTATCGAATCAAAGGTTTTGTCCATGTATGCCAGAGGCATGTCTCAAAGAGATATCGCTCATACCATTGATGATATTTATGGGTTCTCCATTTCTCACGAAATGATTTCTACAATCACCGATTCTGTTCTTCCAGAACTGGAGGAATGGCAAAATCGCCCTTTGGCGAAGTGTTATGCCTTTGTTTTTGTGGATTGTATGTATGTGACGTTAAGAGAAAATTATGAAGTCAAAGAATACGCTGTGTATACAATTCTTGGCTATGATTTAAAAGGGAAAAAAGATATTTTAGGGTTGTGGTTGAATGAAACCGAGAGTAAAAACCGCTGGATGCAGATTTTTGATGAATTGAAATCTCGCGGTGTACAGGACATTTTCTTTATGTCTATGGATGGTGTTTCTGGGCTTGAAGATGGCGCAAAATCTATTTTTCCAAAGGTGATCGTTCAACGCTGTATCGTCCATTTAGTGCGTAATGCGCTTCGGTATGTTCCTTATAAAGACTACAAGGAATTTTCTCGGGAAATGAAAAAGTTTTATGGTGCTCCTTCATTAAAAGCTTGTCAAAGTGCTTTTGATGCTTTTCAAAAACGTTGGTCTCACTACTCTGGTGCAGTAGAGGTTTGGAAACGGAATTTTTCTCATGTGGAACAACTTTATGATTATGGTAGCGCAGTGCGTAAAATTATGTACACAACAAATGCCGTTGAAAGTATTCATTCCAGCTTTAGAAAAGTAACTAAAAAAGGCGCATTTCCAAATGAAACCGCTCTTTTAAAACTTCTTTATCTACGAGCAACAGAATTGGAAAAGAAATGGACAGCTGGATTTATTCCCAATTGGCCGATGGTCTTAAATCAATTAATGGCGAATGAACAGTTTTCTGAGCGCATCAACACTTATAGCTTATATATTTCTTAGTCACTAACGCATCAAAAAAGAACATCAAATTTTCCTTTTTTGGTAAGGTTTCTTTCTTATACCCTTTTAACCGAAGGTTATTTAGGAATGGTTTAATGTTCTTTTTCGTTCTTAGATTTGTCAGTTACACACTTTAGTTGACAAACCCTTTTCTATCTTACTCTGTTTTATTAGATTGAACGTAAAAAAGGTACTATGTTCATTATTAATACTTATTGGTTGTCTAGCCGCAACGCAATCTCCACCGAATATATTTTTCCTACTACCAATTCCATCTAAAAATCTTTATAGAGCATCTAAAAAATTCTCGAATGCTTTTAGATCTGAACCTTTTTCCGGGGTCCAACTTACCTGATTCTCTACTTTGCCTTCTCTAAAAGCTGCTAATGTAGGCGTATAGGGTAATTCATAATTTTCCACATACTTTGCCCAGAGCCCTTTATCTTTTTTCAACTCGCTAACGTTTAAGTATAACACCCTATCATTCAATTTTTTTTCATTAATCATTTTTATTAATTCAGGTTCGAATGTTGTACAGTCACTACAAGATGGTCGTCCAATATAAACAACTAAACTTTCACCGTCTTTTATTTTCTTTCCAAACGATGAAAAAGTCACAGAATTTAACGCATTATAAATTTCTGGATATTGCTCTTTTTCAATGTTTAACTCATTTACCTTGACCTCTACTTGTTTTTTTAACAAGTAGATATAAAAAATCGTTGCACACAAGCCAATTAACATTAAATATATAACTAACCGTTCTTTTTTTTCATCTACTCACTCCATTTTTTTACGATATCCCTCACTTCTTGTTCTCCTCGTGCATTTTCGTATCTATCCACACTGCCTTGTTTAAAACTCAATATTGTTGGAGTCACATATAAGTTATAAGCTGTCGCGATTTTTTCTGTTGATTGTTTATCTGCATCTAATAAGTATATCTTTACATTAAAATCCTTTGCAACATTCTCTAAAATAGGAGAAAACACGCGACAAGCTTTGCAATCTTTAGAACTATAAAGCAAGATCATATTTTCCTTTTTTTTAATTCGATCCATTGCTTCTTTTCCTGATAGTTCTTCAAAGCTATATGTTTTATCCGCTGATATTATTTTTTTATACATAGCAAATGCAGAAAAAATCATTAAAATTACTATCCCTGTAATAAGCCACTGTTTTCGATTCATTTTCTAGCTCCTAATCCAATGTATATATATAATCACAGTTTTCTATAACTTTTGCATTGTGTGTTACTAAAATGATTATTTTATTTTCGTCTTTTGCTATAACTGATAGAATTTCCATAAATTTATTTTCTGATTCTTCATCTAAGTTTCCAGTAGGTTCATCAAATATATAAATATCTGCCTTTCTATTTAAAGTTCTTAATAAAAGTAATTTCTGTTTCTGCCCTTGCGAAAGATTTGTACCTGAAGCAGTTACAAGATAATTTTCTTCTAACTCTAATCCGATATCCTCTTTAAAACGAATAGTTTCATGTTGGTTAGAAATCATTTGCTCCTCATTCACAAAAAGATTGAACAAAGCATTGTTCCCAATGGTTTGTTGATAAACATCCATTTCTGTACTATACACAGAAATATACTCATTAATATTGGTTTCATTTAAGTTTTGATATACTAATTCTTTATTAATGTAAAATGTACCTGTTTGATTTTTCAACATACCGCTAATTATTTTTATTAGCGTTGTTTTGCCTGAACCATTAGAACCTACAATGCCGTATATTTGACCTGCCTGAAATTCAAAAGATTTTTTCTCTATGATTATCTTTTCTGCGTAAGAAAATGACAAGTCTTCAATTTGCATATGTTCGATGCTCGAACTGTCAATTTCACATATTTCTTTGTTTACAGTTTCCTTAAAATCATTTCTGCTTTCAATATACTCAATTGCATCTTTACTTTTTATATATTGAAGGTAACTAGAAAATACTGTATTCAAGCCACTCGTTGCAATATACAAGACATATATACCACTTCCTAATGCACTAAGTAACTCTAGCTCTCCACTCATATATAAATAGCAATACAAGCAAAAGAAACTTAGCAACATTAATATTCTAGCAATCTCCATTAACGCTGTCGTTTCTATTTCTCGTTCGCTAACATATAACGTACTCTCAAAGTAATCATTCATACGCTTTTTAAAATTTTCTTTCACATCTTCTTCCTTATTAAATACACTAATATCTAGAGTTGTACGAATAGATTCTTCAAAACTACCTGAAAATGCATTTGAAGAAGCAATAAACAACTTATATCCTCGTCTGACTTTAGCTACATAAGGCATTACAACTATACTGAAAATCAGTACCCATGTTAATAACAATATTGATAAAAATAAACTATATTTTGCCAAAATAATGATTAAAAGGGCTGTAAAAAGAAGATTAATATACAGATAAAATTTTTCAAGCAATCCTTTGACAGCAATAATGATATTCCAAAAATAAGCAGTTAGATTGCTCATATTTTTTCTGGCTTCAATATCTCGTAATTTGTTATTAAAATATAACGTTAAAATTTTTTCTTCAATTTTATTATTTAATTCAATTTTAAACTTTGTATTAAATTTCATCATCACAAAGTATAAACTACTCATGCAAATAAAAAATATACTTATATACACTAAAAATAAGTGATCAACCATGTCCAAATAGTTCCCTAAAATAAACTCTGTAATATAAGTAATAACAATTGGAATAGTCAAACTGATAATTAATAATAAAATAGCAATACCTCTTTTTAAAAATGGAATATCTTTGATTGTTTCTTTAACAATTAATCCTGGGTAACTAAAATGAGCTAACTTCTGTTCAACTTCTGTCACGTCACTAATACAAATTGCAAAACCCATAAATCTTTTTTTTATATCCATGATTTTTTTTGTTTCGACATTTCCTTTTGATGGGTCAGATATAGTAACATTATCACTATCCATATGATGAATGACACAATAATGAGGCATCCCCTCGTTCTCTATCATAATAATAGATGGAAATTTCTGGAAAGTTAGCTCTTCAAAATCAGCTACTTCATACGAATCAGCTATTATTCCATATTGTTTAAAAATGTCTTGAATATCTTGTAGTGTCAACCCTTGGATAGACTTTTGCGATTTTTTTTGATCAAAAACTTGCTGCATTCTTTCAGCTAGATTCATACTTTTTAAATCTAATTGTTGTAATATAGTTTGTACAACGGCTATTCCGCAATCACTGGATTCATTTTGCATTACATGCGCGTACCTTTTCATTTTCCCCTCCTAAACCAACTCATTTTTCTAACATCGAAAATACACTTTTCTTTTTTCTAGTAGGAACATATACATCTAAACCATTAGACATAGTGATTCTTCCTGCTACTTTATCGTAACTAGCGATTTTGTCTGAGTTAATTAGATAACTTCTATGAAAATCCAAGAAATTATCAGGTAACTCTTTTTTCAAACTTGCTAAACTTCTTGACAAATTCAATACTTGCGTATCCCCATACATTCTTATTTTATGATTTCCTACAGTTTCAAAAGCAATGATACTATCTACCTTAATTCTCTTCTTTTCATGGTAAGAGTCTAATTCGATTACTTCTTCCCTAGACTCTTCTAATGACTCTACTTGTTTCACTAAAGCTCTGAGGCACTCAACAAAACTATTCAACATGTTCTCATAACTATCTTTTAAAATAAAATCAAATGCCATTACCTTATATTTAAAAGTCAAATAGCTCATTTCAGCATGTGTTGTAACAAAACAAATAAAAGCGCTGGGATTTCTCTCTCTAATTTGAACGGCTAGAGACAACCCGTTCAAGTTAGGTAATTCCAAATCGATATCTAAAAAATAAACATCCTTAACCGTTGGAGTGGGAATATATGCCAAAATTTCTGAAGGCTTAGTTGTTACATTGTGAAACTCTATCTCTGAATCTATTACCGATTTAGCATACGACAATGCCTTCTTAATTTGTTTTAATTCAATTTCTTTATCGTCACAAATATGAATATTAATCATTTTTTCTCCCTTTTTCATTATTTGACTAGTTGCACTATATCCTTCTCAGTAGCAGATTTTGATGGAAAATAACTAAAAATCACACCTATAAATACAGAAATAATTACAGCTAAAATGGCTGTAAATATATCCGGAACAAACGTGAAACTCATAAGCATACTAATTAATTTAGCTAGGAAAAGGCCAATAATATAACCAAATAGTCCACCTAATAAAGTTAGCGTGAGACCTTCTAGTAAAAACTGTATCTGAATCGCCTTCTCTGTTGCACCCATTGCACGTCTAACACCAATTTCTTTTGTTCTTTCAGACACTGAAGTATAGATCATATTCATTACTCCTACTCCTGAAATAAATAGTGATATTGCACCTACAAATGAAATCAATAATGTTAAACTTTGAAACATAGAGCTTAAAGAATCAACCATTCCAGCACTACTTGCATTTGAATATTCTCCCAGCTTTTTCACCTCTCCCTCACTATTCATAAGCTCAACTGCTTTTTGTCCAATAAGTGTACTCGAATATTTATTAGATAAAGTAATCGTTAAATTTTTAGGAGAACTGTCTTTCCAATAATAGCGGTAAGTGCTCGCTGGAATTTCCATAACACTACTTTCTGAATAACTCCCTTCATAAACACCCACAATCTCCAATGTTTCCATGCCTATTTTTAAAGATTGCCCCACAAGTGACTCACTATTTGTATCAATTTGAGTAGCTACGACTGATGATAGAATGACTACTTTATTACGATTGACTACATCATTTTTATTTAAAGTTCGACCATATTTAACTTCTCTCCCAGTAGAGGAAGCTAATCTCATTTTTGTTGATTTTGAATATTCTTTTAACGTAACATTTTGCGTTCTAAATATTTTTTCTACGTCCTCTTTTTCATATTCTACTTTAATAACTCCAGCGATGCTTTTAATTTTTTCAATGTCACTAAGACTAAAAAAACGAATATTACTATTTTCAACACTTTCATCCTTTGGGTTAAAACTGACCGTTGTTTGGATGGTATTTCCGTCACTATTTGGTAACATTTTTTCTGTTTGAAATTTTTCGTAACCACGTCCTACACTGACAATAGTAATCACTGCTGCTGTTCCAATCACAAGTCCTAACATCGTTAATAAGCTTCGCCGAGCATTCTTTTTTACAGATTTTAATGCTGTTTCCCAAATCATCAAAAACTTCATAAATTAGCTCCCCACCTTTTGATCTAAAATTTTCCCATCCCTAACTTCTATAATCCGACTACAATAGGCCGCAGCTTCTGGATCATGGGTTACCATAAGAATCGTTACGCCTTGCTCCTCATTCAGCTTTTTAAATAAATTCAAAATCTCTTCCGAAGTATGCGTATCCAATGCTCCTGTAGGCTCATCAGCTACAATAAAACTAGGATTATTTATCAATGCGCGTGCGATAGCTACTCGCTGTTGTTGTCCCCCCGAAAGCTGTTTAGGAAACTTATCTGCTTTATCTGGTATGCCCACAAGTCTCAATATATTCATAATCTTTTCTTTAGATTCTTTGTGGGAAAAACCTGCATAAAGGAGAGGAAGTTCAACATTCTCATAAACGGTATTGTTTTCAATCAAATTAAATGATTGAAAGATAAAGCCCACTGTTTCATTTCTAATCTTAGATAAATATTTATCAGAGTATTGATAGACATTGTCGTTATTAAACAGATAATCTCCTAAAAAATCTCCATCTAAAAAACTAATTGTATTCATTAATGATGATTTGCCAGAGCCTGATGGGCCAATAATTGCTGTGAACTCACCTTTCTGAATGTTTAGATTTACCTTTCTTAATACCCATAGTTTTTCATCACCTATTTCATAATACTTTTCCACATTATTTAATTGGATCATTTTACATTCACATCCATATTGTCTTTCACTCCTTTAGGGTTTTCGATAACCTTGTCTCCTATTTGCAACCCCTCGGTAATTCGTGTATAACCATCCATTACCTCTGCTTTAACTTTTGTTTTGCTCGCTTTTCCTTTTACGTATTTAAAAACATATTTTTGATCTTTATCATCAAGTACTACCTTCGCTGGAACATTGACTTCATTTTGCGGTACTTTCACTTGAACAGAATATCCTAATGGTATAGGTTCATTCAATGTAGCTTGTACTTTGTAATTAGAGACTACAGTATCCTCTGATACTGGGATTGTACCGACAAAATTGATTTTGCCAGAAACTTGTCTTGATTGGTTCGTACTTGCCACTGTTACTTCTTGGTCAGATTTAAGTTTTTCGACATCATACTCTGTAACCGAAGTATCTATTAAAAGATCATTACTATATAGTACTATCACAGGTTTACTATTATCACTTTTAGCTGTTTCATCTACTTTTGCTTTTCCATCGAAATTTGCAGTAACAACCGTTTCAGATGTATTTTCTAAAGTTGATATTTGTGCATTGATATCTGTGAGTTGATCTCTATATGTTGTCAAGCTTGTTTCCAGCGAATTTATTTCTGTTTCAGCGTTTTGTTTATCGGTATCATTATTTTCATTTTTTGCTTTCGTTAGTTTTTCATTGGCCAGAAATAAATCATTTTCTAAGTTTGTAATATTCGTTGTGTATTGAGCTTGCAATGCCTGTTTTTCTTTCAAAGAGTTTTGATTACTTTGGCTAGAATATGTAAGTAAGACATCTCCTGCTTTTACTTGCGCTCCATTTACTACATTCACTTTTGTAATTTCTCCTAACAAAGAATTATATTGAACTCTTTGTTCTGCTTTTGAAACAACTTTTCCAGAAAGAATCAAATCTTCCGGCTTCCTTATTGTATACGTTGTCCATTGTACTACGTTTTTATTTTTTTTATTTTTTACTACAAAAAATACTATTAGCATTAACACTATGACTATTCCTACTAAAATTATAGCTACTTTCTTTTTCATCATTATCTGCTTCCTCTCTCTGCAATATATACAAATAGATTATAGCCAAACATTGTTAATCAAAGTGGTCATATACTCAATTGGGTTCTTTCTACTACCTTAAAAAATCAAAAAAAATTTTTTCGTACATTCAAGTATACCTAAATGTTTTTGCAGTGATAATAAACTATTAAGTACTAAATGATATTACCTCACTCCACTAAAAAATTTGTATCATTCATTTGTAGCTACAGAAAACTAAACTGTAAAAAAAGAACTTAGTAATACAATAGTCTATCGTATCTACTCAGTTCTCATTATTAAATAATATCTAGTTCTCATCAATTTGGGAAAATAATTGTTTGCCTGAATTTAGACTGTTCTAAAGTTGTATCTAGCTCTATCAAAGGATAGTTTTCCAACAATTCGAAAACATTAGATAGTCCAATTCCTCTATCTTTTCCTTTACTGGAAACACCATACTCTGAAAAATTTTTAGTCGTCAAAGTTGTTAACCATGTTGTATTTTCTATAATTATCAATGTATATTTGTCCAATACAATAAAAGCTATTCTAATCTCTGGATTTTGACATTCTAAACTTGCTTCGATTGCATTATCCAATAAATTTCCTACAATTCTGGTCAAATCAACATTATCCATTGGGAGACTTGATATCTCATCTTCAACTTCCATATTTATGTTTATGGATTTCTGTGTTGCTTGAATAATCTTTGCTACTAGTAATCCTTTTAGCTCAAGAATTTTTATTTTCTTTAGTTTAGATAAGTGAACTGTTTTTAATGATGTATCTTTTTCCAGTTTTAAAATATCTTTATAGTATTTACGTAGGCCTGATATATCTGTATCTTCATTTTGAAGGTATCCTCCAATAGCGATGACTAAGTTTTTATAATCATGATGAATTTTTTGTATATCTGTTTGCATCGATTCCATTGCACATATATAATTTTCAAGTTGTACTTCTCTCTCTTGCTGTTCTTTTATCTTTCTTGTTGCTAAACGATCCTTTAGAATAATCCCTCCGATAACGACAGCTATAATAACAAATAAGATGAACAGCGACAATGATGATTTTAACATAGACAGCTTTGTTGTGCTCTCTATGTTTCCATCAATTATAATTTCTGGCTTCACCAAATGAGGCAGCACGATGTCATACATATATAATCCAATTAAAGAGAAAAATAATAGACAGATTAATAATGTTTGTTGTTTTCTTTTGCCAAAATAATTAAGAATCTTGATGTTAAAAAAAATAGAAACAAGCATAAAAAGGCTAACTAGAATAATTATTGCTACATGAATAAATAATGAATAACTTTGAAGGATAAATACAACAAGTTTACTTACTAATAACCAACTGCCTATAACTTCACAATGAACAATTAAAATGGATTCTATCCAATTATCAACCCGCTTATTTTCAAGTAAATACCACATAGCCAAAAAACACAACGTGATAATTGAATATAAACTAATCGCTGATAAAGCTATACCACCACTTGAAAAGAAATACGGTACTAGCAGATTCGCATACAGAATATAAAACGCGAAAGAAGATACTCCAGCTAAAATACATACTTTTTTAATTTTCTTATTTAGAAATAAATATATGGGGAAAATAAACAATGCAATACTGAAAAATGAATCTACGCCCATTAAAAAAAATGACAACAAACAACCTACTCCTGTTCTACAAAATGACTATTATAAAAGTTGAAAACTTATACAACAAACTTAATCTTTGTTATCCTAATAGCACCAAATGCTAGTTCCTCAATAATCATTCGACAATTTCCACTTTAGCTCCATTTTTTTCAGCATCTTCAATCATCTTCTGCATTTCTTGATCACCAACGATTTTGCCATCTTTTGGAATCTCACCGACTTTATTATATAAATACAAAGTCACTCCGCCACCTATCAACATAACTATTATACCAACAGAAAGCAACACTTTCCACATTTTTTTCTTTTTGTTATTTTTTTCTTTCATTTTAATTTCCTTCCGTTTCTTTCATTTTACCCATAATTCCATCTACGATAGAACCTAATAGCACAGGATTATACTCATTCTTATGTTGTAAATCAAACAGTGTTATCCTTTTTCCATGGATAATAGCGATGTTCATATCTTTTTTCACATCATTTTCATTAAGCCAAGCTTTATTATCAGAATTAGTTACATCAATAATGTAATAGCTTAAGCTTCGGTCTTCACAAATTTCTTTTACAGCATCCAACAATAGTTTATAGTCTTGATTTTTGGGATCTACAACCAAACCTATTGTTGTTTCGCCATTTTGCTTCAACTCATCCAGTTCAGATCCAGCAATTTCTGTTTGAGTCTGTTTTTTATCTGCTGTCTTTTTACTACTTGTTTCTGTATTTTCTTTAGAAGTGGATGATTCTAATGGCACAGAACTATTTACTTCAAATTTACTTGTTTGACTACTTTCTTCCTTTACATTATCTGCCTGATCTTTTTTCGGCGTGCAGGCTGAAAGTGAAGAAGTAACTGCAAAAACAACTGTAAATATGTATATTATTCTTTTCATCTTATTTCAGCATCCTTTCTGTATCCTAAAATAGCTGTTCTTTTTGATTTTATAAAGAGGTTGGGACAAAATGAGGTGACCCCCAAAAGTGCTTAGCTTTGAAAACTAAGGTAGGGTACTAATCTATATCCATTCATACCTTACTATTGTTTCATAGCAATTTCAGCTTATTTACGAAGGGGTTGCTTCTGTTCCCGCTGTTTGTTTGGTTTTAAGGGTCTGAGATATAACTTCAATAGTTATATCTCAGACCCTTGTAGTGCTTACTTTCTTTAGTAATTAAGCGATACGTACACAACGCAACCATGTTGATGTTACCCACCAACAATACCAAACCGCTCCTGCCGCTTTTGAACTTGCTTCATTTTTTGTAAGTTTACGCACTAAATATCACCTCTTTTTATATTATTTACAAGAACCAACTCTTGTCTAAATCTAGTTTAATCGAACTTCTAAGACGATAGTCTGAAAGTACCTGAAAGGCTATCAATCAATACTTGAATAGCTTATCAAAACCTGTAAACTAACAAATAAGTATACCTAAACGTATCTATATTTCTTTTTACTATTTTTCAAATTCAGAGTCTTTCTTATAATTTCCAATGTAATGTATAGAAGCGAAACATTTTAGTCAACAATTCATGGCACTCTTTTAAAGCACCTTCCACCACCAACAACACAAGAAAAATATTAAAAAATCCCACCTCTTTTGTCAAAATTGTTCCTCTTTCCGGACAATTTTGACTATTTGAATTGTTTCCCAAGATTCTATTGACTCTTATAATGTCTTTAAGTTAAAATAAATTTACAACATAAAATAAAAAAAGGCGCCCTGTCAGAAGACGGACATCTTCAAAACAGAGCCCTGTATTATCAGCGTAAACTAATAATACAAGTTGCCTCGCCAATAATTTCTTATTGACTAACCTTATTTTACTAAAAGTAATAAAAGATTTCCACTCTTTTTCTACTCAATAAAGTTAGTGAATGGTTATTTAACGAACGCTTCATGGTATTAGTAGCTGACTAATATCATTTTTTTGTGTTTTAAACATTAGATAATTAGAGCGAAAAACAAAATAAAAAGGCACTCTGTGCAAGGACGGACATCCTCGTACAGAGCCTCATATTATCAGCGTAAACTAATAATATAAGTTGCCCTAGTCAATATTTGCATATCGACTCTTTCATTTTACTCAATTTTTGTAAGAAATACTAGTGCTTTTTTACAAGTTTGAGTCATTGGAAGTAGTCGGTGGTTATTTGTTGCACTTTTGCACGGTATTAGTTGGTAGCTAATACCGTATTTTTTCGCTCTTTTTATAATCAGCAAGCGCCTTGTTCTTTTTTGAATACAGCATATTGTATTCTTGTTTCTATCTCTTGGCGTTTGCCCGCTAGCTTATCAAGATCGATCACTACCATACGTTTACCATTCAATCAAAAAAGGCAGCCAAGTCAATGCATATACAAATGGACGGTAAAGATAAATAAAGAGTTTCACGTTTTATCCGATTGAATGGCAACTAATGATCGATTATTGATAGCCTAGCTTTAATCAGTATCTGTTACATGAAAAACAGGTACTGATGGTTAAGCAAAAAACCAGCAAGTTTTGCAGAGCTTGCTCGTTTCAAACAGTTACTTATCGCTCATTACAGCCAACCATTTGTTTACTACTATGTGATAAGTAACTGTTTGTTTTTTAGATTATAGACTCAATTATGCTAAATAGGTCGTCGCCATTTCCTTATAAATATCTACCATTTCCAAATAATTATCCACATCCACATATTCATCAACTTGATGGGGTGTTTCATTACCTGGACCAAAAATAATCACTGGAAAGGCTTGTTTCCCTTTTGTAAATTCCGCTGCATCTGTCGTACCAGAGACACCAACCATTGGAATATCCACATTTACATGTTTTTTCGCTACTTGTTGCGCAATTTTAGCGATATCAGAATCTTTTTCACTTTTCACAGAAATTTTATTCGCTTCAATACTTAAAGTTAAATGATAGGTATCTTTTTGGTTCAACTCATCGATAAGTTCGTTCATTTTTTGAATAACTAAATCATTGTCATACCCAGGAATTGTTCTAATGTTTCCTTGAAGGCTGGCTTCACTAGGAATACTGTTGATTTGTTCGCCGCCAGAAATCATCGTTACGTTATAAATAAACTCACCTAAAACTTCGTCTGTATGGATTTCACTACGGAACATGTCGTTGGCTCTTGTGTAAAAATCATTTAAATGATCAATCGCATTTACACCTAATTTAGGCATAGAGCTGTGAGCATTTTTCCCTTGAGATTTTACTTTAAAGTTAATAGACCCTTTATGGGCATAAACGATTCCCGCATAGCCAGAAGGTTCACCAATCACCATTGAGGTCACATCATCCACATAGCCTTCTTTGGTTAATTGCTCTGCGCCAAGCTCACCTACTTCTTCACCCACTGTGGCTAGTAAACGCAAACGGCCATTAAACGCTGCATTTTCTTCTTTTAGCTCGATCATCGCAATAGCCATTGCTGCTAACCCACTCTTCATATCACACGTACCACGACCATACATTTTTCCATCACGAATTTCAGGTTTAAATGGATCTGATGTCCAATCCGCTTCATTCCCCGCTGAGACAACATCCATATGACCTGAAAAAGCTAAAACTTTTTCACTATTTTTATTGCCGATTTCTACAATCAAGTTGTCACGATCTGTGTCATACTCTAAAAAACTTGAGTCAATGCCATGTTTTTTAAATAGTTGGCTTAAATACTCTGCGACTTCTTTTTCGTTACCATTCACTGATTTAATTGCAACGATGTCTTTTAAAATTTGTACTTTTTCTTGATTTTCCATCATATTGTCCTTCTTTCATTTAAATCATCCAGATTTTTTAACCATTGTGTGTAGAAAAAAGCTGGATAAATTTTCTTACATACTAACTATACACCTAATTACTTTTTTCGTTAAGCAGATACGTTTATTGTGAGCATATTATTACATCGGTCATACTATGCCTATAGATTCTCTCAACCCTTTACCTTTAAAAGACGTACAATTTTTTAAAAATTTTTATTACATTTCTGTTGAAATGTTGATAAATCAGTTGACAAATCATACTAAGATTAGTAGTATGAAGGTGTAGAAGTAGTAAAAAAGACCTGCGTCAACAGATCTTTTTTATGAAAACTGTGTTTGGTTGTAAGCTGACTGAACAGTTAAACATTAATTAATAAAAAGTAATCATATTAACCGGCCAAAGTTAAGTTATGATTACTTTTTTTGTCTACCAAGATTTCTTACGAGCAACACTGTTAGAGTGACACTGTTGATTGCAATTCCAACAGCACCAATGACTAACGATAATGCTTCATAAACAGACACGAACATTTCCTTTCTGGAAAATGTCCAATAATCATCACTATACATTGACATTCCCCCTTTCTTAGTTTCTTTGTTTCTAAAAAAGAGCCCAGTCAGTTATTACTTATACAGTTTCCGTCTTCATTATAAACTATATGAATGAAAAAACCAACAAATTATAGAAAATTAATCTACATCTTGAAAGGCTTTATATAGAAGCTAGTCAATTTGCCATTGCTTTATACTCACTGTGTTTCTACTGTTTAAAGTCTAAACAAATTAGAACTACAGTTCATAATTTGCTTCCTCAAAAAATAGAATGAAAAAAAAACCAGCACATCATTTCTGATGACTGGCTTTATTTTTATTCGTCAAAATAATTCCCAGGAACCACCTTGATTGTTTTCGTCCGTGTATCTACATCTTCCACATAAAGCAGTGAGGTATAATCTTCAATTGCGCGCTCACCTTTAAATTTAGACTCTGCAAAAACCGTAATCCCAACAAGTTCAGCCTCAAATTCTTCAATCAGACTCTTCATCCCATTGACTGTGCCGCCGCCTTTCATGAAATCATCCACGACTAACACTCTTGAACCTCGTTTTAAACTACGTTTTGACAATTCCATTTTTTCGATTCGTTCAGATGAACCAGAAACATAATTCACACTTACGGTTGATCCTTCAGTGATTTTAGAATCACGACGAACGATCACAAACGGAACATTCAAATAATACGAAACAGCTTGAGCAATCGGCACACCTTTTGTCGCTACCGTCATAACAGCGTCGATTTGCTCGCCTAAATATTTAGAGGCAATAATACGCCCTACTTGACGTAATAACTCCGGTTGACCTAGTAAATCTGAAAGATACACATAGCCTCCTGGAAGCAAACGATCTTGCTCTGATAAGCGTTCACACAACGCTAATACTAATTCTTTTGACTCCTCATATGGAATTTCAGGAATAAATCTCACACCGCCTGCCGCTCCTGGAATCGTTTCAAGGATACCTGTTCCTCTTTGTTTAAATGTTTTCTTGATGATTGCTAAATCCTCACTTATCGATGATTTAGCTGATTTGTAACGCTGTGCAAAATGGGTCAAAGAAACCAATGTATGTGGGTGCTCTAACAAATACTGGGTCATATCAATCAAACGTTCACTTCTCCGAATTTTCGACTCTGTCACTTCTTCTCCTCTTTCCTTTTAGCTGCATATTCCACTAACTTTCATTCGTGGTGCGCCTTCTTTTTTATAGGTTCGTTATTTATTATTTTTCTACCAGTAAATAATAAATACTCCTTTTTCTTTGTCCAACCTGATAGTTATTATTCCTTATGAATCAAGCGTATAAAAACAAGTAACATTCGCTTTCAATCTATCGTTCCCTATTATAAGGTGTTTAGCAAAAAAATTCGAGCATTTTTTGAAAAAAATGCAAAATAGTTCGCAATTTATGCCACAAAAAAGAAGATAAAAGTATAAACTTTCGTTTTTACTCTTATCTTCCTTTAAATACACACGCTATCTTTGGCTAATTTTTCTATTTCGCTGCATGGTCACTATCAGTTTACGAAGGATACTCACAAGAATAAATAAACCGATAAAAATCAAGGTAATGCTGGCACTTGGCGGTGTTTCTAAATAGTAAGACCCCGTCAATCCTGTTAGCATGCCAATCAATCCCATAATCACACTAATAATAATGACCGTATTAAATCCCTTGCCAATCCGCATACCGATAGCCGCAGGCAACACCATGATCGCTGAAATCAACAATGCCCCAGCAATCGGGATCATTACCGCTATCGCCACACCTGTAATCACATTGAACAACATTGACATCCAATGAATCGGCAACCCATCCACATGCGCTGTATCTTCATCAAAAGTCAACACATACATCGGACGTTTGAATAAAGCAAACAAAATCACCAATACAACGAAAAGAACCGCTAAAATCACCACTTGCTGCCAAGTAATCGTCACGATTGAGCCAAATAAATACGACTGAATACTTGCAGCAGAATTACCGCCGCTTAAATTCATCAAGACTAGCGCCAAGGCTAAGCCTCCTGACATCAAAATAGCAATCGAAATCTCAGAATATGTACTGTAAATCATGCGTAAATATTCTAAAATCACGGCCGCAATAATCACAACAACCAATGTCATGATATCTGGATTCCAATTTAAGAAAAACCCTAAGGCGACTCCCGCAAGCGATACATGAGAAAGAGTATCCGCCATCAAAGATTGTCTTCTAATTACAAGAAACACACCTAACATTGGGGCAATCACTGAAATAAACGTTGCGGCTAAAAAAGCTTTTCTCATGAACTCATATGAAAGCATCTCCATTGTGAATCCTCCTTCCGAACCAAACGAATTTGTCTATCTGCATAAGATTTAATATCTTCATGGTCATGCGTGATCATCAAAATCGCTTTGCCATGGTCATGAGCATTATGCCTTAACAAGCGATAAAACTCATTTCTAGACGTTTCATCCATCCCGGTTGTTGGTTCATCTAAAATAAATAAATCAGGGTCTGTCGCAAAAATACGAGCTAAACTGATACGCTGTTTCTGTCCACCAGAAAGTTCTCCGATCCGTTTATGGCGCATGTCCCACATTCCTACTGCTTTTAATGCTTTTTCAACATGCTGATGGTCTCGTTTGGTTAGTGGCTTGAACCAGCGATTACGTGGAAAACGTCCTGAACGAACTAGTTCGATTACCGTGCTTGGAAAACCTGCATTAAAAGAAGCAACTTGTTGAGGAATATACCCAATACTAAGTTTTTCTCCAGCGGTATTTTCTTTAGCGATCGTGATTTCACCTTTTGTGGGTTTTAACAACCCTAGAGTGCTTTTAATCAACGTAGACTTCGCCGCACCATTTTCCCCTGTTAAAATGACAAATTCACCTGGATCAACGTAATAGGAAACCTCTTCTAGAACAGGTTCATCATCATAATAAAATGTGAGATTTTTAACTTCTAAATAATGCATGACTCTACTCCTTCATTAGACGAATAAACAACCTAAGGCTGAGGTAAAAATCGATACTTTTTACCTCGCCTTTTATGTTTTACTTAATACTTTTTTTCAATGCGTCAAGATTTGCTTTCATTACTGAAATATAATCTTCGCCTTTCTCTTGTTCTTGCTTCGTGATGCTTTCTAACGGATTAAGTACCGCTAATTCCACGCCTGTTTCACGTGCTAATGTTTCAGCTACTTTTGATGAAGCAGAAGTTTCAAAATAAATCACTGATACATTGTGTTCTTTAATATATTTTTTCAGCTCCGCTAAGCGACTGGGTGATGGTTCTTGGTCTGGTGAAATTCCCGCGATTGATTCTTGAGTCAGTCCGTATTGTTTTGCTAAGTAACCAAATGCTGCGTGTTGAGTGACAAATGTTTTATTTTTAGCATTAGTGAAGGCTTCTTTGTATTGTGCATCTAGCTCATTCAATTTTTCTAAATACGCTGCTGCATTTTTTGTAAAGGTTTCTTTTTTCTCAGGATATTTCTTCACCAATGCATCGCGTATCGCTTCAACTTCTTTTTGCGCTAAAACTGGGTCTAACCAAACATGAGGATCTAACTCATGATCATGATCGTGCTCGTCGTGGTCAGCTTCTTCTTCATGGTCATGCTCATGTGCAGCACCTTCCATTAAATCGATTGAGCCAGCTGCTTCTATAACAGCAACATTTTTCTTATCAACATTTTCCAGAACATCTTGAACCCATGTTTCTAATTCATGGCTATTATAAACAAACACATCAGCATCTGTTATCTTCGCAATGTCTTTAGCACTTGGCTCATAATCATGTGGTTCTGTGCCAGCAGGAATCAATAATTGAACATCACCTGCATCACCTACAACATTTTTGGCAAAATCATACATTGGATAAAAAGTAGTTACAACGTTTATTGTATCACTTTTTCCAGATTTTTCTTGTTCTTTTGTTTGACTACAAGCGCCTAATATAAAAATCATGGCTGCCAAAAATAGTCCTACACTATACTTCCAGTTATTTTTTCTCATCGTTATTTCCCCATTTCGATTTATCTTATTCAAATCGTAACATTTACGATTTGGTAGCAAGAATTAATTTAACAGAAGGAAGAGGTTCCGTCAAGAGAAAATAAATAAAAAATGAAGAATTGACCAAAAACAGTCACTCTTCATTTTTTTCTGACTTATTTTAGTGTTCGCACCATGTAAACTTCATCGCAAAAACCTTTTAAACCATTATAAACTCGCTGTGCTCGAGTTTTTTTCTCACATAAAGCAAATACCGTTGGGCCGCTGCCGCTCATCAATGCAGCATCTGCCCCGTATTGCAACATACGGTCTTTGATTTGCTGGATCACTGGATGACGCTTAATCGTTACACTTTCTAACGCGTTCCCGATTTTTTCAGTCATCAAATAAAAGTCACTTGCTTCAACAGCTTGCTTTAAACCTGGAATGTCTGGGTGTTGGATGCTATTAAACGACAAACTGCCAAAAATAGAACTAGTAGAAACACTCATCTTAGGTTTAACCAAAACTACCCAGCATTGCGGCATCGGCGGCAAGAAATCAATCTTTTCTCCTCTACCAGTAACAAACGCAGTTCCTCCATGAATACAATAAGGAACATCTGAGCCAATCTGGCTACCTAAATCTGCCAGTTCTTCTGAGGATAAGCCTAAATGCCAAAGACGATTCAATCCGCGCAAAGTTGCTGCACAATCGCTACTTCCACCAGCTAAGCCTGCAGCTACAGGAATTCTTTTTTCTATGTTAATTTTAACTCCTTGAGTCAAATTATATGTATTTTTAAGCAATTCTGCTGCTTGATATACATGGTTTCTTCTATCTACTGGTAAATAAGAGCTATCTGTCTCGAGTATTATTTCATTTTTCAGCAAAGGCTCAAAAGTCAGCCGATCTGCTAAATCTACACTAGCCATAATCATTTCTAATTCGTGATAACCGTCTTTACGTTTATAGAGAGCATCCAACCCCAAATTGATTTTTGCGGGTGCTTTTTCTATGATTTCCATTTTTTTCACCTATCTAACCTACTGCCTAGCCAACTTCACAATCTTTTAAATTCTACCATATGTTGTTAGAGATGTATAGATTTGTTGAAAAATTGATATAATTTACAAATACAACACAAAAAATTATAAATCCTTTCATTTACACAGAATTCATAGTTCTCTATTACTATTTGTACTTTTTAACTACTCAAACGCTTCTTCAGCTCCACTGATGTCACTTATAAATAAAGTTCTTATATCGATGAGCATAGAGCTATTTCTCCATTATAGTTAGTTATAAACGAATGGTTTCAAACGCGCAATTCCTTAAACGACAGCAAGTGCTCAGTTATAAAATAAAAAAAGTAGAGCTAAAGCGAAACGGCTTTAGCTCTACTTTTAAATCAGTAATTTTTAGACTGCTTCACTGACAAATTCAATCTCAACTGTGCGTGTCAGCACATCAGAATAACTATAAGAAACTCGTTCAAATGAGTTTTCGTCTGGATCTAAATCTACAACAAAGACAGATGGATATGTTTCTGTCAAAATACCTTTACGTTCAGTTTGACGCTTTCTGCCGGTCTGAGCAACTAATGTGATTTTGCTGCCGATACGACATTCTAAATCTTTTTTAATGGAAGCTAAAGTTGTTGGCATTGCATTCACCTCAGATGCCATTGTATCACATAATAATAAAAATTACAAGTTTACCATAGCAGAAAATGAATTGCAACTAATTATAATTCATAAATGGATAATTATTTCATGTGAAAAATAATCAATTTCTCATTTAATCATAAATGATTGCTTTGATCTTTTTTTTTGCACGATCATAAGCGCTTCTAACGGTTACTTCACGACTTGCTATCTCTTCAGCAATTTCTTCTATCTCTTTACCATTGATGTATTCTTGAAATGTTACTCGTTCAAACGGTGATAGTACTGTAGGCAACTGCTCCAGTTTTTCTCGAATGATCATCTGCTCAAGTACATCTGCATCTTCTGTCCCAATATAATCAAAAAATAATTCTCCTTGACTCTCCATCTTCTGCTCTAATGATACTGATTGTGTGTCAATTGTTCGTTTAAGTGCACATTGCTTTCTCACTAAACTGCGGATATGGTTTTCAAAGTTCATCTTGAAAAACTTCCCAATTGAAACATGATGTGTATCCTCGTATTTTTCTAATGAACGATGAAAAATTATCCGGCCTTCTTGTAACCAATCTTCTTGATCGAAATCTTTTAGATAGTACTTCTTTCGAAAGTTGTAAACGACTGGGTGATACTTCCTATACATTCGATCGAATACCAATGTACCTCCTGTCAATATGTCCTCATACTTATTCATACCAACATCCTCCTTTCAAACGCCATACATCCCGAGTAAAGCGCTTAAAAGAAGCGTACCATTTTTTTAAAAAGAACAGAGCAATAAATCAATTTTAATCTTTCTTTTTGGATAATTCTTCCAACTTTTCGGACAATTTTGACAATTGGGTTGAATTCCAAGGAGAATTTCGCCGAAAATCTTGAAAATGGATATCTGTTGCATGAATGGCAATTGTTCGTTCTGACTTTTGAACACTTTTATACAGTTCATTAGCAGATGTACGTAAAGCACCTTTTGAAAAAATCAACCATTGTTCTGCTAAATCACTTGTTGCTACAGTAACTTGAGTCAAACGATCATTTTTTTCTCCTGCAATGCGTTCTATGTAACTATCAGCTGTCTCCTCTTCTTTTGTAAAGATAACGGTTAAAAGATATTTTTTGTACGTTTGCTGAATTCCTGGAACTAGCTGCGCATCAAAAACAACAATTACTTCTAAATCTTCGTATTTTGCATAATTAGATAAACGTTGCAGCAAAACTTCTCTAGCGTCTTCGAGTTTATTTTGATTCTTTAATTGAACTAATTCAGGCCAAGAACCAATCATGTTATATCCATCAACGATCAGCAACTGTTTTTTCATTTTACTTGTCACCTACTTTACTAAGAGGTCGAAAAAAAAGCTTACGTTTAAAGGAAAAGCTTTTTTCTCGCCATTTATTTACATTTACAAGGGATTTCGTCCACGGTAGGCTTCATACATCAATAAACCTGCTGCAACACCTGCATTCAAACTTTGCACATGTCCGTTCATCGGAATCGTCAACATTTCATCTACTTCTTTATGAAGCCCCTGACTCATCCCACGACCTTCATTCCCGATAATCAAAGCAATAGCGCCTTGTGTATTCCATTTACGGTAATCTGTACCATTCATGTCTGTTCCAAAAATCCAAAAATTATTTTCTTTTAGTGTAGCAATACTTTGCGCTAAATTCGTGACACGAGCTACTGGAACATATTCAACTGCGCCAGTTGACGCTTTTGTGACAACGGGTGTAATTCCTACCGCACGATGTTTTGGAATGATGATTCCATCGACACCAGTCGCATCTGCTGTTCTTAATATCGAACCAAAATTATGAGGATCTTCCAAGCTATCCAAAATCAAGAAAAATGGCGTCTCTGTCTTTTCTTTCGTCTGATCGAGTAATTCATCTAACGTTAGATATTCGTAAGCCGTAATCGCCAATACAATCCCCTGATGCACACCATGATCGGTCATTGTGTCTAGTTTCTGTTTTGGTACCCATTTTACTGGCACTGCATTTTCTTTGGCTAATTGTTTAAGGTGCTCAACTTTTTCGCCTTTGCTATCTTCTTGAAGAAATAGCTTATTGCCGCGACCTTGTTGAATCGCTTCGACTGTCGCATGATTGCCGAAAACAAAATTATCTTCGATGGCTTCTTGTGAGACTTCTCGTTCTTTTCTAATTGGCTCTTTTTTAAAAGGAGGAGTCTTTTTTTGTTTATTGCCTTTAAATGGACGCTTTTTGTCATTTCTCATTTTTTTCACCTACTTTTTTTATACACCATGTAATTAATTCTTCCAAACGTTCTGTTTGTTTTGTTAAATGCAGATACCCCATCAATGATTCAAAACCAGTGGCGATTCGATAGGTTGTGATATCTGCGTTTTTGGCTGATGTGTGGCTTTTGGCATTACGACCGCGTTTATACATTAATTCTTCATTTTCAGTCAGCATATCTTCGTCCAGCATGCCTTGGATTAAAAAGGCTTGTGCTTTCGCTGAAACGTAATGCGTAGCCATCCGATGCAGGGTGTTAGGTTTGGTTTGTCCTTGTTCTACCAAATAGTCACGGATATAGATTTCATAAATCGCATCTCCTACATAAGCCAATGCCAAACCATTCAATTGGGTATAATCTCTCATTCACTTCTTCTCCATCTAGTTCCTTGCGCTGTGTCTTCCAAGGTTATTCCTTTGTCTTTTAATAAATCACGGATTTCATCGCTACGAGCAAAATCACGATTCTTACGTGCTTGATTGCGTTCTTCAATTAATTGGTCGATGTCTTCATCTACTAATTCTTCGGCTGCAAAAACAATACCGAAAATACTCAACCATTGTGTAAATTGTTCGAGCGCTTTTTCAGTGACTGTCACTGAAACATTTTGTTGCTCGCTGTATTGATTTAGCCATTTAGCCAATTCATAGACTACCGTAATTCCATTAGCTGCATTGAAATCATCATCCATCTCATTAATGAAACGTGTTTCTAAATCCACCAGTTCTTTTAATTTATTGCTGTCTTCTTCAAGTTCTGACGATGCATCTGACTTTCTAAAAGATAGGTTCTCAAACGCATTTTTTAGCTTTTGTAAATTTACGCCAGCTTCTTTCATTGTGGTTTCACTATAACGGATGGGACGACGGTATTGTGTAGTTGCCATGAAAAAGCGCAAAATTTGAGGATCGATTTGCTTCGCCAATTCATGAACAGTTACAAAGTTTCCCAAAGATTTACTCATTTTTTCATCCTCTTCGCCAATCGTTACATACCCGTTATGCATCCAGTAATTTGCGAAGGTTTGTCCTGTTTTCGCTTCGCTTTGCGCAATTTCATTCTCGTGGTGAGGAAACTCTAAATCTTGTCCTCCGCCATGAATATCAATTGTATCACCTAAATGTTTTGTTGCCATGACAGAGCACTCAATATGCCAGCCAGGACGACCTGATCCCCACGGTGAATCCCAAGAAATTTCCCCTTCTTTGGCACTCTTCCATAAGGCAAAATCTAATGGGTCTTCTTTGAGATCTTGTTCTACACCTGTTCGCTGGCTAGCACCGACTTCTAGCTCATCGATAGATTGATGACTGAGTTTGCCATATCCTTCAAATTTACGTGTGCGATAATAAACATCTCCCTGCGATTCATACGCATAGCCTTTATCAATCAGCGCTTGAATAAATGTTAAAATATCCGACATATGATCCATTACACGCGGATTTAGTGACGCTTTTTTTACGTTTAATACCGTAGTATCTTCTTCAAATGCTTTGATAAATCGATCAGCAACTTCAGGGGCTGTGATACCTAACTCTTTAGCTGCTCGTATAATTTTATCGTCCACATCTGTAAAATTTGATACATAGTTTACTTCATACCCACGATACTCAAAATAACGTCTGATCGTATCAAAAGCGATAGAACTACGAGCATTACCGATATGAATGTAGTTATAAACAGTCGGCCCGCAAACATACATCCTAACTTTTCCTGCTTCTATTGGTTTAAATTCTTCTTTTTCTCTAGTTAATGTATTATAAATTTGAATCATGTGTTACCTCCATTTTTTCTCCCTTAATTCGCACAACTTTCGCTGGGATTCCCACAGCCGTTGCTTCATCTGGAATATCTGTTAAAACGACTGCCGATGCGCCGATTTTTGCCCGCTCACCAATGGTAACAGGTCCAAGAATTTGTGCATGCGCATGAATCATTGCCCCTTTTTTTACTGTGGGATGACGCTTGCCAACATCTTTCCCTGTTCCACCTAATGTTACTCCGTGAAACAACACAACATCTTCTTCAATTTCGGCCGTTTGACCAATGACAACACCCATTCCATGATCAATAAAAACACCGGCTGCAATTTTAGCGCCTGGATGGATTTCTATTCCTGTCAGAAACCGCCAAAATTGAGCGTGAATTTTTGCAAGCAAAAATAAGCGATGGCGATATAAAAAATGAGAAAAGCGATGCCAAAATAATGCATGTAGCCCAGGATATGTTAACAAAGCTTCTGCTGTTGAACGGGCTGCTGGATCATTCTTTTTCACTGCATTCACTGCTTTTTTTAACCAAGCCATATTATTGTCCTTTCTTTTTTATAGTTTCTTTCAATCTTATCATTAAAGGACTCGTCAAAAAAACGCCTTTTGATCGAATTAAATACAATCAAAAGACGTTTACACGTGGTTCCACTTTTTTTCACAGGATTAGGATTCTCCTGCCTCAAAACAGATAACGGTTGTTGGCCGTTTTTAGCTACCTATCGCTAAAACTATTCAAAGATGCATTTCAAAAAGTATTGCCAACTGTTTTCACCACCCACAGTCTCTCTAAAGACAAGCGCTTTTTTACTTCTTCTTCTCGATATATTTTTTATTATAATACGTTATTCAAATGTTCTAAAGCTTTTTCTTTCCCTAATAATTCGATTGTATCGCCTAATTCAGGTCCATGCATTTGTCCTGAAACAGCTACGCGGATTGGCATAAATAAGTTTTTGCCTTTAACACCTGTTTCTTTTTGAACAGCTTTGATTCCTGCTTTGATGCTTGGAACATCCACAACATCCATTGCTTCTAATTGGGCTTTGAAAGCTACTAAGACGGTCGGAACTGTTTCACCCGCTAAAACTTCTTTAGCTGCATCGTCTAAAACCGGATGTTCATTAAAGAACAACTCAGATAAACCAACGATTTCAGCAGCATAACTCATTTGTGGTTGATATAAACTTACAACTTTTTTCAACCATTCAAGTTTTTCTGCACTCGGTGTGGCTTCGACACGTTCATCTGCAACTAGATATGGAAGACACATGTCCGTTAATACATCCAAATCAAGTTGTTTCATATATTGGTTATTGACCCATTCAAGTTTTTTTCCATCAAATGCTGCTGGTGATTTACTCAAACGCTCAGGATCAAAGATTTTAATCAGTTCTTCTTGTGAGAATATTTCTTCTTCTCCGACTGGTGACCAACCCAATAAAGCTGTAAAATTAAACATCGCTTCCGGCAAATAGCCAAGTTCACGATATTGTTCAATAAACTGTAAAATTGATTCGTCACGTTTACTTAATTTTTTACCTGTTTCAGAATTGATAATCAACGTCATATGTCCAAATTCAGGTGCTTTCCAGCCAAATGCTTCATACACCATCAATTGTTTTGGTGTATTCGCAATATGATCATCTCCACGTAATACATGAGTAATTTTCATCATATGATCATCAACTGCTACCGCAAAATTATAAGTTGGCATACCATCACGTTTTTGAATGACAAAATCGCCGCCGATATTATCCGATTCAAAAACGATTTCGCCTTTGACAATATCATCAAATGTATACGACGTATTTCTCGGTACGCGGAAACGAATAACAGGTTCCAGACCTTGAGCTTCTTTTGCTGCTTGTTCAGAAGGAGTCAATGCTGCACATTTCCCAGAGTAATGGGGCATTTCGCCACGGGCACGTTGTGCTTCTCTTTCTGCTTCCAATTCTTCTTCCGTACAATAACATTTATACGCACGATTACTTACCAACAATTGATCAATTAATGGTTGATAGATTTCGCCACGCTCTGATTGACGATAAGGACCGTATTCACCTGGTTTTTCAGGGGATTCATCCCAATCCATCCCTAACCAAGCTAAATTTTCTAATTGGCTTTTTTCGCCATCTTCGATATTTCTTTTTTGATCTGTATCTTCAATCCTGATAATAAATTCGCCATCATTGTGACGGGCGAATAAGTAGTTAAATAAAGCCGTTCTGGCATTTCCAATGTGTAAATGTCCAGTTGGACTTGGTGCGTAACGTACACGTACTTTTGTCATTGTGCATTCCTCTTTCTATTTATCAAGTAAAGCGACCGCGATCGCTCCCATTCCTTCTTCTTGACCAATAAACCCCATTTTTTCCATCGTTGTTGCTTTTAAATTGATTTGATTTGTCTCAATTTGACAAGCTTGGGCGATATTTTCTTTCATTTGCTCTAAATAAGGTTTCATTTTTGGTTGTTCTGCTAGAATTGTACAATCAATATTGCCAATAGTAAAGCCAGTAGCCAAAACTTTTTGAGTTGCTTCATAGAGTAATTTAATCGAATTAGCATCCTTGAACGCTGGATCTGTGTCAGGAAATAAGTGCCCAATATCGCCTAATCCAGCAGCTCCTAAAATTGCATCCGTAATTGCGTGTAATAAAACATCTGCATCTGAATGTCCTAATAACCCTTTTTCAAAAGGAAGTTCCACTCCTCCAATAATCAATGGGCGACCTTCTACTAATTGATGAACATCAAAACCTTGTCCGATTCGTATCATATTTTTCACCTAACTTCTTTTTCGTTTCACGATTGCTTCACCGATCAACATATCTTCTGGTGTGGTCAGTTTGATATTTTCATAACTTCCTAACACCATTGATATGGGCAATTGACTATATTTTTCAATCAGTGACGCATCGTCAGTCCCTAAATAATCTTCTTGCCGTGCATACTCATGTACCGCTAGCAAATCTTCTCCATAAAAGGCTTGTGGCGTTTGAATCTGCCATAATGTTTCACGTGGAACGGTTTCTTCTACAATTCCGTCAACCACTCTTTTGATGGTATCTTTGACAGGAACGCCTAAAATTGCAGCTCTTGTTTCTTGTACTTTACGATGTAGCAACTTTAATTGAGCTAATGTTACAAACGGTCTTGCACCGTCATGGATCATCACAATATTTTTTGAGTCATACATTGCGTTCAATCCATTATAAACACTATATTGGCGCTCACTTCCACCGGATACAATCGTTACAGGCGTGTCTTTTCTTTTTGTTTCTTTTTTGACCATGGTGTTCAATAATTCTCGCTCATCTTCTTGGGTGACTAAAACAATATGCTTGCACGCTGGATCATTTAAAAAGGTACTTAACGAATAGGCAATTACCGGCTTACCAATCAAGTTCAGCAATATTTTATTGCGCGCTGCCCCCATTCGTTTTCCTTGTCCTGCTGCTAGCAAAACAACTTCATAATCCAGTGCTGTATTTCTCTGTTTAGCTTTTCTCATGAGCTTTACTATCTTCTTTGCTGTCATCAATACCGCGCCCAGAGTGAGCAGGTTTAGCAAAAATCATTCGTCCTGCTGCCGTTTGCAGCGCACTAGTAACCACCACTTGAATATGTTCATTCATATAATGCTGACCGTCTTCAACAACGACCATTGTGCCATCGTCCAGATAAGCTACACCTTGTTGACGCTCTGTTCCAGCTTTGACTACCATTACATTCATGGTTTCTCCTGGAATCACGACCGGTTTCACTGCATTCGCTAAAGCATTGATATTTAAAACAGGGACATTTTGAAATTCTGAGACTTTATTCAAATTGTAGTCATTCGTCACCACAACGCCATCTAATAATTTCGCTAGTTTAATCAACTTGCTGTCTACTTCAGAAATGTCCTCAAAATCACCATCATACATCTCGACAGAAATACCGTCTTCTTTTTGTAAGGCATTTAAAATATCCAAACCTCGACGCCCACGTACACGCTTTAAACTGTCCCCTGAATCAGCAATATATTGCAATTCATATAACACAAAATTGGGGATTAAAATAACACCTTCTAAAAAACCCGACTTGGCAATATCGTAGATTCTACCATCAATAATCACACTTGTATCTAGAATTTTATATTTATGAAAGTGATCCTCTACTTTACGTTCTAAGACTTCACCTTCAGTTTCTGTAGAAATCTTTTTTTGTTTAGGGGTAAAAATTTTACGCCATTCATCAATTCGAGTTGTCCCCATCCGAAACCCAAGATAACCGAAAATAATCATCACTAAAATCGGCAATACGCTGTTTACAAAGGGAATATTCAAATTATACATAGGAATGGAGATAATCACTCCGATAACTAAACCCAGGATCGCTCCCACACTACCAAATAATAGATACGTCAAACTCATTTCGTTTAATGCTGCTTCTATTTTTTTCACACCTGAAACAATATACTTTGCTAACCCTAAAGATAAAATAAAGAAAATAAGTGCACCAATCAAACTGTTAGTAAAGTTATTATTCAGCCATGTATTATCTGCTTGTTTCGCCATTTCCCAAGCCATCGGTAACAAAGATATACCTAAACTTGCGCCAACAACGATCATCAGAAATGTGATGACACGTTTTTGCATAGATTCAACCTCCAATATAATCTTACTTACTATTAAAACATGAAAGTCGAGACCGATCACATGCATATATGCCGATCTCTTACTTTCAGCTTATTTGAATACTTTTCTTAATGTTTCTCCAATCGTTGCAACGCCCACAATCTCGATTCCTTCTGGTGGTGTCCAACCGCCTAAATTATTCTTAGGCAAATAAATCTTAGTAAAACCTAATTTTTGCGCTTCTCTCACCCGTTGTTCGATACTGTTCACACGACGGATTTCACCAGTCAAACCAATTTCGCCAATAAAACATTCTGTCGGCTTTGTGCCCTTTTCTTTATAACTAGAAGCAATGCTTACGGCTACTGCTAAATCAATAGCTGGTTCATTAATCTTCACTCCACCAGCTGCTTTCAAATACGCATCTTGATTTTGTAATAATAAACCCGCACGTTTTTCTAACACGGCCATAATCAGGGATACCCGATTAAAATCCAACCCTGTTGTTGTTCGTTTTGCATTACCAAACATTGTCGGTGTGACCAATGCTTGCACCTCAACTAAAATCGGACGTGTTCCTTCCATTGCAACCACAATTGCAGAACCCGTAGCATCTGCCAAACGCTCTTCCAAAAATACTTGAGACGGATTTGCTACTTCTTCCAATCCATGTTCACGCATTTCAAAAATCCCAATCTCATTCGTCGAGCCAAAACGGTTTTTTACTGCTCTTAATATTCTGAATGTATGATGTTTATCTCCTTCAAAATACAACACCGTGTCCACCATATGCTCTAACATCCTAGGTCCTGCGATAGATCCTTCTTTTGTCACATGACCAACGATAAAAATCGCAATGCCATTTGTTTTAGCAATCTTTAATAGCTCTGCGGTTGTCTCACGAACTTGACTAACGCTACCGGCAACACTAGTAACATCAGGTTGTGTCATCGTTTGGATGGAATCAATAATCACATAATCAGGCTCTAATTTTTCGATCGCTCTGGAAATCTCATTCATATCCGTTTCAGCATATAAATAAAATTCCGTATCAATAGAACTTAGTCGCTCTGCACGCATTTTGATTTGTTCTGCGCTTTCTTCTCCTGAAACATAAAGAACCTTTCCACCAATCTCAGCAAGTTGCTGAGAAACTTGTAAAAGTAAGGTTGATTTACCAATTCCAGGGTCGCCACCAATCAATACTAACGAACCTGGTACCACACCCCCACCTAAAACACGATTCAATTCTACTAGCTTCGTTTGTACTCTAGGTTCTTTTTTAGGAATGACTTCAGCTAAACGCTGCGGCTGTGTCTTTTTACCAGTCAAGCTGACTCTAACACGACGATCAGAGGTATCTTGGATGACTTCTTCTGTCATCGTGTTCCATTGACCACAATTTGGGCAGCGACCTAAATATTTTGGGGAAATATACCCGCAAGTTTGACATTCAAATTGAACTTTGGCTTTTTTAGCCATGGGTCCATCCCCTCGTTTCAATGTATTACTTTTATTTTATCATATTTTAAGTATCTTAGACTAAAAACAGCCTTTCAAAAAGCTGTTTTATCGTCGATTCTACCTATTTTTTACCAGAAGAGCCAAATCCGCCTGTTCTTTCACTTTCCACACTATCAACATCAGCTAAAAGAAAAGGTTTAAAAATACCTTGTCCGATGCGTTCACCTTTTTCAATCACCATGTCTTCGTAACCAAAATTCAAAAACTGGAACATGATATGTCCTTCATTGCCTTCGTTATTATAATAATCACTATCAATCACACCGACACCATTGGCTAACATTAAAAAACGTTTCAACGGATTCGATGAACGGCTCACTAATTCTAAATACTCACCATCAGCCATATACGCTTTGATCCCTGTTTTGACTAACACTGGTTTTGGTTGAACTCCATTGGCTTGTAACTGCCAAATACTCGGCACTACGACCGTTTCAGCAGCTTCAAAATCATACCCCGCAGCTCCTTTTGTCGCACGTTGTGGAATGGTAATTCCTTGGTCTAAATAATCAGAAATGACTTCAAATCCTCGTTGTTTCATCAAAAATCTCCTCTACTTGTAAACTATTTCTATTTTAACATACTCTGTTCATTCCTAGTTTAGTTTTATAATATCTTTAAGATTCTATTGTGCTTTTTTAGTGTTTTCACATCATTTTATTTGGTTTGTGTCTCAATTATTTTTGTTGTTCTTTTACTACTTTATAAAAAATAACGAAAAAGAAAGTAATCAACCCTAACACACTGATTAAATGAACCTCTTCCACTAACTGAATCGCACCTAAATTGGCTGTTTTATGAGCGGTGATCTGCAATACAGTTTTAACAGGTAATTGTGCCTGTTTGGCTAATAACCATAGGATACTCATCAATAAGAACTGGTGAGTAACACTGCCTTTTGTTTGCGTACTATATTTGGTAATAATCCGCTGATCTTGCGGTAAAGAAGACTCTAAATAGTACGTTCTGTTTAAAAAATTCCCCGTTGCACTGATACAACAACTTAAAAGAAAGATTCCTACTGGAAAAAGAGGGCGGAATAATAGGAAAATCAATGATACAATAAACCCGCCGATATGAAGGATTCGATCATCCACTTTCGGAAAAAAACGATACAATAATTTCATAAACAAAGCCGAACAAATCATTCCTAATAGATAAGGTACATACAGATTAATAGTCAGGCGCTCTGTTCCTAAACGTAGCGCAACATAAAATGTGCCAAAAAGCAGTAAAAAATTCATACACATTCCATTAGCAAATGTGAGCAGATTCAACCACAAAGAAAGTTTCCAGCTTTTCATTTGACGATTTAAAAACCAAGCAACTATCACAAATAATGCGGAAAACCCAATAATCCCAATATCCAACAATTGAGAGTCAAACAATAAACGTGCAGAACGGATAAACAATAGCAAAATAAAAAATGCTAAAAACAAAAAGAACTCTTTCACCGAAATAACTTTGCGATCAACTTCATTAAAATCAATCTCATAGTCAGGATAATGAGTCACCGTATGATACGCTGCCGCATACAACAACACATATTCGCCTAAAACAAAAGGTAGCCGCCACTCTTTAGTCATCATCAAAGAAGCAATGACGCCACCTAAAATCAACAAAATAAATAGATATTTTCCAGTGATAGCAGAATATCCTTGGCGTTTTTCATGATAATTGACTGTTGTATTTGCCGCAGGAAGCCACGATGCACTAAGTCCTAGTAAAACAGCCGAAAAAAGATAGGCTGGAAAATAAAATTGACCCATTATCCCAAATAAACAGCCCATTCCGCCTAATAAAATAGAAATAATCAACACATTAAAGCTCGACAAGGCTAACTTAAAACTCTTTAACAAAAAAATTCCCGTCATCCGAAACGTATAAAAAAGCACAAAGGGTAAAACTTTCTCCACCGTTGTCCCATCACTTAAATTTAAAAATAAAAAATAAGGAATAAAAATAACTGTATTTGATAAAATAAATGGCGTAACTTGCAGAAAATTCCGCGCAAATTCTTTTAACTTAGACATTGGTTACTCTCCTTTAAAATAGCTTGTTATGTTGGTAGTCTACCACGTTAGAGGAAAAAGTGAAATTAATCACCAATAAAAAAAACGCCTATAACATAAACTACGCAATAGACGTTTCTTTTTATGATATTTAGTTAAAAAATAACCTTTTGTTCCCTCTAAAGTACTTCATCCACCAATTTCGTTTGATTTTTTTCAAATACTTTAAAGAACGGATAATAGACAACAATGCTTAAAACCACTAAAAGAATATAAAAAGCAATATTCCTCCAATCCATTGTAGCCAAATAAGCTTGAGCAAAAAATGGCGTAAAGGACGGATCAATGATAAATCCTAAAGAAATCAATCCAATTTTTTGTGCAAAATAGGTTAAAAGTAGAGAAATAACCGGCATAATCAAAAAGGGAATACCCAAAATCGGATTAAAGACAATCGGCAAACCAAATATTACAGGTTCGTTAATCGAACAAATACCTGGAATAAACGACAATTTCCCAATTGTTCGATATTGCGGTACTTTGCTAAACACCATTAAAATCACTAATCCTAATGTATTTCCAGCACCACCTAAAACTGAAATCCGAAACATCTGCAAGTTCATCAAATGAGTCATTGCTTCTCCATTTGCTACTTGTTCTGCATTTAATCCAGTCTGTGCTACGCCTAACGTAAAAACAATCGGAAAAATGATCGAAGACCCATTAATCCCAAACAACCAAAGAACATTCCCTAATGTGACGATCAATAATAAACCGCCCAAACTCCCCGCAATATTCACAGCAGGTGTCAGCACAGACATAATTGTATCAGGAAACGATTGATTCATCAGCCCTAAAAAAAGTAAATTCAATCCATAGAAAAGAACAATATTTGTCAGTAAAGGAATTAACGTGTTAATAAATGTTACAACCATTGGCGGTACTGTTTCTGGCAATGAAATCTTAATATTTTTCACTTCAAAAAAGCGACTGACTTCAACAACCAACAATCCTAAAATAATTGCCACAAATAGACCATTTGTCCCTAAATAGGTTAACGTAATTTTCCCTTCTGTAACAGGGGTACAAACCAATAAGTACGTTACCATACTAACCATGCCATTCATAGCCGCATTTAATTTATACTCATTTGACAATGAATACGCAATCCCAAAAACACTGATTAAACCAATGATTCCCATCGTCAAATTATAAGGTGCTGTAATAGCATCATAATTGGCAACAGCAAACTCTTTCCACGCTGCTAAAAACTTCATAAACATTCCTGCGCGACTTGGATCATATTGCTCAACGTTGATTGGAGGATTAGCAAAAATTAAGAAAAATGAGCCAATCACAATAAACGGCAAACCAAACATCATTCCTGTAGAAACAGCTTTCAGGTGCCGCTGATTACCAATTTTATTGGCAAATGGGCTTAAAGCAGCATTCAATCGATTAACAATAGATCCTTCTTCACTCACCGATTTAGTCATCAAAAGTGCCTCCTTATACTTGCCAAGAATTAAATTCAAACGTTGATTCAACAACATCGTTTGGATCGTACTGTTCAATGATTTTTTCATATTCTTCTTTATAGTTATTTGTCACGTTTGCTTGGGGAATCACCACACTGGCTTCATTCAAGAAATGTTTTGAGTCGCGCCCCATTTCCTTGCCTCGAGTAGTATGTTTATCTAAAGCAATATCAGGGATTTCTGGCACATGCCCCATCGCAAAGCTTTTAATCACAATGTTTTTTAATAGATCAGAGGAACGATCTTTTTCAGATTGACATAAATAACGAATCGCATGGAAAAAGAACATTGCTCGATCTGACTCATTGTATTGGAATTCTTTGCGCATTTGATTTAAGTTGTTGACCATGATAGCAGCTTGGTCATTCCCCATGCCAATGTCTTCTACTGAAATTGCCAGCAATCTACGCCATAATTTTTCCTCAAATTGCGGAGACGTGATATACATTTCGTAAGCAAAATCGCAAGCTGCACGCTCATTTCCACGGCGAATTGATTTTTGCAATGCGGAGACAACCTCATCACCATTCAAGTTATTTCTAGTTTTAACTCTTGCCCAGGGATCATTAATATATTCTTGTTTTGTCATGTTATAATACTCCTAACTAAAATAATTTTAAGGGTGATTCATATGAATATCGATAGTCTTGCTGAAAAATACCAATTGAATAAAACGGAAATTCAAATTTTGCGGTATATGAATGATCATCGCCAGGAATTAAAAAGTTTAGGTATTCGCGAAATCGCCAAGCAAAGCTATGTTTCAACGGCTACAATCATCAATATGGCAAAAAAAATGAATTTCACAGGCTATAGTGAACTTGTTTTTTACATTAGCGAATTCAATCTCAACCAAGAACGTTTAGAAAAACATGATGTAATTAAAGCTAACGGCGATAATTTTTTGACACTTTTGAAAAAATATCAAGATAAAAACATCATGATATTAGGATCTGGATTTTCGCAAAATTTAGCGAATTACTTTTCTGAATACCTGAATCTTTACGGATTTAGAGCTACTTCTAATAGTCATCTGGAATTTTTAAGAGAAAGTCACAAGGATGACGTATTACTGATTTTCATCAGTAATTCGGGTAATACTGGTAGGATGTTTGAACTAGCAGAAATCGCTCAAATCAATGAGTTGGAAAGTATTTGCTTTGTCGGTAGTAATCATTCTGCGATTAGCAAACTTTCTACGCTTTCTATTAGTACAAATACTTACTCTCCAAGCTCCCATCAAGATTTTTATCCTCAATTATTTTTTGGTACTGTTTTGATCCAATTTGAATTATTAATGAGTTATACACTTCAAAATCTACAGTAGAAGAACGATTCGGCCGATGTTTCTTCATGACGTATTATAGTGGAAAACAGCGGCGATAAGAAGCGCTTTCAGCCATATATGAACATGTTTACCGATTTATGAACATGTTTGATAAAATCATTTTATTAAAAAATAGAAAAGAAGGTTAGTTATGGATTACTCAAAATATATTTCCTTATTTTGGCATGAGGTGGCGGCTCAAAATAAAGAAAAGCTTGCAGACTTTTTCAACGAAGATGCTGAAATAATTTGGCCCAATACAAATGAACGATTTACTAAAGCTGAATATCTCATCGCAAATTGTGACTATCCAGGAAGTTGGGTGGCTTCTGTCAAAAAAGTTGATAAGATTGATAACAATCACTTTATATCTGTGACCACTGTCCATTTAAATGATTATTCCGTATCATTTTATACAATTTCCTACTTCACGTTTATTGAAGAAAAGATAGCGAACTTGGAAGAATATTGGAGTGAAAACGGAGAAGCGCCTCAGTGGCGTCAAGATAAAAAAATCGGTACCCCACTTCTTTAGTTTTTTTTTCTTATTTTTCAATGAAGCTTGAAAAATACTGTGAAAATAATTGCGAAACTTACTTTTAATCTTTTTTTAATCTAAGCTTTCTGTTATAATGATTTTCACATTTACTGTACACTAGTGAATGAAAAAGCATATCAAAGGAGAGATAGATGTATGAAAACTGTTTACAATTTTTCAGCTGGTCCCGCCGTTTTACCTAAAAGTGTATTGGAAAAAGCACAATCCGAATTGGTGAATTACGAGAACAGCGGTATGTCCGTGATGGAGTTGAGTCATCGTTCCTCCCTTTTTGAAACAATTATTGAAAATGCAGAAACCCTACTCAGAGAATTGATGAATATTCCTGATAATTATAAAGTGCTCTTTTTACAAGGTGGCGCTAGTATGCAATTTACCATGGTTCCATTGAATCTAGCTCAAAATAAAAAAGCCTTGTACGTCAACACTGGCTCATGGGCGAAAAAAGCCATCAGTGAAGCGAAAAAAATCGCTAATGTGGATGTTCAAGTGATTGCCTCAAGTGAAGACAATAATTTCACTTACATTCCCGAAATCCGCAAAGAAGATATCCCGCAAGATGCAGCTTATGTCCACATTACAACTAATAATACGATTGAGGGTACCACGATTTATGACTTGCCAGACACAGGCGATGTACCAATCGTTGCTGACATGTCTTCTAATATTTTATCAATCGACTATAATGTAGCTGATTTTGGCTTGATTTATGCAGGTGCGCAAAAAAATATTGGCCCTGCTGGACTGACAGTCGTGATCGTTCGCGATGATTTGATTGGTCAGGCAGATGTTTTGAGCGCGATGTTGGATTATGAGATCCACGCAAAAAATGGATCCATGTACAATACACCGCCAACCTACAGTATCTATATGGCAAAACTTGTGTTTGAATGGATTAAAGAACAAGGCGGCGTTACTCAAATGGAAAAACAAAATAAAGAAAAAGCAGCGATTTTATACGATGAAATTGATGCATCTGCACTCTTTTCTTCACCCGTAAATCCTAAAGACCGTTCAATCAATAATATTCCTTTTGTTACTGGAAATGATGAGCTGGATAAGAAATTTAATCAAGAAGCCTTAGCAGCAGGGTTTGAAAACTTAAAAGGACACCGTTCTGTTGGCGGCATGCGTGCAAGCCTATACAATGCCTTTCCAAAAGCCGGCGTTGACGCCTTAGTGGATTTAATGAAAAAATTTGAAGTGGAAAATGGAGGAACAAAATAGATGTATGATATTCAAACATTCAACGCCATCGCTCCTGCTGGTTTAGCCCGTTTTAACGAAGAAAATTTTACAATCAACCAAACAAAAACGCCTGCCGGCATCATCTTGCGCAGTGAAAAACTCCATGACCATGACTTTCCAGCTTCTGTCTTAGGGATTGCTCGTGCTGGAGCTGGAACGAATAACGTTCCAGTGAAACAATGTACTGAAGACGGCATCGTTGTCTTTAACACTCCAGGTGCCAATGCAAATGCTGTCAAAGAACTAGTGATTGCATGTTTACTATTATCTGTTCGTCCCATTTTAACAGGCGCAAATTGGGTTCAAACATTAACTGGCGCTGATACAGAAGAACAAGCGGAAGCGCAGAAAAAACAATTTGCCGGCACTGAATTAGAAGGAAAAAAACTTGGAGTGATTGGTCTTGGTGCAATCGGTGCAATGGTTGCTAATGATGCCTATCGCTTAGGAATGGAAGTCACAGGATTTGATCCATTTGTCTCTGTTGATACAGCTTGGAGTATTTCACGACGTGTAAAGCGAGCGCAAAGTATGGAAGAAGTGCTAAAAACCTGTGATTTTGTGACTATTCATGTTCCTCTATCTGAAAATACTCATCACTTGATTGGTAAAGATCAACTAAAACAAATGAAAAAGAACGCTGTTTTACTTAATTTTGCCCGTGGTGAATTGGTCGAAACCGAAGCTGTAATTGAAGCGATTGCTGAAGGAGAGATCAGTAATTTTGTGACTGATTTTGCTGATGAACGTCTTTTACACAATGAAAAAATCTTAGTTCTTCCTCACTTAGGCGCCTCAACAGAAGAAGCCGAAATCAATTGTGCAAAAATGGCCGCACGCACCCTGAAAAAATTCTTAGAAACAGGAAATATCAAACGCTCGGTTAATTTCCCAACAGTTGAAATGGCCTTTAATTCGCCCTTCCGTTTCACGATTATTCATAGAAATGTGCCCAATATGTTAGGACAAATTTCGACTGGCATCGCTAATTTAGAGATCAATATCGATACAATGATCAACCGCAGCCGTGAAGATTATGCCTATACGATTGTCGATATTGCTGAAACCGATGAAGCAAAAATCAATGCAGCAGCCGAGAAAATTCAAGCAGCTGAAAATATTATCCGCGTGCGGACCATCAAAAATACTGAGGGGGTCAGTTATTAATGGTTACGATCCATCCATTTAAAAGTATTCGACCAGCAGCAGAAGTTAGCAAAAATGTTGCAACTTTGCCTTACGATGTCTTAAATTCTGCTGAAGCACGTGAACTAGGTGAAAATAACCCGCATTCTTACTTGCACATCGATAAAGCAGAAATCGATTTACCTGAAACCCTTTCGCCTTATGACGATCAAGTCTATGAGAAAGCTGCTAGTAATTTACATGAATTTTTACAAAAACAATGGTTGATTCAAGATGAACAACCCCATCTATATCTCTACGAATTAATCATGAACGGACGTGCCCAAACTGGACTTGTGGCCTGTACATCTATTGCCGATTATAGTGAAGGAAAAATCAAAAAACACGAATTTACCCGTCCAGAAAAAGAAATTGACCGTATCCGTCATATCGAAACATGCGATGCGAATACTAGCCCGATTTTTCTAACATACCGTCGAAATCAACAAATTCAATCCTTAATGGATCAATGGAAACACACCCATGATCCAGTATATGATTTTACTAGTTTTCATGAAGTCACACATCGAGTATGGCTGATTGATCAAGATGAGACCATTGAACAATTCATCACTACTTTTGCAAAAGACGTGCCAGCCTTATACATTGCAGACGGTCATCATCGAACAGAATCAGCAGTCAAAGTAGGACAAAAGAAAAAAGCAGAACAAGCTGAAACCTTTGACTCAGCCGAATTCAACTACTTTTTATCCGTGATTTTTCCTAAAGAAGAATTAGAAATTTTGGACTATAATCGTGTGTTAAATGTACCAATCGGAGACGATTTTTTTGAGCAATTAGAACAAAACTTCACTCTCTCAAAAGTAGAAGACGGCAAGCCAACACAACCGAAAACTTTCGGTATGTACTTGGACGGACAATGGTTTGCTTTGACCGCTAAAGAATCCATTTTATCCAATGACCCAGTTGATGGTTTAGATGTCTCTTTACTTCAACATCACGTATTTGCTGATATTTTTGACATTCAAGATGTTCGTACAGATAAACGGATCGACTTTGTCGGCGGCATTCGAGGAATGAAGGAGCTAGAACACTTAGTAGATAGCGGACAATGGACTGTCGCTTTTGCTGTTTATCCAACAACCATGGATGATTTATTACGCGTCGCTGATGCTGGAAAAATCATGCCGCCAAAATCAACTTGGTTTGAACCTAAATTGTTAAGTGGATTATTTATTCATGATTTAGAGACAAATGACGTATAACATTGTAAAATAGAAGAATAAAAAATCTAAGCTTGGACAAAAGCAGAATTTTTTGTCCAAGCTTTCTTGCAAATAAACGAAAATGGCCATCTAGAAGAATGTCTGCTTGTTTTACCTAGCGATACACTTCTATATACGCCGCTAATAAGTGAGGATAACCATGCGAAAACAATTAAAAGATGCAAAACGGATCGTAATTAAAGTTGGCACAAGTACATTGATTTACCCTAATGGAAATATCAATTTAAGCGCCATCGACCAATTGGCCTTTACTTTAGCTGACCTACGCAATCAAGGAAAAGAGATTATTTTAGTCTCATCAGGCGCGATTGGTGTCGGTTTAAATAAATTAGCGATGGACAAACGCCCGCCAACCATCCCAGAGCAACAAGCAGTCGCGGCTGTTGGTCAAGCAGAATTGATGAATATTTATAATCAACGATTTTTAACGTATAGCCAACAAATCGCTCAACTACTACTGACTAGAGATGTCATCGAGTACCCTGAAAGTCGTAAAAACGTAACCAACACGATAGAACAACTCCTAAAAATGGGTATCATTCCGGTCGTTAACGAAAATGACACTGTTGCTATTGATGAATTGGATCATTTAACAAAATTTGGCGATAACGATCAACTGTCAGCTATCGTTACACAATTGATTCAAGCAGAAGCGTTGATTATGCTATCAGATATCGATGGCTTCTTCTCTGATAACCCAAATACCAATAAAGAGGCCACACTATTCTCTGAAATCAACGAAATCAATGATGAACTATTACAATTAGCAGGCGGCAAAGGTAGCCGATTTGGAACTGGTGGTATGTATAGCAAACTCAAAGCCGCTGAACGTGTATTAGAACATAACAGTGCCATGGTTTTAGCAAATGGAAAACAACCAAAGATTATCTTTGATATTTTAGCTGGGGATAGGGTCGGCACATTATTTATTTAATAAAAGAAGGAGGCACATTGTATGACTGATTTAATACGTTTAGGCAAACAAGCAAAAGAAACTGCCTATCAACTGGGATTAATGGATACTAAAACCAAAAACGATTTATTGCTGCATATGGCTTTTGAATTAGAAAAAAACACGAAAACAATCTTAACCGAAAATCAAAAAGACTTAGCCCAAGCAAAAGAAAATGGCATTACAGAAGCTATGATGGATCGCTTACGCTTAACCGATGAGCGGATCAAAGAGATGGCTGAAGGCATCCGACAAGTAGCCACATTACCTGACCCAATCGGCGAAGTGGATAACATGTGGAAAAACGAAGATGGCCTGATGATTGGTAAACAACGTGTTCCTTTAGGGGTAATTGGGATCATTTATGAATCTCGCCCAAATGTAACGACAGATGCAGCCAGTCTTTGCTTCAAAACCGGGAATGCGGTTATTTTACGAGGAGGCAAAGAAGCGTTTCACTCAAATCAAATCCTTGTGACAGTTTTACAACAAGCGCTAAAACAAAAAGACGCTTCTCCTTTTGCGATTCAATTTGTTGACGATACTTCTAGAGAAATAGCTCAACAATTAATGAAATTAAACGATTATCTAGACGTGTTAATTCCTCGTGGAGGAGCTAATTTAATCAAAACTGTTTTAACAACCGCAACTGTCCCTGTCATTGAAACAGGAACTGGTAATTGTCATGTCTATATCGATAAGGACGCTCAATTAGAGATGGCAACAAATATTATCGTCAATGCAAAATGCCAACGTCCTTCTGTTTGTAATGCAGCAGAAACCTTATTGATCCATCAAGAGGTAGCAGCAGATTTCTTACCTGTTATTGAAAAAGCATTGAATGAATATAAGGTGGAATTACGTGCTGACGAACGAGCACTAGCCATTTTTGAGCGTTCTATCCCAGCAACAGAGACAGACTGGGAAACTGAATTTAATGATTTCATTTTGGCCGTAAAAGTCGTGGATTCGTTAGAAGAAGCTATTCACCATATCAATCGCTACAATACTAAACATTCAGAAAGTATTATTAGTGATAATTATTTTGCTACGCAACAATTTTTAAAACAAGTTGATGCGGCAGCCGTTTATGCTAATGCTTCTACACGATTTACCGATGGATTTGTTTTTGGTTTTGGTGCAGAAATCGGAATCAGCACACAAAAATTACATGCGCGCGGACCAATGGGCTTAGCTGAGTTGACTTCGACAAAGTATATTGTCTATGGTGATGGACAGTATCGGAAATAGTAAAACAAGGTTGCAGAAAAAATAATGTGTTTAGGTATCTAACTTGCATAATTTCTACAAAAAATCGCTGTTTTCAGTAAAAAAACCTCAAACACTTGAATTTTTCAGCAAATATGTGTATGCTTAAACTGTAAAATATGTGTTAGTAGATTTATTTTCATATTTTGAGACTAAAAAAGACGTGACTCCTACATCACGTCTCAGGAAAAGGATAAGCTCCTACGCAGAAAAACGTAGCCTGACTCCTCATTTCCCCAGTACAAAACTCTATACTGAAATGATTTGCGCGTTTTCCAGACTTTGCAAATCATCGATTCAGCTATACTCACTTAATGTGAGTATTTTTTTTTGCTTTCAGCATTGCTAACTCGTGTGCTTGCTTCATGCCTAACAATTCTTTGTTGTATTCTCGCTTATTCTTATGAGTCTTTTCTTCTAAGACCCATAAGATAAAATACACAATAACCGCAATTAAATACGGCCAAATTGTAAAGATAAACACTTGCCATAAAGGAAGTTGTGCTAAAAGTGAACCTATACCAGTTGTTATTCCTGCAAAAAGTTTCCCTCTAAAATAAAATTAAAAAGGATTTCGCTGTATTGATACAAAATGCTTATCTGTACCATAGGCAGTCACCTCCGTATATCAAACCAGTGCAACAGACAACAGACACTGGAATATGAAGAGCCTACCTACTTTTAATGCCTTATCAGTTTCCCATCTACTAGTTTAAAAGATTATATTTAATAAATCAATAAGAATTGTAGTTTTTACAAATAATACAATTATTTATACTAAGATCCTGTTTATCTATTAATAAAAATAAATTAAAATTGGATAAACTTATATTTAATTGCAGATATACAATTTAAAATCCTTTTGCTACACTGGGTATAAGTAAACACAAAACGTATAAACAATAAAGGAGGTTTTCTTATGAAACGTGACGGTCATACTCACACAGAATTTTGTCCACATGGAAAAGTCGAGGACACTGAACTTCTAATCCAACAGGCCATTCGTTTAGGTTTTAAAGAATACAGCATTACAGAACATGCTCCTTTACCTACCGGCATAGCGAAATATGTAGCAGGAGATTCTGTGGTGTGGACAACTGCTTCGATGGCTTTAAATGATGTGGATAACTATTTCAAAAGGATGGGGTATTTGCGGAAAAAATATGCCTCGGACATTATTATACACATTGGGTTTGAATTGGATTATTTTTCAGAATTCGAGGGTTGGACGAAAGATTTTTTAGCCGAATATGGCCCTCAAACAGATGATGGGATTTTATCGGTACACTTTCTCGAAGGAGACGGTGGTTTACGCGGTATTGACTATTCTTTTGAGGAGTATAAAACTGGTGTTGTGGACTATTTAGGTAGCTTTGAAAATGCTCAAAAAAGCTACTATCTAAAGGTTTTAGCCTCTTTAGAAGCAGATCTTGGCGCTTTTAAGCCTACACGTTTAGGCCATATTTCTTTGTGTCAAAAATTCGAACGTTTCTTCGATGAATCTACGGACTATTCTTCCGAAAATAAAGAACTTGTCCACACCCTTTTAACACGGGTACAGCAGGAAAAATACAGCTTAGATTTAAACACGGCAGGATTTTATAAACAGGGTTATCAACAGACTTATCCACAGGTGTGGATAACTGAAAAAGCAACTGACTTAGAGATTCCCCTTGTTTATGGATCTGACACTCATGCTTTAACCGATGTTGGGCACGGGTATGATAAAATCAAACATTGGCTTTAAAAATAGTAGGGGATAGACTCGTCAATGGATGAATCTATCTCCTACTATTTTTTCATACTCTAATTCAATGTCTTATATTGCGGTGTTTTTACTAAGTCATAACTTGTGATTTGCTCATCATTTCTAACGGACTCATCAAAACTGATTGTTTGAATCGTAAAATTATCATACATTTTCACATACATCTGTTTTTTGCTTAAATCATAAATCGACGTATATTGTGTATATTGTAGGTCTTGACCTTCTGGCTCATCCAATTTGATCACACCTTTAACAATATCCGATGTGGATAAAATGTGAAACGCTTTGTTGATAATGGCTTTATCCCCAACAGGATCACTCAGTTTCAACAAATACGCAGCTCTGACAAAACGTGAAGCAGGCGTATAGTCGCCTGGAATCCCATGTAAGCCTGAACCTTTCCCAGCTGAAAGAACTTGACGCTCATTAAACATTGCGTCTTTTTCATTGAGAGCAGATAAGCCTGTATAATTTTCTAAATTCGTCACATGCCAGTCAAACTTGGGACTGTTCGTCATGACACCAATCGGATTTTCATAAACATCAAAACCTAATTTTTGCGACGGTTCGACAACAATTGTCCGCCCACTTGCATCTGTAAACATAAAATGCTGTGGCAAGCCTGGCGCTTTTCCCGTTGAGGATAGATCAGCGATGGCTACCTCTAAAATTTTTTCTTCCACTTCTTTTGTATCTTTGCAATTGGCTAATATCCAAAAAACAAATTGCTCCGCTAGTAATGGAAATTTCCCTACATACTTGATTTCTTCAACAGTTGAGTATTGGTTAAATTCCGCAAAATATTGAGTAATTCCCCCTAAGCCCCATTCGTTCACGCCATCAACTACACTTTGAGCGGCAGTTTGCGAATTTTCTTTAATCCCCATACCCAATACTGAATAAGCTGTCTGCCATTTTTCGATCCCTTCAGAAATCATCAGTTTTGCAGGAATTTGCACGCCAACGTAATCAAAATCGATATTGTATTCCTGTGTCCTACCCAAATAATGATTTTCTTCTACTGATTTCAAGTGAATCCCTGTGCACATAACTATCCCTTACTTTCTATAATGATTCTATTCTATCGTTTATTATACGCTTATTTTTATAATATTACATAAATTATCAACAAAATAAACCAGTCAGCGGTTTTATTTAGCCAACTCTTCGATTTTCTTTAATTTTTTTCTTTCTTACAATCAATTTTTCGATGGATATGCTAAACTATATATATTCTATTTTATACGTTGTGAGGTTGATTATGAAGAAAAAAATACATACATTCATGAAAGAAAACTGGCCTTATATGACCGCTAGTTTTTTCATTCCTTTTTTAATAATGGTCATTATTTATTTAAGCTTGGGTATTTATCCAGGAAGCAGCCGTAGTGTGATGGCAAGTGATTCTTTTTCACAATTTTCCAATTTCCATGCAAGTTTTAATAATGTTTTGCATGGTAAACAAAGTATTTTTTATACTTGGAATGCTTCTCTTGGGTTAAACTACCTTTCTCTGATTTCGTATTATCTAGGTGGCTTATTTACACCCCTCGTTTTGTTTTTTAACAATCAGAATATTCCTGATGCACTGTACTTCATTACTTTATTGAAAATCGGTTCCGCTGGTTTAGCGTTTTGGGTATTTGCAAAACATACCTATAAAATACCTAAGTGGGGGCATGTAATGCTTAGCGTGCCTTACGCTTTGATGTCTTTTGCCACCGCACATTCAGAAATTATTATGTGGCTAGATGCCTTTACTTACCTACCTTTAGTTATTCTCGGTATTCATCGATTGATGGATGAACGAAAACCAGTTTTGTTATTTGTCAGCTATTTGCTATTATTTATCTCTAATTTTTATATGGGCTTTATGATCGGGATATTCTCATTCCTCTACTTTATCGCTCGAATGCTGACCAATTGGAAACTCTATAAAAAGCGGATCATTCCTTATGGCATCACTTCTCTTTTAGCTGGAGGTGCTTCAATGATTTTGGTCTTGCCGGCAGTGCTTGATTTACGAGCAAATGGTGAAACCTTATCTGAAGTCACTCAGTTTAAAACAGAAGCAACCGCTTTTTGGGATATCGTGATGAAAAATATGGTCGGTGTCTACGATACAACCAAATATGGTTCAATACCGTTTATCTATGTCGGTCTACTTCCTTTGATTTTCTGTGTCTTTTACTTTGTCACAAGAGAAATACCACGGAAAAATAAGTTCTTATTCGGCAGCCTATTTCTGATTTTAATTGCTAGTTTTTATATCACCCCACTCAATCTGTTTTGGCACGGCATGCATGCGCCGAACATGTTCTTGTTCCGCTATAGTTTCTTATTTTCTTTCTTAGTGGTTCTGTTAGCAGGATATGGATTTGAAAAATTTAAATTAGATGATTTAGGCTTGTTAGCAGGTTCTACAATCATGCTGATTGCTATTTTTGCTTTAGCTGAAGGGACAAAAGGGACGACAAGTTACGATTATATTCCGATTTCAGCCTTTGTTATTACTGTATTATTTTTACTGCTCTATCTTGCTGGAATCATCTTTTACCAATTGAAAAAAATACCGATGCATTATCTGATTATTTTATTACTATTACTCGTTTCAACTGAAGCATTTATTAATACAAGTACGATGTTAAAGGGCATATTAGACGACTGGAATTATGCTTCACGCAGTCTTTATTCTGAGCCTTACCCATCGATCAAAAAACTAGTTGATAAAACGAAAAAGGAAAATGATACTTTTTATCGTTTGGAAAATTTAAATCCTGTTTCATCCAACGACAGTATCAATTATGGCTATAGCGGTGTCAGCTTATTCTCATCCATCCGCAATCGTCATTCTTCTTCTTATTTAAATGACCTAGGTTTCCGTTCAAGAGGAACAGGGTTGAATATCCGTTACCCAAACAATACTTTGTTGATGGATTCTCTAGTTGGCTTAAAATACAATATTTCTGAAAATGATCCATTAAAATTCGGCTATTTCCCTACAGATAAAGCAGGAAAATTTTCATTATACGAAAATAGTAATACCTTACCGTTAGGCTTTTTAGCTGAAAAAGATATCTATAAAGTGAAACAACCAGCGAATGATAATTTAAGTAGCCAAACAGAATTATTCAATGCGTTAGCTGACCAGAAACAGAATTACTTCAGGTTTTACCAACCAACAATAACCAATAAAACAAACGTAAAAATTGAGCAAAATACAAATTCAGTAACCTATCGGGAACTACAAAGCAATGTTTCCAAAGATATTACTTGGACAGTCAACGTACCAGCGAATACGCAAGCCTATCTTAGCCTGTTTCCGACCGATTTTAATCAGCTAGAAAGCTCTACTGCAACACTATCAGTCAATGGAGTAAGTCAAAAATCCCAAATCAATATTACAGGTCAATATTACAATATCGGTTATTATGACAAGCCAACGACTGTAACCTTTACAGTGAGTTTTTACGGCACAACTGCGGTTAGCTTTATGGAGCCTAAAGTAGTCGGCTTAGATACAAAAGCATTTGAACAATCCGTTAAATCCATCCAAAACAAAGGCGTTGATCTAGCAGTAAAAGGACGGAAAGCCGTTGGTACTCTGACTGCTGATAAAGATCAAGTTCTTTTAACAACCATACCTTACGATAAAGGTTGGAAAGCTTATGTTGATGGAAAAAAAGTACCCGTTGAAGCCTTTAAAAAAGCATTTGTTAGCGTTCCTGTAACAGCTGGTGAACATACAATTGAATTTGTTTATCTGCCGGAAGGCTTTTTACCAGGCGTGATTTTGTTTATTGTTTGTATCGGTGGGTTTGTGGTTTATGTCCGAGTGACAAATAGACCAAAACTGGCTTTAGTGAAACCTAATAAACGGAAACGGAAAAAAAGATAATAAAAAAGAGTGTTCAGCTTATTTCCGAAGCTTTCAACTCTTTGTGATTTAGCGCTTAAAAATTGATGTAATCGAAGCACAGTAGCTGCTTTTTCTCTCCGTCTATTTGGATTTTTGGTATCTAGGACTTAACTCAACGAGTTTTGTCCTAGATACCTTTTTATTAAAAATAACTTTTAATGAAACCTTTTTGCTAAAATTAGAGTCTAATAGCTATAGGGGAAAGGGGTAAACTATGGAAAAAGGGATACAAATTCGTTTGGTCAAAAAAGCAAAAAATGGTGATGCACAAGCATTTATCAAGCTTTGTGAAGCCTATCAAGTTGTGTTGTACAACTCTGCGTATAAACTACTTCTAAATAATGAAGATGTCGCTGACTGCCTACAAGAAACAGAACTTCGTGCCTGGCAAAAAATTAGCAACATAAAAAACGAATCAGCATTTAATACTTGGATTTTTAGAATAATGATTAATATCGCCAAGGATATTCTGAAAAAAAGAGTAGAATTGGTTGAATTTGAAGAAAATTATATGAGTACAATAGAAAATAACTACACAGGATTTCAACTGGAAGAAGAATTTGACAAATTACCTGAAAGATATAAAATCCCGATCATTTTACACTATTACGCTGGTTTTAACATTAATGAAATTTCAGAACAACTGAGTTTATCCAAAAATACAGTTAAAACACGATTAGCCAGAGGTAGAGGGAAATTAAAACATTTATTGGAAGGAGAAGAGTATGGGTAAAAAAAGGAAGAATATTCTTAAACAAGAACTCGACATTCCAAACGAAGTAATGACAAAGTTAGTACAGAATCGAGAATCTATTTTGAATAACACCGTCAAACAGGAAAAAAAGAAATTCACGATTAGATATAAAAAACAACTCATTACCACGCTAGCGATAGCCGCATCACTTCTTATAATTGCTATCGTCAATCCACAAATGAATACAGCAATCAAACATGCACTAGGCATTAGCCAAGATGAAGGCGTTGCGGTGGTAGAAAATAACGGAATACAAAGTGAATTGAATCTAACGAGTACACAAAATGGACGCGAGATTACTTTAACAAAATTCGTATCAACAAAGAAAAAATTTGCCTTTGACTATCAATTTAAGTTAGATGATGAAAAATTGAAAGAATTAATACAAAAACAAAATAATCCTGATCGAGTGTTTACTAAAAATGCTGCAAATGCTCAGCATATTGACATTGGTCTATTTGCCAACGATAGTACAGAAGATTTATTTAGTGGTGTTTCATCTCAATCTACTTTTCGTGTAGAAGGTGATACTTTTTATGGTTCAGTCGTAGCAACGTTTACTCGGGAAAAAATCCCTGAAGATGCTAAATTAACGCTTCATATTTACAAACTATATTGGCAAGATGCTGAAGAACTTGATCAAGCCTTTTTAGAAGCTTCTAAAACCAATAGTCCTTTTGGTGTGGATTACGCATTAAAATATGAGGGGGATTGGCGCTTTGATATTGACTATAAACCATTGACCCAAAAGGCTGACACACAAATCACCAATGTGAGTAATATCACCGATATAAAAACAAAGAATGATGCTTTACAAACAACACTCACATTTGTCGCACCATTTCAACCAGAAGAATCTCCTGCTGTGACACTGTATAAAGATGGTGTAAAAACAGAAAATCAAATTTTCATGGAAATGTACAACCCTGAAACTGGTGAAGTAACGATTTCTTTCAGCTTAAGCGCATTAGATAAAACATCTGTTTATACCGTCCAACTAAATAAAATTGATTTCAGTGGTGAACCGCTTGAAGAAATTGGTCATTTTGATATTCAAAACAAATAAATTCAGATAGAGGGGATCAGTATGACTAGTAAAAAACAACATTCTATTGTGGGGACAAACATAGCTATCGTCATTTATTATTTTCTACCAAGAATACAAATAACCACACTGTCTCCATACTGGAATATGTTTTTTAATTCCAGACATATTTTGGTAACAATCATTACACTAGCTATGTTGTTCATTACTTTCCAAAAAGCCCATTCTAACAAATGGGGAAATGTAAATTTGTCCAGAATGGTCGTTAGTTCGTATAGTTTATTTTTATTTGCTACTATTTTCTATTTTATGATGACTGAGTTTCTATAAAAGTTATATCTTGAACCCCTAAAAACCGAATAAGCGGCGGGAGCAGAAGCACCCCTTTCGGAGCTAAACGCATTCTATCCCAGCCGCTTTAAATAACTGATCAATCACATTTTTTTATCGCATCTAAAAACCACTGCCTAAATTGTTCTGCATCAATATCTGTACACACGCGACAGTTCGCACTTTTGCCTAGATACCCATCTAAATCAACCAATGTCGCCCCAGCAGTCAAGATCCCTTGTGTTTCAATCCCAACATAAGCTTCTTTCACCTCAAACATCTCAGGCGCCAGCAGATAAGCCACGGCACAGCCGTCATACATCTTCAGCCCAGTATCCAAACTACCTCCACGATAGTGTCTAAACAAATGCTCAATCATGTCACCTGTTTTATTCATTTTCTGGATCGTCTCGCATTCTTTAGGTAAAATCAGTGCCTTTTCTCCTACATCTAACCCTACCATTGTTAAAGGCATCTTACTTTCAAAAACGATTTTAGCAGCTTCTGGATCGGCAGCAATATTAAACTCTGATAAGACCCCATAATTGCCTCTCGCTAAAGAGCCACCCATAATGATCAATTCTTCAACTTTTTCCACACACTCTGGATACATTCTAAGTAACAACGCAATATTTGTTAACGGACCGATCCCAACAATCGTCGTTTTTTCCTTTGATTCCATCAATACTTTGTACATCTCGATCACCGCATGATTTTTTGTTAACAACTCATACTTGGATTCTGGAAATTCATATCCATCCATACCTGTACTTCCATGAATATCACTTGCATTGATTGCTTCACGAAGTAATGGTCGATCAGAGCCGATTGCAACAGGAACATCCTTATCCCAAAAAGACATTAGTTTCAGCAGATTTTTTGTTACTTTATCTACACTCACATTGCCTGCTACTGTAGTTAATAATTTGATGTCCAACCGCTCATCAAATAACGCAGCAGCAATAGCAACAGCATCATCGATTCCTGGATCTGTATCGATAATCACTTTTCTTGTTTTTTTCACTTTATTTTTCCCTTCCTTTAAACTTTCATTACATAAAAAAAGCGGTTCTCCCACGCAGTTTTGATCTAACGAAAGCTACCCCATTTTATCTAAAAAACAAGGAACCCAACAAACCGTTGTTCTTCTTGCTTTCTTCCATAATTAATAATCTAATTGTTTCAAATGTAGTAAAAATGAATCTGGTGTTAAACGTTTAATCGTATATAAACGTTCGATTTGCTTATGAATCTTTTTATCTTCTTTGCTTGCAGGATCAAAGAGACCCATCAACCTGTCCACTCCGTAATCTACCAAAATACCAATGCCACCGCTACCGATCGTAAAGCCTGCCATATCCGTATCACTCAGTTGACCCTTTTTGATTTCTGCGATGAGTTGACTGAAATCACCTTCAACGATAATTTCATCCGTCTTTTTATCTAACTCCACTGCTAATTCCACTTTGGTTCTCACGGTTACCTGCTCAAGTTTCATCTCAAAAACCTCCTTTTATAAATATTATACGCTATTCTAATGATTTTACTAGTGGGACTTAAGACGGAAAAAGGCGAGAAATCAACCATTTTCTGGCTTCTTCTCACCTTTTTCTGCTATGAAGATGGAATCAATACTTCTTCCACTAAAGAAACCCCTTTTCCTCGTTCAATCAACAAGGCTAACTGAATAAAAGCAAATAACACATTACTTTGTTTTGAATAAGCAAAATATCTGGGTTCCCAAGTCGTTACATATGGTTCTTTTTCTTTTCTCGTATCTTTAAATCCGTATAGTTGATCCCCATATTTATAAAAAATATTGATCAAGCGCTCGTTAAAAAATGAATATTTGGTCTCACCTACATTCGATAATGGCGCCGTACCTAAATTCACTCGGCTATATCCCCGTTTGTCAGCGTCAGCAATAAAATGTGTGAATAAGAAATCTACAACATGTTCTGGAGCCGTTTCATCATAACGCAATAAATCATACGAAACTTCCTTTTTTTCAATAATTGGCTTTTCTGTAATAAATCCAACCACTTCATAGTTCTGGTTTCTCAAAATACCAATATCACTTAACTGCAAATACTCTTGATCGAATCGTCCACAAACAAAATTACGTTCTCGTTGCGTGCCTAACCAATTTTCTGAAACTCGTGATAGCTCGTGAAACAACTCTTTTGAAATAGGTTCGTGATACATTGTAACCTTATACCCTAAGTTAGTTAAGTGTTGCAACTCCATACTATTTGTTGCCAGCGCACTCGAAGTAGTCTCGACACAAGTAAGATCCACGATCCCTTCCTCACCAACTTTCATAAAGTTAAAGCCGAGATCGTGTAAGATCATTGTATATCGCTCGCTAGTTCGATAAAAAGCCGCTTGATACCCCAGTAAATCCGCCGCATCTAAAAAGGCTAACGTGGCTTGCATCCATTTTTCCTGATTGCCAACTGGCTCTCCTAAGATAAAGCATTTATTCGCTTTGATTTGATAAGCAAACAGTACCTCATCCTTACTATTTTCCTGGTAATAAAAGTAGGTATAATTTTTTAAATAGAGCAGATGACTACCTTCAGTTCCCCCATATTTATTGATAAGAGCTGTTAAACGCTCTTGTTGAAACACTTCACCCAAACGCTTATCTGTATCAGCTAAATAGTGATAGAGGGTGATCAGTCCAACCATCGAAATTCCTAGTCCAATCAACCCAGAGAACCAGACATCATCCGATGGAAACAGGAGAAACATATGTGGCAGAGGACCTGTTTTATCTGGATGAGAACTATAATAGCCAGCTACAGTATAAATAATAAATAAGAAACTAAATAACACACCATCTACCGCTAAAGCCCCCCAAGAGTAAACAAATTTCTCACGATAAAATTCTTTCCTAGCTAAAAAGACCGCAGAAAGAATCACCAAATAAACAAGAATCAACTGCCACGATGCAGTTCGTAAAATCGTATTGATAATACCAAAAATCAATAAACCAATCGTCGGCCAATAAGCTTTTCTCACTTTCATAGAAATCCCTCTTGCCAGACCCAACAATAAAAATCCAATCAACAGATTAAATGTTTGATCTAAAAAATCAAAAGAAAATGGCAATAAAAACTGAAACAAGCGACTGACATTCGACAAATTCGTAATCGTTGACAGTAAAACCAGCATGATACCAGCAAAATAAAGTGCTGCCACTAAAATAAAGTGAGCAACTTTTTGTGAGAATATTCGAGGTAGATCATCCAGAAATCGATTGATTTTAAGCCCTGCTTGATGAATAAATAAAATAATTCCAGTAATAAAAGGCAACACATAGTAAAATAATCGATAATAGATCAACCATACCACCGCTGTTGACTGGTCTACGTTTAGCTGAGAAAGACCTAAAATCATCAACACATCAAAGGTTCCCATCCCACCTGGCACCATCGTCAACATACCAATCAATGTGGCGATAACAAACATTGGATAAACACCAACAAGAGAAACATCTACTTTCATCAAAGCACCTACGCTTAAAAAGACAAACATTGCGCCCAGCCATTGTCCAAAAGATGCGCCGAATAACAGAACAATGCCTTTTGGGAAAAAATCTTTAAACAACGTATATTTTTTCATGCGAGTAAATATAAATAATGCTGGAGCAATCAAACTTCCTGCTAGAAGCCATACCCAATATTCTTTAAACACACTATCGGAACGAATGAAAAAAAGATCAATAAATGCAATAAAAGCCAAAATAGATAAACCCGAAATCATAAATAAAGCAACTTTAGACACTGTGGCAACAACTTTTTTACGTGGCACATCTTTCCCATAAAAATTTGCCCGTAACGTTGCCCCAACCACGCCGCCAAATCCAGCAAGATTATTAATTGTGTTTGTAACCCATGCAGAAACAACCCATTCCCAGCGATTCATTCTTGGATTTCCTTGCTCTTCAAGAACTTTCACAACCACAAAATCATACAAAAGCATTGGCAAAACACCGATCAAGCCAGCCATAATCATGCCAAGAATCCGAAAACGACTTTGCTGCCCCATCGTATGAAAGACATCTTGCCAAGTCATTCCTTGAACGATATGGGTCACTTGATTTGCAACAAAGATCAAAACAGAACCTAAGAAAATTAGTTTCAATAATAAGCTATGTGCTTTCATCCATTGGAATAGTTGGTTTAATTTATTTTTCATTTGTTCACCGCCTTTCTCGAAACCTATTTTCTTTTATATGTTAGCGTATAACTGATTATTTTTCCACTATTGGTCCGTGTGAAATAATATGCTTAATTTCGAGTTATGACCATGGCTATTATATGAAAGATGGTGGCACTTATGAACGGCTAGAATTGGCATCTATAACAATGAACTTTCCGCAGAAGTTTATAAGTTAGAATCTGGAAATATTATGATGCCTTTTAATCTTCGTTCACTGGATAAAAATTCTGTGTGCAAAATCCAAGTAAATAGAGTTGATGTATATGCTGATGGATCCAATAAGGAAATAGGGATTATTGAATTTAACAGTTCTCTGTATCTATTGAAGTTATCGACTAAAGTATGACAAAGATCAGTATATTAGGTCGTCAAATGTTATGATTGTAAGTAACAAAAATAGAACCAACACACTTCTTTGTGTCGGCTCTATTATTGTTTAAATTATGATTGTAACTTTTGATAGCCTAGCATCCTGATATTTATTGATCAATTTTATGTAATCGATACTTTTAAGTTTTGATAGTGTTTGTTGAACGAAAAATGAGTAAAAGTATCTTACTCATTAAATTCATTCAAAAATGATTCACTAACCGTACACTAATAAAATTAGATACCTGAATAGTATTAATCAGCCATATCATCTTCAATTCCATGTTTATCCATGTAATCCTTTTTGAATTGCATATATTCACTATGTGCCTCTTCAATTTTTCTTCTAGATATTATTCCCCATTCTTTTTTTAACTGGTCATTATGACTTTGATAATCATTTGTGTCTGAATTTATATCCATTTCTCCACCAAACCCTACAAAATCTTCTAAAGTATGAACAATTCCATGTTCTCCTGCGTAGCATAATTCATAGTCTGCATACGTAAAACCTATACCTGTGCCATTAAAATCATCAAAAGATTCACTTTCTCTGAATATTTTAACGAGATCCATTCCTTCCTCATAAAATACTTCTAATAATACATGCTTTATTCTAGTTTCCAAAAGAAAAACCTCTTTCACTTTAGTATTTGTGTCCTTTAAACACATCTTTTAGTTTTATTTTACCGGGACCGTCTTTTTCATAGGTTCCTCGGATTCCACCTCTATTATTTCCTGTCCCTTTTCCTCGGATATCAAATGCTCGTTCTCCTTTGCGATCACCTTTTAATGCGTGATCATTCAAACCTGTTTTATCACCTTTAGATAATTTGTCCAACGCTTCATCTAGGGCTTTCTTTTGCTCTGGAGAAAGTTTTTTAATTTTTCTCTGTACATCTTTGGGTATTTCAATGTCTACCTCATCTGCATTGGAATCGCTGAATGATACAGATGGGGCATCATTTAGGAGAGTTAGGATTCCAGTAGATATTATTATCGTACCTATCCCTTTTACTACGTTTTTTATGTTCGCAGCACCACCAACACCAGGTAACGCAATTGTAGGATCAACAATTCCTTTTTTTACAACCATTTGAGTATAACTGCCTTTAGGCAGCAGATCTCCATACAATTCTAAAACAGAATAGAGTTCGGAATTATTTTTTGAATTAAGTATCTTTCCATTCTTCAGAATGATCCAGTCTATTTTATTACCATTTTTAACACGCCGTATTTCATAACCATCTAGTTTAGCAATTGCATCTTTAACAACTTTCTTTTTCAATGCTTCTAATTGTTGTTCTCGAGCTTCCCAACGTTTATTAATGGACGTTGCCCATGTCATATCTAGCTTGCTGATATCAAATGACCCTGAAGCTGAATTCCATGCTTTACATCCATTGACTTGAGCTAAGCCACGAGAAAACTCTTGCTGACTTGCTTCATATTCGGCAAAAAAACTACTAGAACGTGCGTTATAAGCGTGGAACTTTTCTAGTTTTTCTCTTTTTTTAGAAATAGAATCACAAGCATTCATATATCGACGTTCCAAACTTGGCTGAAAATTTTTCGAGACTTGCATCTGGTGTTCTAAATTTCTTTTAAGCTGTTCCAGTTGCTCGATTTGACTTTGGATTTGATCTTCGTCAGTATCAATACCCGAGACAGAGCTTTGGTATTCAGTGACTAAACGTTTGTGTGCTTGCTGCATTGCTTCACCTGTCATAAGTGCTGATCGACAAAGAGGTGTATAAACAACACTAAAATAGCTTTTAGCAGAATCATATGCTTTACCAGATAAAGGAGCAGATAAGAAATGGGAAATACTGTCTTGTAGTTGTGCAATTGCTAGATTTGCTTCATTACTCATACGTGCCGCTTCTGCCGCCTGTGTTTGCATCTCTCCTACGTAGAATTTTAAACCCATCCCTCAATCCTCCTCTTTTTTCAGTAAAGATTTTCGTTGCAATTGGTAAGTCTCTTCTTCAGAATCAGCTAGTTCTTTTTTTACACGCTGCAATTGCTCTTCATTTTTTTCTAGTTGTTGTTGCGCTCTTTTTGATTGGAAAAAACTATCTTCTCCTTTATCCTGAAAAAATCTACGATCTTCTGGATCACTGGTTGCAATAAGTTCTGCATAAATCCGCTGCTCTTGTTGATTCAAATAGAAAAAATCTTCTCTTTGCTTCTCAATGGACTTCAGTTCTTTTTTGACCGAATTTTGTTCATCTTGAATCTTTGATAGCTGTACTTTGTAATCTGGTTCAGTCATTTAAACCACCTACTCATAGGAGACGAATTTAATTGAAATTTTTGTGCAGCTTGTTGATCAATTTCCGAAAAATCTTTAGCAACTGAATGGATTTTACTTCCTGCTGTTACAAGGCTTGTAGAAAGTTGCTTAAGTCCTTGTCCATATGTACTAGCTGCTTCTACAGCCGTAGCATTTCCAGAAATATTCGTTCTAGAAGCGGTATTAGTTAAATTAGTAACACTATTCAATGCACTAGCAGATTTACTGAACGAAGCAGATACGCCTCCTGCTACTGAAAGACTACTTTTTACTCCCATATAAAAACCCCACTTTTTACTTAGTATTAAAAGTATAACAAATTGATAATTCATAAACAATTCTATCTTTACTATAGAGGTGAATTTTTCACCGCAAATCTGAATGCATGTGCGTATGTTAGCCCCTAATTAGTTGCACATATAAAAAAGTAATCTCACTATATTTGTGTAAAATCACTTTTAACTACTGACTAATTTGATACAAAAAATATTTTTCTTCCCTTCACCTAAAACTACTGTTTTTCGGAAACACACCTTTAAGAGAATCTGACACAAAATAGTTTCTGTAAAACAAAATAGGACAGAGCGATCCTCTGTCCTAAATTTATATTTTGATCAACTCTATTGAACAGTTGTAAACTTTGCCAGAACAACGATTTTAAAATTTTCATTTGCTTATACCTTATTGAACTTTTCTTGCTTTTAAAGTCAGACACTAGTCCTATATTTATTATAGTCTACAATTGATTTTCATTCAAAATTGACGCTAGAAAACTACTGCTACCTTCCCCAGATAGATTTATTTTTTACAGAACTCTATCATACTTGTTTAATTTCAATTTATTTCTATTTTTTTAAACGAATGTTCAAATAACAATTTCTACCCAAATGATCTTTCAATCAATGTTCAACTGGTACCTTGATTATTAAAAAATCTTTTTCAGAATATGTTCCTCTCAATAAGCTTTGAGGATAGTAGTATTTAAATGTAAGATAATCAACTTTACTAGCTAGCTCTTTAGTTTTGATAGAAAATGTCATAGTATTCGTTTCACCTTTATTTATGTCTTTATTATTTTCTCTACTACCCAAATTTACTACATCATTATTACTGTCGATTATTTTCGAGTTACTCACAAGAGTCCATCTAATCTCATATGGATCCGGATAATTTATATTTTCATATGTCACACTAATTGTTATAACATGTTTAACTTCATCAGAATATGTTACATCTTTTCTAAGTGTATCCAAATTGCTACTTACTTTCGTAATAGTAAATGCAACTAATGGCTGATTGGCTTTTGTTATGACAACTCGTTCATTAATACCATATTCTTTTTTTTCTGTAGCCAAATCGTGGTTTTCTACCAGCTGTTCTTTTTTCATTTCCTCTTCTACACTAGATAGTTTAGTTCTATATTCTTCCAACTGTTTCTGATTGCTACATCCTGTTATTACAAAAAAACAATAGTACATGCTATAAAAATATACTTTTGTATTTTCAATACAGACATTCCTCCTTAAATCGTATACATTCTTTATTAATAATATCAATTTGTAAGGAAAAATGCGACACTACAAGTATTTTCCTGTGTTCTTTTATTCTATACTGTTACTTTCTATGTTTACTACCGCTTTGATCAAATTGATTATAGGCTTGCCTAAAAAAAACAAAAAATAACCGTCTTATCTTTGACAAGATAACGGTTATTCTTTAAACATTAACAATTGCTACTATCTTAAACTACTCTACACAAGACAAGCAAATTAGCGCATACTTACTATTTAGCGTTGATTCTTATACGCTGTCCCAAGTTTATCAGCCACAATAATAGCTGCTTTTACTTGATCCACTGTAATTGGAAATGGCATTGAATGAATGGATTCTTCTGGAATACAAGATTTTTCTGCGACTTCTGTTAGTTCTGCATCAGAAATTTCTTTCACGCCTAAATCTGCCAAACAAACTGGTAAACCGATAGATAGCGCAAAATCCAACACTTCATATAATTCAGCTTTTGGTGCATTTTCTAAAACCAACTGACAAATCGTACTAAACGCCACTTTTTCCCCATGAGTTGCCCCGTGTGCATCATGCAAAACAGTCAAACCATCATGAATGGCATGAATAGCAGCCAATCCAGCACTTTCAAATCCTAGACCTGACAATAAGATATTTGCTTCAATAATGTTTTCCAGTGCAGGTGTTACTACATTATTATCTGATGCTTCTTTGGCTTTTACGCCATCTTCTAGAATGGTTTCATAACATAATTTTGCTAAGGCCAATGCTGTATTTGTTCCTTTCGCTGGTGGGCATACTCCTTCCCGTGCCCCGCAAGGTAATCCCGCATTTACGTTAGAATAAGAATTATGTGTCGCTCTGGCTTCAAAATAAGTTGATAACGCATCACCCATCCCAGAAACTAAGAAGCGTGTTGGGGCATTAGCAATAACAACCGTATCGATCAAAACCACGCTTGGACTTTGAACAAAGTACGCGTAATCATCAAACTGACCATCTTCTGTATACAGTACAGCTGAATGACTTGTCGGTGCATCGGTAGCTACAATCGTTGGAACAATAATTAAATTATGCCCTTCTGCCACACATTTTGCTGTATCGATAGCTTTACCACCACCAAGACCAATAACACAATCACAATTATTTTCAGCAGCAACTTTTTGCAGTCGAGCCACTTCTACTCGTGATGCTTCTCCGTGGAAATTACTTTCTACAAAAGAAATATCAAATGTTTCAGCGGTTTTATCAAGCTTATCTTTTACCCGATTAACATCATCTGCATGGGCAATCAATAACGCTTTCTTACCAAATGTGGTCACAAAATAACCTAAGTTCAATAACTCATCTTCACCTTGTACATATTTCGTTGGACTGATAAATGCTTTTCTCATGTTTACAAACTCCTATTCTTTTCTTATTTTATTTTTAAAGGGGCTAATTGCTCCTTTATGGTTTCGATTGGTGTGTCTACTTGTAATAAAGCTGCTGCGGTGTAGGCGCTTTCTACTAGAGCTGTGTCAAACAATAACACTTCCTTCTCCGTCATATCAATCGCCATTTCTAAGTTCATTTTCGCACTGCCTAGATCGTAAAATGCAAACAATGTTTGTGCGGTATTTTTATCAAATGCATCCATGATTTTTTCAAAAGACGTGCCCACTTCTCCTTGATCTAATCCTGCAGCGACTGTTATCGGTACATCATTTGCTACTTCTTTGATTAAACGTGCAACTCCTTCACCGATTTCTTTAACATGAGAGACGATCACTACACCATTACTCATCAAAAACACCCGCTTCCATTAATGATTGAAAGAAATACAGACTAGACATCGCCCCTGGATCGATATGACCAATGGAACGTTCACCTACATAAGAGGCACGTCCTTTTGTGGCTGCGATATCTCTAGTTGCTTCGACAGATGCTTGCAAAACATCTTCTGTTAACGTACCCGTTTTGATTGCATCAATAGCAGGTGCCCATTCATCCAACATCGTTTTCTCACCTGGCTGACTATTTCCACGTTTTTCGATTCCAGCCAAACCTGCTTCTAAAATAGGTAGTGCCTCTGAAGTTGCAGCCGAAGCTTTACCCATTTCCATCATTGCAGTTCCATAAAGAGGACCAGATGCGCCACCGACCTTACTGATCAAAGCCATGGCAGTCAATTTGAACACATCTTGTAGCGTCTCCGCAGGTTTACTCTGCAAACTCTCACTCACAGCCTCCATCCCTCGAGCCATATTATTTCCATGATCCCCATCACCAATCGGTGTATCCAACTCACTTAAATAGTCTTTATTTTTATCGATTTTTTCTTTGAACAGTGCCAATGATTTTTTTAAATTATCTACAGTAAACATTTACATTCCTCCATTTTCTAAAAATAGACTAATCAATGCTCCAACTATGTCAGGCTTTACCAAGCAACAGTACCAACCTCTTCATTCAGTGCTTCTACCCAATCATCTTCTACTTTTAGCAACGTCACAGAAATTCCTGCCATTTCTAAAGAGGTCATATAATTCCCCACTTTTGAAAAAAAAACCTCCACACCTTCTGAATCCAGTAAACTCATGACATCATCATAAAAAATATATTGCTCCATCAATGGTGTTCCACCTAAGCCGTTGACTAAAATAGCGAACCGATCCCCTTTATTCCATTGAAATGCCGCTTTTAATTTTGAAATCAATTCTTCTGCCATTTCTTTAGACGGCTTGATTTTTTCACGTTTATAGCCGGGCTCTCCGTGGATACCTACACCAAACTCAATCTCGTCTTCTCCTAAAACAAAACCTGGTTTACCCACTTCTGGAACAGTTGCTCCCGTTAAGGCAACGCCAATTGTTTTTAAATTCTCAACCACTTTTTCACCCAATGCCACTAACTCTTCTACCGTTGCCCCATTGCGGGCTGCTGCTCCCAAAATTTTGTGGACTAAAATCGTTCCTGCAACACCACGTTTTCCTTGAGTATAGGTACTATCTTCAACCGCAATATCATCGTCTACCACAACGGTGCCAACGTTGATATCTTCCATTTCTGCTAAATCCTTTGCCATATCGAAATTCATGATATCGCCAGAATAATTTTTCACTACCATCACAACACCTTGCCCTTGATCGATGGCTTTGATTCCTTCAAAAATTTGGTCAGGTGTGGGTGAAGTAAATACTTGTCCGCACACTGCAGCTTGCAGCATACCTGCCCCAACAAACCCAGCATGAGCTGGTTCGTGACCACTACCGCCTCCGCTGATCAACGCCACTTGTTTGCTAATTTCTTTTTGTTTTAATACAAATGTTTCTGGAACTTGTTGAATGGTTTCATGATGGGCACGAACAAATCCTTGAACCATTTCTGGAACGACATTTTGTGCTTGATTGATAATTTTTTTCATGGGGTTCCCTCCTATTATTCTGTCGACATCAGTTAATCACATCTTTTGTATACGTTTACAATACTCGCATATGAAAAAAGTTGCAACGGACAAACAATAAAATGTGTCCGCTTTCATTTTGTTCTATGTAATGACTATAGTTTTCAGATTAAATACAGCGTATAATAGAAATAGATATTATTGAAAAGGGGCACATGCTCAATGAAACAATTAATCAATTCCGGCGGGCATATTCGCCAACAATTATTAGCTGGACTTACGTATACATATAATGACAGCTTAAATTGGCAACCAAAAACAGGGATTGTCACTAAAAAAAGACTGCCCGACAACAAGGTAATCTTACTCAGTGGTGGTGGATGTGGTCATGAGCCTGCTCACATTGGCTATATTGGGGAAAATATGCTGGATTGTGCGGTGATGGGCGCTATTTTTGAACCTCCTGCCAGCTCAGAAATTCTTCAAGCAATCGAAGAAACATACAATGGCCATGGCACGTTGCTGATTATTAAAAATTTTGAAAAGGATGTCGCCAATTTTTTAGAAGCAGAGAAACAGGCAAAAGCAAAAGGCCTATTAGTTTCTCATGTAATCGTAGATGATGATTGCTCAATTGAAAGTGGTACGTTCGAAAAAAGACGACGCGGTGTTGCTGGAACTGTTTTAGTGCATAAAATGCTAGGAGCAGCTGCTACAGAGGGAAAATCGTTAAATGACCTCCAAGTGTTAGGAGAAACGCTGATTCCTTCGATTAAAACATTAGGTGTAGCTTTTTCACCGGCGTCTCCTATTGGACTGATTCCGCAACAATATGAATTAGCAGAAGACGAAATGTACTTTGGTATTGGGATTCATGGGGAGCCTGGCTATCGGATTGAAAAAATGCAATCCTCTGAACGAATTGCCATTGAACTCGTCAATAAGTTAAAACAGCAATACCCAAAAGAAGCGTTAACGCAAGTAGCCGTTTTGGTAAATGGATTAGGTGGGATTCCTCTACTTGAACTGGGGATTTTTATGAATGATGTTCAACAATTATTAGATATTGAAGATATCGAAGTCGGTTTCAAACATATGGGCAATTTTCTAACGGCCTACAATACTCATGGACTTTCTCTTACTCTTTTAACCATCAAAGAAAAAAAATGGCTAGAGTATTTAAATACACCAACAGATGCTTTTGGTTGGAAGTAATGGGCAAGTTGAGATAGAGACTTCTTTCTACTCAACCGCCTGTATATACTAAACAGGGGTTAGTGCTGATTCAATCAGCCCTGACCCCTGTTTTTTTGCATCCACCCTCACATCTTTTCCTCAAAGCCAATCAAAAAGACTAATTTCATTTGCTTAGCAAAATGGCGTGAATTGACTTTACATCCTTCTAAAATCCATTTCGTTGTCAAAGAAACGAAGGCATTTGCATAAAACTCTTCCAAAAAGGTACGATCCTCTTCTTCAAATTGAATATATGATGGATTCCGAATAACCAGAATTTGATGGATAAGCCCTTTTAGATGCTGTATATAATATTCCTCAAATGAATTTTGTCCATCAAAAAACAAAATCTTTCGGTAAAACACTTGATTCTCCTCAAAATAAATCAGTAAATTCTCTACAATCGTCTGCCAATCTTCATACGCAAGATTATCCTCGATTTTTTCAATCGCCTCTTGTTGAAAAATCCAATCCACCAATTCATATTTGTCTTGAAAATGATCATAAAATGTCTGACGCCGCATCTTACTTGTCTGCATGATTTTTGCAATCGTCACTTTATCAAAACCATGCTCAACAACAAGTTGTTTGAATGCTTTTGTAATTTTCTTTTTCGTAATCAATGATCCTGTCATTTGTCTACACCTTTTATTTCTTGATTACGTTCATTGTACCAGATTAAGAAAATCAATGGTTTAAATAGCCTTTAAAAATATGCATACCATTAACTCAAAGCTAGCAACATTAATCGTTTATCAGCTTTGTCCTTCAATTAACAGCTACTATATAAAAATATGATAACGATAAGAACAACTAATTAAATAAACTGACAGACCTTTTCTCTACTAAAAAAGGCCGATCAGTTTATTTTTATATTTTTAATGATTCACTTCATTTTGACGGGCAAGATATGTCTCTAGATACTCACCTAACAGCTTGTATCCTTCCATTTTTTGTTCCACTTCTTTAGGACAATAAATCCATTTACCCATAACTTTTCGTTTCTTAGATAAAGTACTCAAATCCGATAAAAAGTCTGGCAAATTGTCAATTAGTTGCTGACAACTTAATTCTTTCCCCAATAAAAGATCTTTCTTTTCTCGTTCAAAAACAGAGGCCCAGAGATAAGGCAATACCTCGATTTTTCGGATATTTACATAGAAATCATCCTTTGGCATCATTCCTTTATGCCCTAAACTTCTCCCAGACTGAAAGAAGGAATGGATATCCCACTCTAATTTTTTCAACCGTCGTAAAGAGGAACCTTCTGAATCTTCTTGTTGATAGTTTTCAGAAATTGGCCAACCGCTTCTCGTCTCAATTGTTTGCGGATGTTTTTCTGAAACACGGTCAAGCATTTCTTCAATTGCTAACGTCACAGTTGGTCTTTCTTCTGACGTTTCTGTTGTCGGTTTTTGTGGTTTTGTTGCTTGTAAGAAACTTTCTTTTGTTGGGAAGTTTCTATTCTTTTGCATTGGCACATTTGTTTGTGTTGAAGCTGGCAACACAGGAGGTGCCACAGGTCCGATCTTCGGATTATTTGATCTAGTAGCTGGTGCAACTTGCGTGACTGTTTCTTTTTTCACCGGAATACTTGTCTGGCGCATTTTTTGTTCTAATTCAGCAATCTTTTGATGGGCTTTAATTAACTGAACATCCACTTTGCTGACAGTTTGCGTTAATTTCTTGATTTCAACAGCATTTGATCTTAATTGATCTTGGTCTTTTTGATGTCGTTCAGCCAGTTGTTTTACGGACTCACTTTTTGTCAATTTAACTACAGGCACTTTTTTCTTTTTAGCCTTCACTGTTGTCAGCTCAGATTCCATTGTTTGTAATTTTTCTGTAAGTTGTTCTATGACTTGGCTTAATTTATTTGTTTCTGAAGCTGTTTCCTTCAGTCGTCCGTGATCTTGTTCAATCCGCGCTATCGCTTCAGGATCTACTTTGCCTTCCATGACATTATTTTCAACTGTGCTCAATTTTTTATTGATCTGTTGTAGTTGTTGTGCAATTGAAGTCACTTCTTCACTTGTAGTTGCTACTTTGTCAGCCAATTTAGCTTGAGTTTGGTCTGTCTCCACTTTTTTTACCGCAGAAAAAGTCATTTTTGGTGGTTTCTTTTGTTTGTTTTTTTCTATTACTTGATTTAATTCTAGTATTTTTTGATCGGAGCGCTCTATACTTTCTACTAGTGAATCGATTCTTTTTAACGCTTCATCCAAACGACTTTCCACAGTAGGTGCGCCATCTTCTCCTGGTCCAAAAACAATTTTAAATTTTGGTGGTTTTTTTGGTTTTGGTAAGTTAGATAATTGTTGATTTACATCAGATTTAAATTTAGCAAATTCTTGCATAAGTTGATCAATTTTTTTAGTTGTTTCTTTTAATTTCTTAGCGTTCTCAGCTTCTGCGGATTGTCTTGCAGCAACCTTACTTTGTACCACCTTCACTACAGGAGGTGCTTTCTTCGTTTTGACCGATTGTACTTCTTTATAGATATCATTTAAATTTTCACTAAATTGATTCATCATTTCAGTCAATAATAAAACTTCACTGTTTGTTTCTTGTAAGCCTTTGACCATTTCTAATGGTATATCTTGTGAAAAAGAAGAAACATGTTCTAATGGTAATTCTGGAACCTCTAAATGACTGATCCATGTGCGTAAATCGCTTATTTGTAATTTGCTTAACGGATGTGCTAGCGCGATAAGTAACGTAATGTACACTGCTTTTTGCGTAACACGTACATACAGGTTCTTTGCGACACAATCTTCAAATTCTTGATTAAACTGTTCTGGGAGATTATTAAGAAGTGTTTCAAATTGCTCAGGTTTTTCATAATCTGTTGATAGTTCAAATTTTCTCAACAAATAAACCGAGTATTGACTTAATACTTCATCTGAATAAAGTTCCTCACCTAAGCGACTTGCTTCAATCTCTTTTCTGAAAAAAACTTTCTTATTTTCTGATGTACTTTTCGTAAGATTCAACTTTTCCATATATGCTAACTGCCCCTTTTTAACTTGTATCTTACCGTCTTACTAGTCAAAATGCTTATTTTCTCGTTGTAAAACAAGTCCCTTTGTGCGTTTTATAATTATATATTTCCTGTCTTGATTTTACACAATCATTTTTCATTTTAACCCAAAAACAACCCCGTTTGTTTTCATAAATTGTTTAAATATATAAAAAAATTGAGAATAGCCTTATTAAAAATAACATTTTTTTGATTCAAATCCTCCATTTTGTCGTTTTTAATCGAAAAAAAGAATGTAGAATAAAACAAAAATAAAAAAGAATTTGTCTTATTCACTACATTCAAAATAGGCGAATTACTCTTTGTATTGTTTTTCAATTCTTCGATCAGGAATAATCCACATAATTAAAATACCGATATTTATAATCAATACACAATAAGGATGGATCAAAACACCCAATAATATCCCCAAGATGTTCAAAAAAATAGTTATATATGATTTTTTATAACGCTGAAACAATTCACGCAGTTTAGAGTCTTCACCGTTCGCTCGAATCAACTCTTTTGTCAGTATCAAATAAGAAATATTCGCTAAAAGTGTCACGAGCCCATAGATAATCTGAGGCACAAGACTATGGATGAAATCTCCCACCCATGCTGTGGCAAACGGTACAAGTGTTAGGGTAAAGATAAACAAATTATTGGCCCACAAAACACGTCCGTTGATTTTATGAACCAATTGAAACATATGATGATGATTGTTCCAATAAATTGCTAACATCACAAAACTTACTATATAGATAAATAATTTACGTTCAACACCTACCAAACCGGCTAAAGTATCTGTTGTCGGCTGACGTAATTCTAATACTAAGATAGTCATCACGATTGCAATCACCGCATCGGTAAAAGCTTCAATTCTTGATTTTGACATACTTGCTCAACTCCTCTTTTTTATTTTACGTTCTTTTTAGCTATTTGCAATGAATACGCCCAGCCTTAAGATGGAGTGAAAATCAGCCTAAAGGTGGATTCCCCAAAACTAGTTTCTTGCTATACTTTATTCATAGAGAACGAGAGAAAAAATGGAGGTTTTATTAATGAGACAACGATCAATGGTAATGAATATATTAATGGTCATCGGGTTATTTTTTGCAGGAAGTATTATTTTGAGTATTGTACTTGGACTTTTAGGTAGTTTATTATGGTTTGCAGTCAAAATCATGATTCCTTTAGCCATCGCTGTTTGGTTAGTACGTGTAATTTCTGGTCCATCAAACCGTCGTAGATACTATTAAATTTTTATCTATAAAAAAACCACCTAAGAAACAAAGGCACTTTTGCCTTTGTTCTTAGGTGGTTTTCCGTTAGCTTTTTTACCAAAAAAACATTCTTACACAGATTTCAAATTACTTTTCTTCTTTACCTCATCTAAATGCATAGACAATATGTGTAATCCCAAATAACATGAAATAAAAACCAACTAAAAAACTTAATGTTAGAGCAGAAGATAGAGGATTCATCAATAGCATTATACCTAAAATAATCCCTAATACATCAACAATCAGCGTAAACCAAAAATACCCTGTACTAACTGATTTTGCTAAATCCAAAGCAAACAGTCCAAATATTGAATCTAAAATAAACCAAATCGCAAAAATAAATGGCAACGCTGCTACACCAACATTTAAATTAAAGAAGAAATAGATACCAATGATGATATCAATCACACCTAAAATAATTGGTCCATACGCTTTGTAACCAGTCAATTCTTTCATTCTATTACGAACGAGAATTTCAAATATTCCTTTCAAAATCGCAAATACGGCAAAGACCATTACAATCGCAACTAAATTTCCCGCTGGATCTTGAAATGATACAAGTGCTGTTAATACAAAGAGAATCCCTAGAATTAAAGAACCCCAATCCACACCATTTCTTCTAGTTTCATTCATAACTACTACATCTTCTTTCCTATCTATTTTCATCTACATATTTATGGTACTCCTAAAAAATGACAGGGTCAAAAAAAATGACTTAAAAAATAACAAACGTTTTATATATGTACAAAAAACGAGTGGGATTGAGATAAATACCTTCGCCCCAATCTCACTCACTATTTCTTTTTACCTATTGATAAAAATGCACGTTTAATTACATCAAAAAATCCTAACGACTGTACCATATGATCTGGTGCTACATATGTCTGTATTTCTCTAAGCACTTTTTTAGGTTGTTTAGAGGAAAAAGTAAAGGTACCATTTTTCTTCGTCTGTATAGCATATCGCGGAATCCATTTTCCTTTAAACATCACTGAAGCAATGACATAATCAACTTCTTCCCACGGAATTTGAACAAATTTTCGGCTATCACGAGAGTTATAAAATTCAAACCCTTTATCCCCAATCATAATCTTTCCATAATCTGTAAGTCCCGTAAATGCAGTAGCATCCGTTATGAAATCTACTTTTGTATTCAGAGATTGAACCATTTTATCTACTCCATTTCTTCCATAATTTCTATTTTCTATTATATGTGTTTTTATTGAATTAAGCTATGTAAATGAAACTTGGGACAAAACCGAATGGCCTTATCCCAAGTATAAAACGCATAGATAGATTATAGTAATCCCACTACGTGACCTACCACACCGACTACGAACAAACCAAGAATGATCACGATTGGAGAAACTTTTTTCTTCAATAACCACATACATAAGAATGTCAGTAATAACGCTGCTAAACCAGGAATCAATTGATCCAAGTTATTTTGTAAAGTCGTTACTTTCATTGCTGAAAGTGCCTTACCTGAGCCAACTTCTTCAAAAGCTTTCTGTAACCCTTCGCCATTGATTGGAAGTTTATCCCATTCTACATAAGCACCTTTGTCTAGTTTAACCGTAGAAACGATTGGTATAAACTTGATCGATACCCACCGCTGTACTAAAGCTGCCAGCACGAACATCCCGAGGATCGAAGCACCTTTTGTAACATCTTGCAATAAACCGCCAGAAAGGTCTTCTGTGATCTTAGAACCAGCTTTATAACCGAATTCTTGTGTATACCACATAAATGACCAACGAATCAGATTCCACGCTAGGAAGAAAATGATTGGACCAAGAATGTTTCCGCCAATTGCAAGTGAAGCACCTAATGCACCTAACATCGGACGAATCGTAAACCAGAATACTGGATCACCAACACCTGCTAAAGGACCCATCATCCCAACTTTTACCCCTTGAATTGCGACATCATCAACAGGTGCGCCATTGGCACGTTCTTCTTCTAGTGCTAAAGTTACACCTAGAATCGGTGAAGCAATGTATGGGTGCGTGTTAAAGAACTCTAAGTGACGTTTTAATGCTGCTGATTGATCTTCTTTTGTTTTATATAATTTACGGATTGCTGGGATCATTGAAAATGCCCAACCACCATTTTGCATACGTTCGTAGTTCCAAGAGCCCTGAATGAATGTAGAGCGCCATGCAACGGCTAAACGATCTTTTTTGGATAATTCAATTTTTTCTGCCATGTCTTTTCTCTCCTCCTTCAGGATTAATAATCATTTAAGATATCGCCTAGTGGGTCACCAGTATTGCTTCCGCCGCCACCATTTGAAGAACCGCCCATTTTAGAAAGGTTCAAGTAAATCAAGGCTAAAGCTACACCTAAAGCACCAAGTGCGATCAATGTTAATTGAGAAATTGCTGCTACAACGAATCCGATGATAAAGAATGGCCATACTTCTTTTGTTGCCATCATATTGATTACTAATGCGTAACCAACAGCTACGACCATACCACCACCGATGGCCATACCTTCTGTCAACCATGCTGGCATTGATTCTAATGCAGATTGAACCGTTTCAGCTGGAATGAATAATAGCGCTGCTGCTGGAATTGCAATACGAATCCCTTGCATACATACTGCTAAAATGTGTAACATTTCGATTTTTCTGATATCGCCTTTTTCAGCTGCTGCATCCATCATATGAACGATTGGTACAGCAAGTGTACGAACGATCATTGTTAAGAAAAGACCTGCTACTGCAAGAGGTACAGCAATTGCGATTGCTGATGGAACACCTTTAACACCTTGTCCGCCTAATACTAAAATAATTGCTGATGCAACCGATGCTAATGCCGCATCCGGTGCGACTGCGGCTCCGATGTTTGCCCAACCAAGTGCGATCATTTGTAATGTTCCGCCAAGAACAATACCTGCTTCTAAATTCCCTGTTACTAAACCGATTAAGGTACACGCCACTAACGGTTGATGGAACTGGAATTCATCTAGAATTCCTTCCATACCAGCTAGAAAGGCAACTAAAATTACTAGAATAATTGTTATAATAGACATGATAAGCCTCCTATTTTCATTTCAATTTTTGGATTATTTTGAGTGTGCTTGCGCTAACTCATGTTTTGCTTTTTTAAGGATTTCATCCATGTTGGCGCTAGAGTCATTTGGTACTTTACGAACGTCAAATTTAACGCCCAAGTCTTCCAGTTTTTCAAAAGCTTCTACATCTTCTTGTCCCATCGACAACACTTTGCTTACTACCACTTTTCCTACTGAATGAGCCATAGAACCCACATTGACTTCTTTGATATCTACGCCTGCTTCGACTACTTTTACCACATCTTCTGGATTTTCAAATAGCAATAAGGCTTTGGTGTTACCAAAACGTGGATCTTTAGACACTTCGATCATTTTACTGATTGGAATAACATTCGCTTTAACCCCAGGAGGCGCCGCTTGTTCGATCAATTTTTTACGAAGTTCGTCTTTTGATACTGCATCTGACACAACAATAATACGGTTTGGTAAAACTGACTTTGTCCAAGCTGTAGCTACTTGACCATGCAATAGACGAGAATCTACACGTGCCAAAACGAATTTGATTTTGCCATCACCGACAACCGTACCCTCAGGTAGTGCACCTTTTGGCTGGGCGTCTGCTACTGCCGCTTTAGGCGCTTCTTTCGGTTCTAATTCTTCTGGTCTGATGCGTACGCCTTCTTTAGCCGTTTCAAGAACATGTGCAGCAATTTCTTGTGCAGAATTCATTGAAAAACGTGAAGCATAGGCTTCGATCAACATTGGTAAGTTCAAACCACTAACAATTGCCCACTTGTCTTTATGTTCTTCAAAAAGACTGTTTGCTTGGTTAAATGGTGTGCCTCCCCATAGGTCGACTAAAAATAGCACTTCATCTTCCTCATCAAATGTTGCGATTGCTGCTTTTAATTTTGCCTTTAAATCATCTGGGCCTTCACTAGGCATTAATACAACTGCTTGTACCTTTTCCTGTTCGCCAAAAATCATGGAACCGGATTGTAAAATGCCCTGAGCAAATTCCCCATGGCTAGCAAGAATAATTCCTACCATAATTTGATACCTCCTGTATTTTTTTCAAATCCTTTATCATTACCCTCATCTGTCAATTTGTTGATACAAAAGCGGCTTTAGAAAAATATAAATAGAACAAATGCGTTATACTGCTTGCTTTTATACCTCTTTTTATCTAACAAGATGATTTTTGATAACATTTTTATAATCGTTTCTATTTAAATATCGTTCGTTGACCACCCCTTTCAATTCTCATGCATCTACGTTTCAACAATTGATCGTCTGCAACTTCATCTATATAGAAGCTGAAAAGAACCATCATACTAGCTGATCTTTTTTCAGCAGTTCCATCAAATCAACTTGACTATCAGCGACCACTTTTCGGATTTCTAATTTGATTCCTTGGTCACTTAAATACTTAAATGCTTCAATATCTTGCTTATCAACAGCAACCGCATTGGTAATCATACGTTTACCACCTGTAAAACTCATTCCACCAATATTGACAGAATCGATCACAACTTTGCCTTCTACCACTCGTTTGACATCTTCTGGATTTGTAAACAATAACATGACCTTTAGATTATCAAATCGTTCATCACTAAAGACCTCAATCATTTTCTCAACCGTGATCACGTTGACTTTTACCCCTGGCGGAGCTGCTTGAACGAGGAGTGCTTTTCTTAATGTATCATGTGCTACAGCATCACTAATAACTAAGATTCGATTTACATTGGTACTTTTCGTCCAGACTGTCGCAACTTGCCCATGAATCAAACGATCATCGATTCGTACTAAACGGATATCCATCATGTATTGCTCTCCTTCTTACTCTTGTGATTAGCTGATAGTACGCAGTGTAGTCCTTGCATTCTTTACTATCTAAAATACTATGTTCGATCATTTATTGCCAAAATAATGTCTACTCCCATAAATAGAGACATTTTGCTCACCAATCTATTTAATTAAAGCAAGTTTCGTGCCAACTTTAGTGTATTGTATATAAAGAGGAATTAACAACGGTTTCTTTAAGAAAACGCACAAAGAGGATACACTAAAACAGTGTATCCTCTTTGTGTATTCCCCCTAGTGTATTTTCTGTATTTTGTGTTTGATTCAATTGTGTATTTTGAATTAATAAAATAATGTAATAGACTTCTTCTATTGGCAATTCTAATCTAAAGGTTTGTTTTAAATAAAGATTTGCTTTCATCACAACCTCATAATTAGGGTCAGCCATAATTTGTTTTAGCTCCCCTTCTGTCACTGACAGCGGACCGTCACGCAACACACGTTCTAATGCCCCCGCCAAATGCATTACTAAATTAACATAAAAAGTATAATCTACCTGTAAATCAAGTTCTGTTTTGATAATATCTGTAAATTCCCAAAGAGGCTCAATTATTTTTTTAGGATTGATAAAGGTAAAACTTTGCTCCATATAATCAATACACAGCGTTTTAGCCACTTGTTCATCCATTTCTTTGGTTTTTACATAGCAATCACTTTCTGTCAATAATTGCTCAATAACAGCTTCTGCTTCACCTGAAAAGAAGGTTTCCATAGGAATAAACGGCGCTTCAATTTTCGGATTAGTAATCCCGGTAACAGCAATTACACGATATTCTTCTTGAATGTTTAGCAATTGTTCTTTCATATCGATAATCGCTATTGGCAAGACTGCTAGCTCTAACTCCGATTGAGGCAGAATAGATGCTTCAATCATTTCTTTCATTCGTTGAGCTGTTCCTTCCCCTGATGCACAAATAGCAACAATTACAGGCTTTTTCCATGAAGCTAAAGGATCGATTTCTTTTTCCTGTTGAATATCTGCATACCCTTGGAAATTTTTTAATGAATCGTATAACGTATCCAGCTGTGTATCAATCAACGTTGTTTTTCTTGCGGTTTCTAAAACGATAGGTGTTGTAACCATATCCACCGTACGCACTTCGATCCCAGTTTGTCTCTTGATTTCATCTGAAAATGTGGCTAAAGAACCCATATCTACTAGTAAAATCACGCCACTATCTTCATTTACCTCTTGTACGACCGTAATAATTTGCCTCAATGCTTCTTTGGGTTGCATTTCTAATGGCATATCAACCGCTCGTAAATTATCAACATTCAATAGTTGCGAAACAACTTGAACCATGCTTGTTGCCGTACTTTTTCCATGGGCAGCAACAACAATTCCGATCCGTCCTGCATCTTTATTTTCTCTTAACGAAATCAAAAGAACGGCTAAATAATACGTTTCAAATTCAGGGATGTTCATTTGATAATTAATTTCAATAATTCGTTTGATTTCTTGCGCTGTTTCAAATTCCATTGGATAGTCCAACACCATATTCCGAATGTTTTCATTCAGCTTGTGTTGGCGCTCTTCGCCATTTTGAATTCGTTTCAAAAACGAACTAATGTGTAAGCTCATCGCATAAATAAAGTTAGGTTGAAAATTGTAGTTTAGCTTTTGCCTAGCAAAGTGATAGATTTCTTTAGTGACATCAATAATTCGCTGATCGACGATTTCTGCCAGTTTATTTTCAGTATCAAACGTAAAACCGTGGTCTTTATAAAACGATTTTAAGTGAACGTTGATATCTGTCGTAATAAAGTTATTAATGACTTCTTGTTCTAGACCATCTTCTTTTAATAACGCTGCTTTATCTCCAATGATTTCATATAAATTATAAGGCAATTCATAGGAGTCAGACTGTATGGTTACTAATGACTCATTAGGCGTAACAATCATTTGCGGCTCCAAATATTTGGATAATTCAGCTAGTGCTTCACGATTACTTGCTAGTTGCATCATGCCTTCTTTGATGCTGTCAGTTAGTTCGTCAATGGTGATCGTCAACTCTTCCTGTTCCATATGATTCAAAAAACCTCTTGCCGTCACTAATTGGACATTTGACTTTAATTGTCCCACATTTCCATATGAAACACTGCCAATCAACGCTTTTACTACATCTTCAGATAAAGAAATTTTCCGTTGAATACGTGATGCCTCCATTGAAATCATCACTCTAAGTAAATCAATTTTTTCTTTTGCTGGTCGATCGATAAAATTGGGTAGCTGGATAATAATCGGAATCCTTCTAACAAATGTATTCAATAAAGATGACGTAGGATTTTCGGTTGTCGCACAAATGATTCGCACATCTGCCCGCCGGTTTTTCACACTTTCACCTAGTCTTGAATACGTGCCATGATCCATAAAATAAAAAATCATTTCCTGCCCTTCTGGCGGTAAGCGATGAACCTCATCTAAAAATAAAATACTACCATCTGCTTCATGAATGATTCCTTCTTTTGCTTTATTTGCTCCTGTAAAAGCCCCTTCTGCATAACCAAATAGATGTGACATTAGTAATTCAGGATTATGCGCATAGTCTGCACAATTAAAGACAACAAGCTTTTTATCTGAGTCGATTACATGGTTCAATAAGGCAAACTGAAACATGGCATGAGCAAAATAAGTCTTCCCTGATCCAGTGGCTCCTGTAATTAAACAATTCAATCCTTTGGGCGGATACAAGATTGCCGCTTTGGCTTGTTCTACAGGCGTTCTCATGCTCCCAGTAGAGCCAATCATTCCTTTAAAAATATCTTCTCCAACAAATTTTTTTGCAGGTTTATGTACAGAATGAGGATTCACCTTTTCAACAAGGCTATGCTCACGATAGCTTTTTACAGGTTTGGATAGCGGACGGTATTTAAAAACCGCCTTATCTACATATTTGACTGGACGCCCATCCGTTTTCTCCAATAAGCCTTCCCTAACAAGTTGATTTAAATCTTTGCTAGCATTAGATCTTTGGATATTCAAGGCTTCTGAAACATCTCCTGTCGTTACACCACTTCCTAAAGAAACATCGCTAGGAGTCAATGTTTCCGTTTGATCTTTTACATAAAGAAAAATACGTTCGATACGTTTCATATCACCTCTCCTTTCAACTCAATTAAAACGATACACTAATTTTATGTGTATCATACAGTGTATCGTTTTAAAAGTACACTAATAACCTTTTATTAGAATGTTTCACATGGAATAAATATTAACAGATTTATGACTGAATATTGATAGGTGGAGACCCTCGTATTTCGATAAACTGTGTATAGCAGCTGCAAAACAATTAAATAAAAGAAAGTTGGAAATTATTATGGCAAAAATTGGAGATGACTATCCAGCAAAGTGGAAAAATTTACCACTTGATGCTGCAATTGATACATGGGGCATGTACACTCGGGAATGTACATCTTTTGTAGCAAATCGGTTAAGTGTTGTGAATAAATTTAATATCACACGACCGCCTAGCAATTGGAATGCAAATGTATGGGGAAATAATGCCCAAAGTATGGGATATAAAGTAGATAAAAATCCAGCTGTAGGTTCTGTAGCTTGGTGGAATGCTAAATTTCACGTGGCATGGGTGGCAGAAATTAGTGGGAATAATGTTCTTATTGAGGAGTACAATAATCCAGCTGGTTCTGGAAACTACGCAACAAGATGGATCGATAAGAATGCGGTAGATGGTTATATTCATTTTAAAGATCTACCAACTCAGGTGTACAACAAAATTACTAGCAAAAAAGGTGTTTCTTTAGGAAAATTATTCGACCAATCTACACGTAATGATGGGATTTATGCTACCGGACCTTGGAATACTGGGCCAAATATTGTTAAAACTGACAACGGGAAAAATTATCACAACAAAATCGTTAGCGTTACTCAAGAAGCAGTGACCGATAACAACGTAACTTGGTACTATGTTAACTATAATGGTAAGAATCTAGGTTGGGTAGACTCCAGAGCCTTTCAGCAAAAAGTTTATAGTACAATCATCAGTAAAAAAAATCGTTCTGTGGGGAAAAAGTTTAATCAAAGTATAAGAAATGACGGCATTTACGCTGCAGGTCCTTGGAACACAGGTCCTAGTGTTGTCAATACAGGCATGGGAAAAGATTTTCATGGACAGATGGCTCAAGTGACTCAAGAAGCGGTGACTGATTATTATGGACAAAAAGTAAATTGGTACCATATCAAAGTAAACGGGAAAAACCTTGGGTGGATCGATGTTAAAGCATTTGATACAAAAAACTATAATACTATCATTAGCCAAAAAACTATCTTTGTAGGTAAAAAATTGAATCAAAGTACAAGAAATGACGGCATTTACGCTAATGGACCTTGGAACACAAGCCCTGGTGTTGTTAATATAGGTATGGGAAAAGATTTTCATGGGAAAATAGCTCAAGTGACTCAAGAAGCAATTACAGATTGTCTTGGACAGAAAGTTACTTGGTACTACATTAAAATTAACGGAAAAGAGATTGGCTGGATCGACAGCCTTGCCTTTGATGCAAAAAACTATAATACTATCGTTAGTCAAAATGCTATTGTTCTTACTCAAAAAATTGACCAATCAAAACGCAATGATGGGATTTACGCCGCAGGTCCTTGGAATACTGGATCTAACGTTACCCTTACTCATGCAGGAAAAGACTTCCACGAAAAAATTGCCTTAATAACTAAAGAAGCCATCACTGATTGTCTTGGACAAAGAGTAGGCTGGTACTATTTTAGTATCGATGGTAAAGAAATCGGATGGATTGATTCACATGCATTTGCTAATCATGTTTACAACACAATTATTAGTTTAACAGAAACGAATTTTACGAAACAAATAAATCAAGATGAACGTACTGATGGAATCTACGCTAATGGGCCTTGGAATACAATAGAACCTGATGCTATCAATATTGGTACAGCAAAAGCTTACAATGGAAAAATAGCCCTAATCACGAAAGAAGCCATCACTGATTTAAAAGGCACAAAAGCAACTTGGTATTACGCTACAGTTGACGAAAAAGAACTAGGCTGGATCGATGCTGAAGCTTTCGTATAAACGTTGTGTTATTCAATAACTAGGATGTTAAAAACATATCAAGACTAATAAGGTAAATTCATCATATGAACGTACCCTTATTAGTCATTTTTTACTCTCTAGATGACAGAAAGTTCAACTTTGTGATTCATGGAAATAAACATATACAGCAATCTTTTCTGAAAAAGTCTGAAATCCCTTGAAAAATATGGGTTTCCTCGCTATAATGCAGAGAGGTTTAACTATTCTATATGAAGTGAGGAAAACAATTGATTACTGTAAATGATGTAAGTTTGCTATTTTCAGACCGCAAACTTTTTGATGATGTAAATATTAAATTCACACCTGGCAACTGTTATGGTTTAATCGGTGCAAACGGCGCTGGTAAATCCACATTTTTAAAAATTTTATCTGGTGAAATTCAACCAACAACTGGATCGATCACATTAGGGCCAGATGAACGTATGGCAACATTGAAACAAAATCACTTTGACTTTGAAGAAAATACTGTTCTAGAAACAGTTATCATGGGTCACAAACGTTTGTATGAAGTAATGAAAGAAAAAGACGCAATCTACATGAAAGAAGATTTCACTGATGAAGATGGGATCAAAGCGGCAGAACTTGAAGGGGAATTTGCGGAGTTAGATGGTTGGGAAGCTGAACCAGAAGCGGCTGTTTTACTACAAGGATTAAATATTCCTGAAAGTTTACACGACCAAAAAATGAGCGAGCTAACAGCTGGTCAAAAAGTCAAAGTATTACTTGCCCAATCACTATTTGGTAAGCCTGACGTTTTACTACTAGATGAGCCGACCAACGGTTTAGATACTCGTTCAATCAACTGGTTGGAAGAATTCTTGATCAACTTTGAAAACACTGTTATCGTCGTTTCCCATGACCGTCATTTCTTAAACAAAGTATGTACGCACATGGCCGATCTTGATTTCGGTAAAATCAAACTTTATGTTGGTAACTATGATTTTTGGTTGGAATCAAGCCAATTAGCGGCAAAATTACAATCAAATGCCAATGCGAAAAAAGAAGAACAAATCAAAGAATTACAAGACTTTATCGCTCGTTTCAGTGCCAATGCATCGAAATCTAAACAAGCGACTTCTCGTAAAAAAATGTTGGATAAAATTACCTTAGATGACATCCAACCTTCATCACGTCGTTATCCATTTGTAGGCTTTACTCCTGAAAGAGAAATCGGAAATGATTTACTTCATGTGGAAAATGTCTCTGTAACGATTGATGGTAAAAAAATTCTAGATAACATTTCATTCTCTTTAAATAATGTAGATAAAGTCGCATTTATTGCAGATAATGATATTGTTACTACTACTTTATTCAAAGTAATTATGGGTGAAATCACACCTGATACTGGTAGCGTTCGTTGGGGTGTGACAACAACTCAAGCTTATTTACCGAAAGATAACAGCAAAGATTTTGATACTGATCTAACGATTTTAGATTGGTTGCGTCAATTTGCAAGTAAAGAAGAAGATGACAATACTTTTTTACGTGGATTCTTGGGAAGAATGTTATTTTCTGGAGAGGACGTTTTAAAATCTGTTAATGTACTTTCTGGGGGCGAAAAAGTTCGTGTAATGTTGTCTAAATTAATGTTGTCTAAATCGAATGTGCTAGTTCTAGATGATCCAACAAATCACTTGGATCTAGAATCAATCACTGCTTTAAATGATGGGCTAATGGCATTTACTGGCGCAATTTTATTTGCTTCACATGACCATCAGTTTATTCAAACATTAGCAAACCGCATTATTGCTGTTTCTGATAAAGGAATTGTGGATCGTGCAGATACAACGTATGACGAATTCTTGGAAAATAAAGATGTTCAAAAACAATTGGACGAATTGTTTTCTGGTGAGTATTAAACGTGTCTAAAAAATAATCCTGTAAGGTAGAATTCGCATTTATAAGCGATCCTGCCTTACAGTTTTTTTGAGTAGTTGAGATACGTTAAGAACGTTGAACTAGCGTTTTATTTAAATAACACTCTAGTTCGTAAGCCAGTAATTTAGCTCTCATTTTTCCCTTCCCATAAAAATTATACTGAATATCTTCCGCAAGTGCTTCAGACACCATCAAAGACAATCCTAAAAACGCCTGCATCATTTGAACTAAACGAATGGAAAGGTGCTGTTCGGAAATCTTAAAACGATTAGATAGTTGCGCTAAATTCCACCCATTTTTTAGAAAATGAATGAATACATTATCAGGTACTAAGATAGCTGATGCTCCGATATTCGCTTGAAATTCTTTTAATTCTTTTTGATAGAAATGCTCCAAATGGTTCTGTGTATCTAGAAAAACATTATTTCTTTCGTTTTTGTGAAATAAATAGTGAATAATTTCATGGCTAACTACAAAGTGCCTCATTGTCTCATCTAGTCGTTGATTAAACACAATTGTTGTTTCTTGTTGGTCTTGGATAAGCATCCCAGAAATTCGTTCATTCATCTTTTCTTTAAAATAAAAACCTCGTATGCCCACCCCTTGAGACTTCATTAAATCCCAAATATAAGAATCACTATATTCGTCGTAATTAATCTTCTTCTCCATCATCAGTGTCAAAAGATAGTTATTGACTTTAGCAGAAAAATCAATATATTCATTTACATATTTGAACATCTCATCATCCCCCATCTTATTTTATTTCTTCCGTAATCTAATAAACGATAAATACTTCTCCAAAAAAATAAACGAATCAACTCTTTTCAATTTATTTCTTCTTTCATCATTTGAAATTCTTTTCATTTTTCATTTAAAACAAACTATCTATGACGTTTTTTTCTTTATAAATTTCTTTTTGTAAACCAATTGTAATTCTTTTGTAATATTTTTGTAATCAGACTTAAGACCTATTTTTTTTATTAATTAAAAAAACCAGTTCCCCAAGTAGTATCTACTTTTCCATCATCTGGGCCAACTGCAACATAGCGACGATTCGATCCATAGTCTAGATAACTAATCCAAACATACCCATTGCTATGAATATAGTAATCATAATGGATGGCCATTCCAGGAAGATAATAATCAAGCGCTGGACTAGCATAGTCATCGGGATTTGTGTCTCGGCTTACGGCTAATTGTCTATCTGGATAAAACGTGCCAGATAATGGAATCAATCCTGCTGAAGGCGTTGATGGGCTCGGTTGTGGTTGCGGCTTTGGTTCTGAGTGATTGCTAGCGCCATAACGATAGATCGTAATGGCAGGACAAGGACAGCCATTCAACGACCAGATTGTGTCATGATCATTAATGGTTATACCGTTATGCCCATAATTACAATGAATAATGGCATCGTTATTGTCCGAAAATATTCCTGTGTGCCCAGCTGCACCACCAGATGATCCTCGATTTCCCCAAATAAAAATATCTCCTCTTTTAGCTGGATAGTTACCTGTTGCATCTTTTGGCACTTGTTTCCATCCGGCATGTTCTAGATGCGCAAAAAGAGTGTCTGTATTTCCCATTGTCTGAGCTGGTAAGAACCCACCATTAATCAACGCAAAGTAAACTGCACTGGAACAATCATAGCTATTTGGACCTAGCCTTGCGTTCATTGAATAGGTCACTTTTCCTTTTTTCTCATTCATCCATTGAATCATTTTTTCTATATTCGCCATCTTTTTTCAACTCCTCTAAGATTTCATCTGCTTTTATCGCAGCATGTGTAAAACTGTTATTTTTCCACCAAGTGATGCCTGTTGAAACGATTGTAAAAATCAAAGAAACCACTTGATAAATAGTATCTTCTACAATATCAAGTGTGCCCTTTCCTGTTATCGCTAAAATTTGATTAAATAACGCCAGAAATAAAATAATCGTTCTGGCGATTGTATTTGCGGATGCTTGCTTCATATTTGTTACTCCTTTCTAAATAATGTTTTAATTCTTTCATCATGCTTGATAACTGTATCTTCAATCTCTCCGATTTTTTCTTCATGATCCTCTAATCGATGGACTACTTTAGAATAGCGTTCATGCAGCAATTTTGTTTCTTCTGCTACATTCTGCGATAAACTTGTGATCGCTTCAGATAAACCATCAAGATTGTGCTTGATCGGATCAGAGATATTATGTTTGATTGCTTGATAGGCTTTTTTAGCGATCCAAATGATCCAAGCACTGAACGAACCTGCTATGGTAAATAATGCTGCAAGTTCTGCTATCGTAAATCCTAAAAATGTCATAACTCACCATCTTCCTTGTTTTTTTATAAAATAACGTAGGTCATATTGATAAAATGAACATTTCCTACTTTGAAATTGTATGCCGAACCAATAGAAACATCAGATGTATTGACTAACATCAGGTCTCCATTTGTTTCAATAATCAATGCTGTGTTCGCGTAAATGGCTGTATTTTCGCTTTCAGTAACCATATTGACTGCTATTCTAGATGTTGGAAACAATTCTGGATCTGACAATTTTCCTATTTTAATTTTTTTATTTCTCGAAAAAGAAAAAGCTTGTTCGCTAGTTAAGTTCACGTTAAAAAACACTGTCTTATCTTGTTTGATGATTTGTTTGCTTTCAATAGAAAAATATTCCGTCTCGTCAAATGTCACAGCCTCTGATTTATCTACATACGTAGAGCTTCCACCAGTATGTGTATTCAATAGCTTAAATAGTGGTTTAAGGTCTAACGTATAAAATAGTTCCTCTATTCCATCTTTTATCATGTAAAACTGTACCGCGGTCTTCTCTCTTTGAGTGCTGGTTCGATCAAATTGAACTTGTCCTGTAATGCATGTCGAGCGTTTCGATAAAGGCACCTCTACTTCATTGAATAAAACGTTATAATTTTCTACTTCGTCTTTTACAGCAATGCTAAAAGTCAATTGATTGTCCGCCAAATTGTCAAACTCATAATATACATTTGGATAGACAAAATGCTTCACCCATTTACCCTCTTGACGAGCATAGGCATATCCATCTGAAGGTGGTTCAGGAAATACCGACGTTATCACGCCGTGTTCATCCATTGTAATTGTCGTTCCGTCTGGTTTCACCACTCCTACTGTTTCAAGTACAATATTCGGAATATCGATTTTTTCTTTGACCAATTCGATAACATTTTCCGTATTCAAATTAGCTGTAATATTATATGTGCCGTTTCCGCTGACATCCAGATACGTATCTGTGTTAGTGAGTTGTGTTGGTCGAGTATTGCCTCCTCCCTCACCGCTATTGATTGGGGTAAATCGTTTGCCATCGTAGGCTAGTACCCAAACAGAATCGTCTGGCAAGATATACGCATGATCACGATTTGGCTGTTTAATTTCTGATAAATGATTCACGGGAACTTCCCAAGCACCAGAACCACAAAATTCTGGAACTGCTGGTTGTTTCTCGTCATCATTACAAATTTTTGGTTTAGTCATTTTTTTTGTCCTCCTTTGATAATGTCTGCAAAACAGGCAGCACATTCTGTTACTTCAACCCCTAAAAATTGAGTTAAAGCTTTGATAAATAGTTTATTTTTAGTTAAAGCTGTAGATAATAGTGCCTCATCATTTTCACTTGCTTGCCAAGCTTCAAAGGCGGTCATCATGGCAATTGCTAAGTGTTTTACTGTACACCACTTTTCTTTATCACCACGACTGCCATATAGCTCAAAAAGGTATAACATATCCGCTCGCCTTAGTTCAGCTAAAACAGTGATTTCTTCTTTCATATCGGTGATTTTTTGCAACTGCATTTCTAACGCTGTTTCAAGATCAATCAGACCGTTTTCTAACTCTGATACTCGTTTTTCCAATAATGTTTTGGTGTGCATTTCGGCACTGGCAACTTGAACAAAACTTCTAATCAGATCTTCTGCAATTCCATCTGTTGAATGTTTATTTTCCATTTTTCTCACCAGCTTTCTTATATTTAGCGATTTCCGATAACAGTTGATTTTTTCTTTTTCGCTCTTCATATGCAATCGAGTCACTTTCTGTTTTAAACAGACTAATGACGGTTTGATAGTCTGTCGGATGATTAAGTAAATGGTTTTTCATCTTTTGCGCTTTTTCATCATGTTTATTCATTCCATCACCTATTTACATGAGAGTATTTCAAATAATTAACCAATGTGGCGTTGAATACCCCTGTCCCTTTCAATTCCACTTTCTTATAACCTGGCGTAAGAATAGCTCCTTGTTGCCAATTTGGCATCAATCCAGCTGCTTTAAGAAGATCGTAGTTGGCTAATCCCTTCATAGGAAAGACACCCTCACCATCAATCCACGCTCCATTATATTGAGCTTTCAAATAAGGCGTCACATCAATTCCTTCAATCCAAATTTCAAAATCAGAAACACTGCTCGTAAATAAAGATACGCCAGCATCTAATGAGTGATTATGAGGGGCTGTTGTATGCTTATGCGGATTCGGGGTGATTGTTGTTTGATTCACGTTTAACCCCGTCTCATTGACTTGAACTGAGGTCATCCCAGTTGAGCCATTACCGCCAATCGGCATAGCAAAAGGTTGAATAATAATTTTAAATTCAAATCGTTCATAGTAGATCAAGTCTGGGCTAACAGAGATATAAAAAACAGCAGGATGATTCGTATCACCTTGCCGTGTAAATTCCATGCCATAAATATCAACGACTTGATTTCTTCTTTGAAGTTGATCTTGCTTACTTTCAACTGTTCGATCAGCGATTCGTTCGGCCATTTTATTTAATGCTGAATCATACGTCATTTTCATTGTTGCCCACTCTCCCTGTCTACTTTTAAAAATTTCTCTAGCACAACACTATTTTGTTCAACTCCGTTTTGATCGATGGCGTAATTGATACTCGTTATATAAAACCAATCGTCTAGTTTAAGAATCTTTTTCATGTAGTTGGAACACTCTTCTACTGCCAATAATTGATTGTCATATAGTAAACGGACTTTATCGCCTACATTGATATCATCAGGTAATTCTTCTACCGTCAATTCGATTTGATACGTACGTCTTGATTGTTTCAACTTTTTCACAGCCGCATCATAAGCTGTTTTAGCTGCTTTGGCTCGGTCTTCATCGGTGATTTCTTTTTCGTTTGTATTAAATGGCGCTAAATCATTGAATGAAAATGCCCCTTCAATTACTTTAGCGGATTCCAGTGCTATACTTTCCGTATCAATGACAGAGTATTCAATATTCCCATTGGGTGCTAGTTTTGAAAATTGGATATAATCGTACCCTCGCTCATTATTGATTCCTTTTCTTAAAATCAGAACTGGAAATTTGGGATCTTGGCTTGCTTTATTTTCATAGATCTCTCTTAGACTCATACTGGACATTCCAGAATCTGATTTTTCCCCATAAACGGTAGCAATGTTCACCACATGATCAAAATTATGGTTGATTGTTGGCTCAGCGATGATACGGATGTTTTGTTTGCTACTAGGTTTGGTCGAAAAAATATAGGATTTTTTTTCTCCGAAAGAACCAATTTCTAGAGCACGACCAAAATGAAAGCCTACTCGCCAAAATAAATCTGGGGTCAATTCACAGGTTTTCGTTAAACCTTCTAATTTGTTTTGTCGACTGTATACATAATCGATCACACGCATGGCTGAATCTTGCAGATAATTCACATTCCAGCCTGGATAGCGAAAATCGAGTGTGCTGTAAATATCGTTAATTGTTCGATTTTTAGCCGCTAGATTAGTGGAGATTTGACGGTATTCCCATTCAGAAACTACATGAGCTAACTCAACAGATAATGTTTCATTATCTTTGTCTAGCGTATACCCTGTCACAATACCGTGAAAAACTTTTTGGTTGATATACAACTTGATTTCCTCACGACCTTTGATCCATTCTGTATATTCAATTGGTAACTCGATTTGAGTCGTTGGTACATACATCAGCTCATTGTTCCAGCTAAGTGTGTTTAAGATCTTTGTCCCTCGTTTGATTACCTTGCCATTTTCTAAAATCTCAAAAAAGAATTTAGTATTGCTTTTAGCATACGGATCGATTTCAACATCAAAGGCTTGTTCAAAGATGATGATTTTATCAAAAATTAGTTCGTCGATAGCTGAGCCATTCGTACGTATTCCTTTGATGTAAACAGCTGTTCCATTTGCTACTTTTAGTTTCACGTCAAAACCAGCGTTTTCAACGCCGATTACTTTTGGATAGGCTTCTTTAACATCTGGCCGGTCCATCGGTGCAGCTTTGATACGCCCAAGTTCCTGATCCGTCTCCGCATTGATAAAAGCAATATATTGGTCGCCTTTATCAGAACTAAAGTGCCAACCAGAGGCATGAATTTCTCCATTTTTAATTCCTAAGAAATCCAAAGAGCCAACATTGGTCATGGTTTCAAAGGTCTCTAATTCTCCTAAGTCAGAAGGTAATTTGTTTAAAAAAGTATGCCAACGTTTCGCAGCATCATAACGCCTTTGTAAATGCTCTGTACCTGCTCGTTCAAAGTTTTTGACAAAAGCAAATGTGGCTTGTTCCACATCTGTAGCATTTTTAAATCCTTCTACCGATTTAGGTTCAACTACACCGATCCATTGACCGTTGAACATACACCAATCGATCAAACGAGTCTGCACTTCCACACTTGTATAATTGCCATTAATCCCTGCGTGGCTAAGTAAACGCTGAACATATTCTCGTCCATTATATGTTGGACTACCAACCAAGGGATACGCAGAGCCGTCCCATTGAACAAGTCCATAGGCTGGACCATCTATTTGATCAGTATCAGGGTTCATTGATCCACCTGTCTCAACATCGATATTTCCCAGTAAGCCTGCAATTGAACTCATATTGTAGCCAGATTTATTTAGTAATTGAGCAATTGACCAAGCTCTGCGCTCTTCCTCTGATGTTATTTCTGGTGCTGGAGTAGAACCGCCACTAGAGCCTTTGGGATTACGATAAAACGTAGCTGGCGGATTTCCATTATAGCTACGTCTGGACGCATGATTATCGACTGATATTCCATTTGCAAATAAATTACAATGAATAATACTAGTACTATCAACAAATATTCCAGCGTGACCATCATCGCCGCCAGAAGCTCCTCTTATTCCCCAGATAAACACATCACCTCTTTGAGGGTTACTGACTTGCTGCCAGCCTGCACTTTCTAAGTGCCCAAACAAAGTGTCCGTATTGCCCATCGTACCGACAGAAAAAACACCTGCGGCAATCAAGGCATAGTAAACGGCTGAACTACAGTCATAACTATTTGGACCTAATCTTGCCGGTCTACTATAAGTCACTTTTCCTTTGCGTTGATCCATCCAATTGATTGCTGTTTCATTGCTTGACATCTATTCAGCCTCCTATCTTACTTTGCGCTTTCCATGTTCCGCCTTTACGGATTTGATTGGCACTTTTGTTCGGTTTTCCATCATCGCTAAAAAGTGTTTTAGGAACATCTACCCATTTACCTGACTTGCGAATCTGCCAAAAACCGCCTTTATTGTCCAGTGATTTCCATGTACCATTTTTTCTAATAGCCATTGGACGATAATCATCAATAATATCTGCAAATCGAATGTAGCTATAGGCTAGTGGAAATGTATCATCTCCATAAATCGTTATTTTTAACCACGTAATATCCGTTGCATCAAAGGTATTTTTTGTTACATCGTTGTACCAAGTCCCACCTGAACTATCTTGGGCATGTGAATTGTTCCATCCACCCAATGCATATAAGGGCTGCGTTCCGTAGTATTTCTTTTTTAACGTTTCTGTAAAAGCATGTGTGTACGGTGCACTTTCAGGGTTCTCTGTATTGACGGAAGTTTTAGCAACAATCAGTTGCCAATCGTATTCTGTTGCTAAATTACCAGCATACACATAGGGCGTGTAGTTTCCTGTTGCCGCTGAAGTTCCATAGGCTACCAGAGACAAACGTAATCGGTAGATACTGCCGTTTATATTTTCTGCTGTTACCCCTTTACCATACCCTAGCCCTGCTGGATACCCAGGCGGATTTCCCGGCATTGCATTAAATGCTGCAGCGGTTGGCGCTCCAGCAAGATAAACGTCTCCAGGAACACCAGGATCATGTCCCCAACTACCACGAATTGGTGCATAATTTTTATTCGGCATCCTTATTCACCCTCTTTTAATTCTTGTTTTAGTTCTTCCTTCAATTCTGCTTTCAATTGTTTCAACAAGGCTACATTGATCCCGCCCGCTAAATCGTTTTCTGTAGATTTATTATTCGTTCGGATATAATGAGCACCATCAGGAGAACCACCAAATAAGTTGATATTTCCGCCAGCGATCCCTTTTCCTGGAATAAAGCCGCCTTCAAGACCGCCTTCCCAGACGCCGATTTCTTTTAGTTTCTCAATGATTTTCAATAAAGCATCCAGCATTTTTTCAATCAACTCCCATTGCCCACAATCTGAGCAAATCAACGCTTTATTCATCAGTCGTTGATTATTTAGAAAATCCTGAATAAAGTCTTTAATATCACACATATCCACTGCTGGAAGTTCTTCTCCTAAATAGCCTAATAAGCAATCATTCATATCATTTAAATCTTCACAGTTCTTATGCAAAACAGGTAATTTAGGATTTAATCCTGTATTTTTCTGTAAACTTTTGCATTCCTTATCTGTAATCCCATTCAACACAAATTCTGGGTTGTCTGTTTTTAATTTTTCACACGCTTGGCAATCTGTCATGTTGTTTCATCCTTTCTTTTCTGTCATTCTTTATTCTTTTATAGTCCATTTTTTGATAAAAGTAGTGTATCTAACAAAAAACGCTTCTGCTGTATAAAACAAGCAAAAACGATTTTTTCTTACATACTTAGTTTAGATATATGGAGAAAGCGGTGATTTGTTATTATTGACAAATTGTATTTGAACATTGGCGCGGTCATCAAGCGAACTTGATACACTATCATTAAAGACTTCAAGAAACTGAATCCACCCACTATTGCTTCCTGTAGAAAGTACACCTTTCATACCAATAGTGACTGTTTTATTGATATTGTCTGTAAAACTACTCATGGTATTATGCGTTTTCTGATAAATCAATGCTTCACTATCATCTTTTACATATAAATTAATAACAAATGTATTTACATCACTCACTTGGTTTGAGGTATAACTACATGTGTTGATTGTTACACTTCTAATTTGCCATTTCGCATTCAATCCACTCTCTTGACCCATGCCAAAATGAACTTTACCCGTGACGCGGCCTTTTCCTAAGCGTTGTGTATACGAGCTATTTAACCAATCTGTCCAATTAAATACAAAATTTCCCGTACTTCGATCAATTGATACGCTCATTTCTGGTGTTGAATATTCAATTAAATAACGTGCATTCACTTCCCAGTTTTGAGCCGCTAACGCATCTAATGCTGCCTCTACTTTTGCCATTTTTTTCCATAATTTATTGATTGAGTCTTCTAATTCATGAATCTTCAACCATTGCCCACAGTCGCTACAAACCATCGCTTTATTCATCAATTGTAAATTAGTCATTAATTGATCCATAAATTCTTTCCAATCACATACGCTTTGGTCTGCCAAAGTCTCTTTTAAAGCACCGATTAGACAGTCATTAAGATCATTTAAATCTTCACAATTGGTATGTAGAACATCCAAATTCGGATTTAGTCCTGTGTCTTTTTTCAAGCTATTACACTCTTTTTCTGTAATGCCATTTATGATAAAATTCGCTGCATATTCTTTTAAATTCTCACATGCTGCACAATATTCAGCCATTGTCTTCCTCTCCTTTTCTGAATTACTTAAATATATGGTGGAACGGACGTTAAATGTTTGTTAGTGAAACGTACTTGTCCATCCACGATATTGCTCCGTACTTTCCCTTGATCCTTAAACGTAAAAATCTGCAACCAGCCACTATTCTGTCCTGAAGTTAAGACTCCTTTCAAATTGACAGGAATCGTTTTATTGATTTTATCAGTGAAGCTTTTCATAGTATCATGCGGACGTTCGTACGATACTGTTCCTCCTGTCATTTTTGGTACATAAAACTTGATAATAAACTCCAAGCTTCTAACATTCAGTGAGTTGTAAGAAACAGTATCTAAGGTGACACTTCTAACTTGCCATTTGGCATTCATACCATTTTCCTGAGTCATACCAAAATTAATTCTACCTGTAAGTTTCCCTCTACCCATCGGCTTGGTAATGACAGAACCATTCATGTCCCAATCTGTCCAGTTAAATTCAAAATATCCTGACCGATCAATATGAATCTTTAACTCTGGGACTTCTGCCTGAACGACGCGACGAACATCGACTTCCCATTTTTGAGCAGCTAAAGCGTCTAATGCCGCTTCCACCTTTGCCATTTTTGCCCATAATTTATTGATTGAATCTTCTATTTCATGCAATTTCCCCCATTGTCCGCATTCGCTGCAAATCAATGCTTTTTGGAGAGTATATAGATTGTTTGTTACTTCTTTCATGTACTCTTTCCACTCACAAACACTATAGGCTGGTAATTTGTCTTGTAATGAGCTGAGTAAACAGTCCAGCATATCATTGAGGTCTTCACAATTGGTATGCAACTCTTTTAAATCTGGGTTTAAGCCTGTATCCTTCTGGAGACTTTGACACTCTTTGTTTGTAATCCCATTGGCAACAAAATGCGGTGCATACTCTTTTAAAGCACCACAAGCTGTACAATAATCAGACATTGGTTTCCCTCCTTTTTAAATCGTTAATCTGTCGACTTTGACATACGCACAAGTCATTTCACAACAGTTATTTGTTTCTACGATAAGTCTGTTCGTCCCGTGATGGACTGTAAAGCCAAATGTATTGCCCACAGGTATAACGAGTTGATTGATACTGATTGTCTTTTCTGAACAACATTTATCTTCTAGATAAAAAATCTCGCCACTCGCAGTCAATGTCAACTTCCCGTTATATTCACCTAATATTTGCATCGTATTGCCGTTTAAGGTAACCACAGGATCTTTCATTGCTCCAATCAAGGTAATCGTGACCTTATCACTGTCTAGAATCGTATCGCTATAGAATTGACCTGCGATAATATCTTTACATGGCTCTGCTTTACAAATTTTATGTCCAAGCATTTTTTCTTCAGACCAAATCTTTTTCCCTGCCTCGCAGTTATAGATGATCTGATAGGTATCACCACATTGGCTATAAAAAGCACTGGTAATTTCTTTTTTCAGCTCGCAAAGCGAGTTCTCTCCATTTAGAAACTCACATTCACAGACACATTTTGGACATGGTTCATGGTTCGTTTGACTGCAAGAAATACAACAATCCTGACACTCGTCAACTTCCTGAAAGTCTAAACATTCCATAAAATTGCAAGCTGCATATGGTTTTAGAAAAACTTTTTTGGTATCTGCTTTGTGCCAGACTCCTTCGTATAACACAAAATCAATATCAAAATTAACGACATGTCGTTCCATTGAATAAGACTCGCTGAAATCCTTAATAAAAGCATTTGTCCATAATAGCTGTTCGCCTTCAATAGCCCATAACTTACCTGCTTTGACAAGATTCATGTATACGTAGTCTTTATAAAATTTCTTTTGATCACAGCTCAATTTCCTTGTATCGAGTTTTAATGTCATGCTTAGCGATTGCTCCATAGAAAACTGCTGCTTGGCTTTAAAATTAGCGTAACTTCCATGACCGAAGCTATATTCTGTTGTACCTGTTTTAAACCCGCCGCTTAGATCCGCTGATTGCAACATTTCGTAGTTGTCGATCACAAGATCGTTGAATTGGATGTATTTTCTGTTTAATATCGTCATGGTTTTCTCCTTTCTTTTGGGTTGGTTGGGTAGATAAAAAAGAACAAGAACAGCTAAAAAGCTGTTCTTGTTCTTTTTGTTAATTATTATTGTTGTAATACCACTGAGCGAATTCTAAGATTTCTTTATCAGAATAATCTAGGCTTTTCAGGACTTCTGCTAGTGCTGCTATATCAGTGTTGAAAAGAGAATGTTCTACCATTCTGCCTTTACTTACTTCATATGATAAATCATCTTTCATTTCTCCATCAATATTTCCTTTTAACTTAAGATCGACATCTGAAACTTCATTTGTTTGACCGTTAATTGTAAATATCATTTCAAAAAGGAAGAAATTATTTTTAGTTATTATACTTATAACCAACAGATAAACAGTTTCATCATTTAAAAGCTTATCTTAAATAACGACTTGCTCGTTTCATAATATAATCAGCATTTCCACCAACTACATTTTGTGTCACTCTATTAGCATTATTTGTTGTATGGTTAATGTTATTGACAACAGTTGAAACAGCCGGAATAAGCATTGACTGAGTATTAAATCTACCTGTCAACGCGCTAAATGCTCCACGAACATCAAGATTGTTTACTTTATTCATAAAATCAAGACCAAAGGTACTAACAGCTGCTCTGCGCTGAACAAATTCTCCTGGTGTTAGCATGGCTGGTACAGTATCTGTACCTTTCTTTTTGAAAATGCTGGATAAACCACTTAATGAACGATTACCAGCTACTTCACCTCCAGTTGCATAATTGCCTGTTTTTTGGGCTTTATTAATAGCCGATCTAACTGGATTAGAAGAATTATCAATTATGCTTTGAATCTTATCAACTTGATTTTGGACTGCTGTACTAATTCCTTCAATTTTAATTGCAAAACTATCTACAAAAGATTGTCCTAGCAAAGTTCCGAAAGATGTAAATACCGAGTTATATTCACTAAGATTTGCAACTTGCGTATCAATACTAGAAAACAAATTCTGTATCGCATTATTGAATGCGCCTTTCAAAGACATTCCCCAGAGTGTACCAATCATCAAAAAGTTTACAAACTTATTATTTAACGATTGAATTAAAGTAGTAATTTGTCTCAAAATAGAAGCGGATACTTCCATTGTATTAAAACCTTCGATAATTTGCTGCCCATAACTAGCTCCAATAAGAAGAAATTGTCCTTCCAATTTTTTTAAATCTGCCATCAATTTGGCAAACGATTCAATTAATAATTTAATTTGATCAACCCCATCTGTTGTACTTTCGAGGTCGCCAATTCGTTTTACAGCTTCTGTAACATCTGTAATTGTTGTATTAACAGCTGTAAAATCTATATTTTCTGCAGCAGTATTAATATCTCCAAATATATCTATGATTTGTATAAAAACTTCTACTGCTTTCTTGATTTCAATTAGTTCTTCTGCCTTCAACATATTTTCAAAACTAGTTTTAAGACCGTCTGGTCCTAAATTTTTGATAATATTATTGAGCCTAGTAATTCGATCATTAATCATAATGTCCTCTAATTTGTCTTTTACCAGATTATTCAATGATTCCATCACAGGTATCATTGCATCCACAGAATTCTTTATATCAATCCAATCTTCTGCCTTCAACATCTTAGAAAAGAAATCTAATAGTTTATCTTGACCCATTTTTTCAATTGCGCTGTTAATATAATCAATATTTTGGTCAATTTTCTTTCTATTTAATGTAATTTCTTGTAAAATTTCCAAACTTTTTGCAATCTCTACAATTTTCTCCATACTTGAGACTGCTAGCATTAATTTTGCCTCATCAAATGTTCCTGAAAAAATACTACCAATCTTCTCAAAAAAGTTCTTACCTTCACCTAATAGCTTAACTACATCTTGAATGTCCTCAATTTTTTTCTTAACAACTTCATAAGAAAATTTAGTTTTTTGAGTATTTTCTAAGCTTTTTGCAATTTCAGCAATCCTATTCATTGAACTACTTACAAACCATAAATCTCCTGCTGTGATAGCATCATCCAATAGATCTTGCCAAGTCGACTTGTTTAAATGGCTTAAAACTTTCTGAATTTCTAAGATCACTTTTCCAACAGACTCAAAATCAATGTCTTTAGCTGCTTCATTTAGAATCTTTAACTTATCTGTCGTTTTTTTAAGAACTTCAATAGTCGCTGTAATAACATAGGTATCGGCTAATTCAAAAATACTTTCCCAAAGTTGATCCCAGTCAGCTCCATCAAAAAGCCTTAAGACCTCTTGAAGTTTCTTAATTTTCTCCGATATAGAGGCTAAAGCTCCTTCATCTAAAGCTTGCTTATCAAAATCTGATAGTAATCTGCTAATTTCTTTTAATTGATCTATCATTTTTGTCAATACCCAATTATCAGCTGCTTCTAAGCCATGGCCAAACAGTTCAGCCCAGGATCCTCCTTTAAAAACACTTAACACTTCTTGAATTTTTTCTAATTTTTTCTTAGCAGCTTCAGTATCTAAAGGAATTTCTTCTAAAGCAGATAGATGAGTAGCTATTTCAAGCATTTGACCAACCATTTCAGATAAAACTATTGTATCTCCCGCTTCTTTAAAATGCTCATAAATTTGCTGAAATTCTACTCCCTTGAATATCTCTAATATTTCTTGAATTTTTTTTAAGTTGCTTTCAACAACTTTATCATCAAATGAAACCTCTTGTAACTTAGAAAAATCTTCACCTATAGAAACAAAATTAGAAACAGTGTTAGCTAAACCTGCTGTATCAAAGGCTTTAAACTTGCTATTTAAAGCTTGAATCAGGTTACTGCCTTTAATAGTTTCCAATACTTCTTGAATACTTTGGATTTTCTTTTTAATCACTACAGATTGGATCTTAAATTTACTAAGATTTTCAAAATCTTTTGCTATATCTATGAATATCTTAATCGTTTTTGATACAGATCCTGTACTCAGAGAACCAAAAATATTTTTAACAAGTGTAATAGGATTACCTAAAGTACTGAATTCTTTAATAACTTCAGCAATAACTTTTATCTTCTGTTTTACCTTATTAAAATTTGTCGGAACCTTTTTATCAAGCTGACTGATAGCCTCTGCAACGTGCATAAGTTCAGAAGCAACCAAATAAACCGTAACTAGACCTGAACCAGCAATCAATGCACCTACACCTGTTGCAACTAGTGCACCTACTACGCCTACTATTAAACTCATACCACCAATAGCTATTCCAATACTAAGCATCTTAGCTGTAACTTTCCCAAGATTTCCGGGAACTTTATTATTGATTTGTTTCAAGGCTTCAGCAGATTTTATCAATAATTCTGTTATTCCCCACACTACACCAAGACCTGCAAGAGCTGCGAGTGGATTTTTCTCAGAAAGTTTCCCAGCAACAATCACAAGAAGACCCATTCCACTTATAGCCACACCCATATTTAGTAACTTAGGTACTAATTTTCCTAAATCTGATGGGACTTTGGCATCGATTTGCTTCAGTGATTCTGCAGCTTCGCCCAATAGCTTAGTAATTCCTCCCACTGTTTCTAGTCCTGCACTTGTTGCTTCTGAGTTCTTCTCCGCTAGCTTACCGACAATTCCTACAACACCTCCCATTCCAGCTATGGCTACCCCCATATTAAAAAGTTTTGGAGTCAATTTATCTAAGTTTGATGGAACTTTACTATTAATCTCTTCCATCACTTTCGCTCCTTCACCTAGTAGCTGAACAACTTCACTAACCGTATTAATTCCAGTACCTATTATGCCTGGACCGCCCCCTACTATTTCTGGAACTTTATCGCTTATATTTTTAAGTGCATCAGCCCCATTTTGGATAGATTTTGCGGTATTTCCTATACCACTGTAACCTCTTGCCTGATCTAATACTTTTTCAATCTTCTCAAAATTGGGTTGAAATTTGGTTTTGTTAAATTTTACTTGTTTAATTTTAGAATAAACCTTAGAAAATTGTTTTTCAATCTCTTCAGCATTACTATTTATACTTATCCCTATTTTTTTTATTGCCACTTTTTCCGCCTCCTTTCTAAGTTTATCAAGCAGAATGTAAATAATGTTTCTTCCTGCTAATTAAAGTGCCCTTGAAAAAAATTATACTAATTATTTAAAGTTCCATCGTCTAATTTTAGAATTACAATTAAAAAATACTATAGTTTATGTTATAATATGTTTTACTTATTATATAAATATCACAACATGGACCAAGGAGTGTTTCTATTGAAAAAATTGGTTTTACTGGTAATTCCTATTGTTTTAATGTCAGCCTGCAATAATTCTCAAAATTCTATTTCCTCTACTGATCAGTCTGCCACTAGCAATTCTAAAGTTAAAAAAACTGAAAAAAATACCTCTAAAACACTAACTGGTGATTTTATTGTTGGAAAAGACAGTGAAATTCTTCCAGGTGTTTATGATTTAACAGCTATCGATGACGGATTTGGCACAGTTAGCGTTAAAACAGAGAACGGTGAAAAAATGCCTTTTCGTCGCTACATGGCTTCCCCTAAAGGGCAAGATAAAGTAACAAAAATCTATCCAGATGATGGTAAGCCTGATATCTACAGCGAAACCGTTCAAGGTGTTCTATTACATGAAGGAGATGAGGTACATATTCGTAAGGTATCCATCAAATTTACAAAATCGACATCCTCTGATACTACTAAAGTATTAACAGGTGACTTTATTATCAAAGAAAATGGTGACTTAGCTCCTGGCATATATAACCTGAAAGCTGTCGATGATGGATTTGGTACTGTTAGTGTTAGAACATCTAACGGCGACAAAATACCTTTTCGACAATATATGGCTTCTACAAAAGGAAAAGAACGAGTAACCAAAGTTTATCCAGATGATGGTAAACCTGACATTTATAGTGAAACAGCTCAAGGAGTGACATTACACGAGGGTGATGAAGTTCATGTACGTGATGTCTCTGTTGAATTTACCACCGCTGATTAAAGTTACATTGTAAACGTCAAAGAAATAGCTGCCTAGTAAGCAGCTATTTCTTCGTTATCGATATCCATATGTAAATCTTCACTCTTAGAATTAACCTTTTGCCATTTCCTTAACTATTCTTTCGATACTACCATCTTACAACAGAAATATCGTCTAAAAATTCGGATATCGTTCATGTCCTGTTTAATCGCCATACTCTTTATTATCACAAACAAAAAAGAGACTCTGTCAGAGTCCCTGTTATTCCATAAAAAACAACTAATCCGCCAAATCATCATTCGTATAAAACAAGACCGCATACTCTTTCGGTTTTTTAACCTTACGTTTCGTCTCGTTCCCAAGCGATTTCCATTCCAGAAAATTACTATAACTTTCTTCATTCGCATATTGCCCATAAGCTACCAATAATTCAGCAACGCCCCAACCATCTAAAATCAGATTCGGACGCTGCTTTAATACTTTCGCTACATAATGCGCCATATACGTATAAATATTCAAATTAGCAAAAAATGTTTCTGATTCTTTTTCCACCGAAGTCTCATTTTCACAAGCTTGTCTGTAGATTAACCGAAAAAAACATCTGCTTCATTAAAGACTTCTGGATGATTTTCCATGATTTTGTTTAGGTTTTCGATGACAGAGAATGGCAGCATATACTCGCCCATCTGATCATCAATCCCTAAGAACGTTGCAACTAAATTATAGATTGCCAAGTGAATATCGTCACCAGCACTCACAAAAACAGATAATAGCTCTTCTTTGCTAAATTCTTCCATATCACCATTTTCTTTCAACTTATTGAAAAACGGGATAATTTTCATGATTGCATCAACAATTCTTAAATCTGAACGTGGAGTAATCGTTACATCTTCAAACGCAACGCTGAAAACATAATAAGAACCCACTTCTTTTGCACCTTCTGGCTTTTGCTCAAAATGAGATTGAGGGACACGGAATCTCACACTGTAATCAGCTTTTTTTACTTCCGTTTTATTGGCATCACCAATCACAGAAACCTCTTGATCCTTTACCACCGCAAAAGGTGTATCATTTTCATTTGTTTTTTTCAAATTATTGCTGATCGCTAAAAAATCAGCGGCTTTCATGCCTTTTTCTGTCATCACTGTTCCTCCTAATTTTAAAAGCTGAACAGGCTCATTAGTCTCGACTGAAAAATAGAAAAACATGACTGAGGCGTTCTTTGACTCATTCAGGTTTTATCTTTTTTCCGAGAGACTAGCCTGTGAAGCTAGATAATTTTAAAAGCTGAAAGAGCTCGTTCAGCACCGACTGAAAAATAGGAAAATATGATTGAGGCGCTTTTTGACTCACTCATATTTTATCTTTTTTCCGAGGTGCTAGCTCTTGAAGCTAGATAGTGTTAAAAGCTGAAAGAGCTCGTTCAGCCTTGACTGGAAAATAGGAAAATATGAGGGTGACGCTTTTGGTCACAATCAGATTTTCTCTTTTTCCCGAAAGGCTAGCTCTTGAAGCTAGATAATTTTAAAAGCTGAAAGAGCTCATTCAGCACCGACTGAAAAATAGGAAAATATGAGGGTGACGCTTTTGGTCACAATCAGATTTTCTCTTTTTCCCGAAAGGCTAGCTCTTGAAGCTAGATAATGTTAAAAGCTGAAAGAGCTCGTTCTGCGCCGACTGAAAAATAGGAAAATATGATTGAGGCGCTTTTTGACTCACTCGTATTTTATCTTTTTTCCGAGGTGCTAGCTCTTGAAGCTATATAAGCTGAACGGGCCAATAAATAGTAGCCCGCAAAGCTAAATAATTTATATTACTCCGCTACACGATACATTTCAAAGAAGTTACCATTTTTATCGCGTTGTACTGAAATTGTAAATTCAAATGTTGTTTCTTCGTTGTTTACAGTTCCAGGGAATGATGTGATTAAAACATTGTTATATACATAGTTTTGTTTCACGCCATCTGTTTGTTCTTGTGTAAATGACATACGTACACGACGTGCATCTAATACGTCTTCATTTCCAACAAAGTGTTCTACATCCACTTTTTTCGGATAGCTAATCACTAAGTCTTTGCCAACTAATGATTTATGGAATAAGATTTTTCCATCTGCTAAAACGATAAATTGTTTTTCGTTGATTTCAACGACTGCTGGTGTGTTTACACGGTTCAATAATGATTCTGTTACATTACAGCTATCTGCAATTGCAGCTGATGTAAACGCACATTCTTCCATATTCATGTCCGCAAGTTGAACGTAACCATAGTCTACGCCTTCGATTGTCGTTGCTGAAACTGCTTTTTCAGCCGTTTGAATTACCCAACCACTTGTTAATGTTCCTTTAGACATCAATGGGTTTAGTTTCCAGTAGTTCGCTGTTGCACTCTTACCTGTTAATGTTCTTTCGATAGCAATACTTGTTGCGTCATAACCTGCGCCAAAGCAGCTTGCTTCAACTGGATCAACAGTTAATTCACCTGCAAATTCATCGATACAGCCAATTTTAACAACATCATTGACTTCAAAATCTTCGATACTGTTGTACACATAGATTGAAGAAAATCCAATAGTTGAAAGCGTAGCGTTTTCCGGAGTGACATCCACATGAATAATAATCCCATTCTCACTTGCCATCCAACCTGTACCGCTAATAGCCTCTGGAAGTTTAGATAAATCAATAACAACTGGTTGGAAACCAGCTTCTTTTACAGTGACTTGTTTTTGGTACACATCTGAATCTGATTGATTTTGATCCGCAATATCAGAAATAGTTGTTTCTACACCGTATGTTCCTGCTGCTGGGAAGTGAATATAGTACGTAATCACTCCTGCTGCAAATTCTGTCGCATCTGCATTTACTCCAAAAGAAGCACCTGATGTTGCGCCAGCAGCATTCATCACAGTTAATGTACCTGAATTTTTGCAGCCTTCTGCTAAACAATTAAACATGTCTTCTGGTGTGCTGTACACGTTATAAACCGCACTTGTTCCAGTATGATCAATATAATTTTTTGTATTTACTTTTACGCAGCTGTCAATATCCGTCAATACGGCAAAGTCAACTTCCATTAATTTATTTAATGATTTCATTCCAATTTTAGAAATCAATGTATCATTGCTACATCTTGTCATTTATAATTCCCCCTATTATTGATTGTTTTGAACGACACGTGTTGCGTCGCGCTCATATCTTCCGCCAGATTTTTTATTTAATACTTGTAATTTTCTCTGAATAAACACTTGTGCATCCACAGCGTCCTTCTTTGTTACTTCTTTTGTTTTTTTCTCTTTAGCCATTTTCTTTCCTCCTAATTTTAAAAGCGAAGCGAGCTCGTTTAGTCTCGACTGGAAAACATACCAGAGGCGTTCTGTTTTATCTTTTTCCGAGAGTCTAGCTCGCATAGCTAGATAGTATTTATCCCTTCAGCTCTATCCACTATTGTCCTTCTTTAAACATTTTTACCGTTTGTCCATCCAAAGTGTATGTCTGATTGAGTAGAAAGTGTCCATCTTGATCCATCACATTACTCACTTCACCAACATAAAAAGTTTTGGTTTGTCCGCTTGGTAAAACCATTCGTGTTTCACGCTGAAAGGTATGTTTTGACACTTGTCTGCTGCCGCAAGATGAACAGCCAGATTTTTTTACTTGATTTTTAATTCCTAGAAATTGAATTTTCATCGCTTAGCCTCCAATTGTTGCCTTTTTCTTAGTCGACTAAGATTCATTCATCAATAAATTCTATCACTGAGTAAGAGACTTTCTTGATACGGCCGCCACAAGATTTACATATTTTTTCTGTGTATTTCACACCTAAAGAAGACAACTCATTGACCAACTCTAAGGAATAAGGTCTTTCGACTTGCATATTCTGCAATGAGCGGATAAATACTTGGTCATTGCCTACTTCATGACATTCGCCTGGTTTTAAACGAACATGGTTGTAGACCGTTGCTCCATTTTTTTGACTGGCGACATTTAACGTCGTTATTGTGTCGATTGCATCAATTAGTTTAAAATACTTAGGCATTGGCTTCCCTCACTTTTCTCTTACTTCTGATAGTATTTATGAACCTCAGTTTAAGCGCTTTATACAAATCTTTTTGAGATGTGCGATCGTCACATCCTGATCTATATAAACGGAGATACATTTTTATCAGACGATTGCCTGACTTGATAAAAAATCTATCTACCGGAGTTGTCAGATGTTTTTGGCTATTACAGCACGTTTGACTGGAAGATAATCTATTCTATTGGTTGAGCTTCCGTCAGTCAGTGCTCTAATCATTCATCTTCAATAAGTATCTTACAATGAAACGAACATCTGAAAATTCGATTATCGTTCGTCTATTGACTTTCAACGATTCACTGAGGTATCTGTTTCGTTTCTAGACTATGTTTGCCTGTTAGAAACTTTTTTATGTATCAAAAATCGTTATTTTTAGCCGTTTATGCTGTAACAACTATTTTTGATACTATCATCTTACAATGAAACTTTGCTTCAAAAATCCGATTATCGTTCATACTTAAATGTTCAAATTTAAATCTTTTGCTACTTGTAAAAAGAACCAGTCTCGTAATTCAAAGGCCTTTGTTCTACCAACAAAAATAAGGCCATTTGTGATCAAACCTTGAATCGTATACTTGGGCATTCGGCGCATATACAGCTCTTGGATGATTACTTTCGTATCTTCACAGCATTCTTCTAATAGGTTGGAAACCACTCGTTTATTTCTTTCCAAGGCTGCTAATCTTTGATCTTGTTCAATCGTAATCATTAATCGATCTTGAACATCATATCCAGCGCCATGTCCTTTGATTCCTGCATTTAAGTCATTTTCACGATAAGGGTATCTTAGTTCTTCTTCCCGTTGTTTGATGTATTCATCCACTCTTGGGTAATCTGCTAAGATGTCTTTAATGTAGTTAAATGTTGATTTTTTCATTTTGTTGCCTCCCTTTAATGATCTAACCTTTACTTCTCCTAAGTAACAAACTCCTTTTTTAAGCCCTTTTATTAAATAATCGTTGTCGCTAATTCCTGTACCTTTTGCACCGTTTCTTCATCCTCCATCCAATGCTCTGATTGAATCCATTGATAAATGAGCTCCATTTTCTTTGGAGATTCCGGATCTTTATTAACGAAACTTGCTGATTCTAATACGTCATAAGCGATCGTATTCATAAGGTTTATATCTAGTTTCTTTTGCATTTTAAAAATACAAGCTAACGTTGGGTTCCATTTTTTACTAGCAGCCAACTTCGCATTACTGCCAGCAATGTCGGACCAATTCAACTCTCTTTCTATCCTTATTTCATCAATAACTTCCCAAAATTCCTCAATTGTTGTTATTATAGACATTTCTTTCACCTCTCACTTTCTTTATTTCTACTAATTAGATTCGTGCTACATCAATGAGCGTGCAGCTGAATAATCTTCTATTTTTCATTTTCTTTCATAATTAAATTGACGGTTAATGTATAAACAAGTTATTTAATTGTTCTACAAAATAATCATACTGTACATCCGACTACTTGCTCTTTTAATTTTCTGTCAAGATACTCCCAAAAAACATTCACTATGCTGTATTTAAAAAATTCCCGCAAAAAAACAGGTGCAATCAGGTACTTTTTGAAAACGTCTAACGTTCAAAAAGTGCCTGATTAACACCTGTATTACTATGATTTATATTCAATTAGTTTAACGATCATTACGATCTTTTCTTCCCTCTAGAAAATACTGCAATACAGCCATTTCCTGTATGACTGGTAATCGTTGGTCCTAGTGGATATATGCGAATTTCTTTCACCTCAACTTGTTCTTCGATCAATGAATTGACTTTCTCTGCGCTTTCTAAATCGCCTGCATAAGCAATAAATACGGTTTGCTTTAAAGGCTCTACTAATCCTTGAACTGTTTCATCCGCTAGTTTCTTCAACGCTTTGCTACGTCCACGAACTTTTCCGATATTTTGTAATTTACCTTGCCCGTCAACAACAATAATCGGTTTTACATTCATCAATCCGCCGATTGCTGCTGCTGCTTTGGAAATTCTACCGCCACGTTCTAGATGCTTTAAATCATCCACTGTAACCCATGAATGCACGGTCATCTTGTTTTCTGATAACCATAGTAAAATCTCTTCTAAAGTATGCCCAGCCTCTTTGAGCTGAATCACTTCGCTGACCAGTAGCCCTTCTCCTAAACTAGCCGCTTTTGTATCAATAACATAAATTTCGGCATCATTGTATTCTTCTTTAAGAATATCAACAGCTTGCATGGCGCTTTGATAAGAACCACTTAATCCTGAAGAAAAAGCCAAGTATAGTATAGGGATTTTCTTTTCCACATAAGGTCTAAAAAATTCAATATAGCGTCCCACATTGACTTGAGAGGTCGTTGGCATACCGCCTGTTTTTATTTCTTGCAAAAACCAATCATAATCAAATGTTTTCCCTAAATCATCCACCAACTCTTCTCCATTTAGTTGGATGGTCATACTAATAAAATCAACCTCATTAGCTTCTAAATATGTATATGGTAAATCACAACATGAATCTGTCATTACTTTAAATGTCATTTTAAATCCTCCCTAGCTGTTTTTCTATTTTAACATATAATTGATGGTTGCTCATATTTTATTAAAGGAATGGACAGCCAAAATTAGGAACTTGTAGGAAAAAAATGAATCAAAAAAATGAGTGGGACATCACTCTTTGAGTCATATCCCACTCATGTGGATTCTAGATTAGACACTTCTATCTAATCTCGTAATTTATGTTTTAAATTTGTGCCCAAACACTTTCTAATACGTTGGTTTGGTTACGGTCTGGACCTACTGAAAATGTTGAAATGCGTACGCCGACCAATTCAGAGATACGGTGTACATAGTTTCTTGCATTCGCTGGAAGATCTGCTAATGTTTTACAGCCAGTGATGTCTTCTGACCAGCCTGGTAATTCTTCATAAACAGGCTTACAACGGCTTAATTCTTTCAAGCTTGCTGGATAATGATAAATTAATTCACCATCTAATTCGTACGCTGTACAGATTTTTACAGTATCTAATCCACTTAATACATCAATTGAATTCAATGATAGGTTTGTAATTCCTGAGACACGTTTAGAATGACGCATCACAACAGTATCAAACCAACCCACACGACGTGGACGACCTGTCGTTGTACCGTACTCTTTCCCAACTTTACGAATTGTTTCTCCTGTTTCATCAAACAATTCTGTAGGGAACGGACCATCACCAACACGTGAGGTATAAGCTTTACATACACCCACGACTTTATTGATCTTAGAAGGTCCAACACCGCTTCCAATCGTAACGCCTCCAGCAACTGGATTTGATGAGGTTACAAATGGATAAGTTCCTTGATCGATATCCAACATAACGCCTTGTGCGCCTTCAAATAACACACGCTTACCAGCATCTAATGCATCGTTTAAAATAACAGAAGTGTCTGTTACGTATTGTTTGATTTGTTGGCCGTACTCATAATATTCTTCAAAAATATCTTCAAACGCAATAGGTTCACTGTCGAACATTTTGACGAATTGACGATTTTTTTCTTCTAGATTGATTTTCAAACGTTCTTCAAAGATCTCTTTGTCTAATAAATCAGCTACACGGATACCAACACGAGCTGCTTTGTCCATATAGGCTGGTCCGATTCCTTTGATTGTTGTACCGATTTTATTGTCGCCTTTTGCATCTTCTTGTAATTGATCCAATTTGATGTGGTAAGGCAAAATGACATGTGCACGATCTGAAATACGTAAATTATCTGTTGTGACATTATTTTCTTTTAAATAAGCTAGTTCTTTTACTAACGATTTTGGATTAACTACAACGCCATTTCCGATTACGCTGATTTTTTCTTTGTAAAAGATACCAGAAGGAATCAAGTGTAGTTTATAAGTAACACCATCAAATTTAATGGTATGACCTGCATTATCTCCGCCTTGATAACGTGCGATGACCTCAGCATTCTCACTTAAAAAATCTGTGATCTTTCCTTTTCCTTCATCGCCCCACTGCGTTCCAACTACTACAACTGATGACATTCGAACACCTCGTTCTAAATTATTTTGTCCTGATTCATTGTACCAGTAAAACAGAACGCTTTCAACCAAAAAATCGAATATTAGTATTTTTAAAAAATGAAAAACGGTTAAAACACGAACATTATTTATTAGATGTAAAACCATTGAATAAAAAGGCGAATATTAATGGAAGGATTTCATCATTAGAAAAAAACAGATACCTCTCTTTCATAAACTTTTTGATGATAAATAACAAATTGTTGATTACTTTTCTACGATTTTAGCGTAAAATATAATACGCAATTCATTTTTATATAGGAGGATTTTTATTTTGTTAGGTGTTGTATTATTATTTGTTGGTATCACATTGATTAGTAACGGCTATTGCGGATTAGCTGGGGTAAATGGCAAATCTACTGCATTTATAAACTTATTTACAGGAAGTTTAACATTTATAGTGAATGCAACTTTATTATTGCGAGGCGATTATTTTGCAGCGGGTACAGGATTTTTGTTTGCTTGTACAAATCTATTGATGGGGGTTATCTACTTATTTGATTTAGATTGGCGCTCTTATGGTATTTTTGGATTATTTGTTGCTGTAAATGCGATTCCTTGTGCATATCTTGCTTACGCTAGTGGTGATTGGCGCTTTGCTATCATCTGGATTCTTTGGGGGATTTTGTGGTTTTGCGGATTTCTGCAAAACGTTTTGGCTCTTCCAATTGGAAAATTTGTTTTATACTTAGCAATTTTTGAAGGTATCGTTACTGCTTGGATACCAGGATTTTTGATGATAACAGAATTATGGTAAGAAAAACCAACTGTAGATCAACATTCGTGTTGATTCACAGTTGGTTTTTATATACTACCTAAAAATCGTCTGGTCTTTGGGAAAGTGAAGCAAATTTATTAAATTCCTTAATAAAGAGCAGTTCAACCGTTCCCCTGGCACCACTTCTGTTTTTTTCAATAATGACTTCAATAACATTATCAATTTCTGGCGGTTCATGATCACCGTCTTCTCCGCCTTCACCACGCTCATAATAATCATCACGATATAAAAATGCAACGATATCGGCATCTTGCTCGATCGATCCAGATTCACGGATATCACTTAGCACAGGACGTTTATCCTGACGTTGTTCCACACCACGAGATAGCTGTGATAAGGCAATAACAGGAACTTTTAATTCTTTTGCTAATTTTTTTAACTGACGGGATATTTCAGATACTTCTTGTTGACGACTTTCGCGGCCAGTTCCTTCGATCAATTGCAAGTAATCGATCAAAATCAGACCAAGATTACCACGTTCTTGTGCTAATTTACGGCATTTTGCTCGTATTTCTGTAATTTTAATACCCGGCGTATCATCAATAAAAATTTGGGCTCTAGATAAACTTCCCATCGCAATAATCAGATTTTGCCATTCATCTTCTGACAATTGTCCTGTCCGCAAATGCCCCGCTTCAATCGAACCTTCCGCACAAAGCATCCGGTTCACTAATGATTCTGCCCCCATTTCCAAACTGAAAATAGCAACAGAACGATCTGTTTTAGTCCCAATATTTTGAGCAATATTCAATGCAAAAGCGGTCTTCCCTACGGCTGGACGGGCAGCTAAAATAATCAATTCTTCTGCTTGTAAGCCGGCTGTCATTTTATCTAATGCTGGATAGCCTGTCGGTAAACCTGTAATTTCTTCGTCATTTTGGTATAGTTGGTCAATATTAGCAATCGATGTATTTAAAACATCTGCAATCGATAAAAAACCACTTCGATTTCTTTTTTCAGAAACTTCCAAAATGCTGCGTTCGGCATCGTCTAGTATGGTTTCAACATCTTCACCTTGTTCAAAACCTTTAGTCACAATTTCTGTTGCCGTTTGAATCAAGTTACGTAGCAGTGATTTTTGCTCAACGATTTTCGCATAATAGACAATATTTGCCGCAGTTGGTACAGCTAAAGCTAAGTCAGATAGATAACTTAAACCACCAACATCTTCTAATAAATTCTCTTGCTCCAAACGATCTTTGATCGTGATAACATCAATTGCCTCATTTCGATCATTCAAGGTAAGCATAGTCTGAAAAATCAATTGATGATTACGGCGATAAAAATCTTTTGGTTCTATGTATTCTAAAGCATCGATAATAACCTCAGCATCTAAAAAAACCGACCCTAAAACGGCCTGTTCAGCTTCCATACTGTGGGGCGGTACTCGATCTTGCCATACTTCACTCATTTTTTTCTCTCCTATATCTTTGAGATCAACACAATTTACTTAGGTATAACCAATCAGTAAATCGGAATGGAACTCTTTCATTTGTCTCATTCTCACCATTTGTTCGGACCTGTTCAGTCTTTTTATTTTAACAAGAAATAGCCTAAATGTACACTGACAATCATGTATCATTTACGTATCAAAGGAACTAAAAAAACAGAGAAATTCTCTGCTTTTTTACTCATTATTCTTCAACTACATGAACTTTAATCGTTGCCGTTACTTCATGGTGTAATTTCACCGGAACTTTTGTAAAACCTAATGATCGAATCGGTTGAGATAGTTCAAGCTTACGTTTGTCCAATTTGACCTTATATTGCTTGTTTAAGGCCTCCGCGATTTGTTTTGAAGGAATAGATCCAAAAAGACGTCCATCCTCTCCAGCCTTTGCTTTAAGCTCTACAACAGTCTCTTCTTTTTCTAAAAATTCTTGCATTTTTTTCGCTTCGGCTAAAATTTCAGCATCTTGTTTCTCTTGTGCTTTCTTTTGACCAGCAAGAGCGCTGATGCTACCTTTATTGGCTTCTTGAGCATAGCCATTTTTTATTAGGAAATTTTGTGCATAACCTGTTGGTACTTCTTTTACTTCTCCTTTTTTTCCTTTACCTTTAACATCTTGTAAAAAAATAACTTTCATACGTATTACTCCTCCTCATGTAATAATGAATGACCAACATCAATGGTTCATTTTATTGTGTTTTAACTGTAAGCTAAACTGGATATGATCTTTAAAAAACTAGCCGTGCGAATCTGAATCATACATCACATCTGTATTTTGATGGATCACTTTTAGCAGCTGTTCTTTTGCCTCAGCCACCGTTACATTAGATAATTGTACCGCAGCATTCGTAAAATGACCACCTCCGCCTAAGTTTTCCATAATCAACTGGACGTTTATCGAGCCATTACTTCGTGCACTAATACCTATCTTTTTATCTGTTCGCTTAGTGATGACAAATGCTGCATTGATTCCAACCATTGATAGCAACGTATCTGCTGTTTTAGCGGCAGTCACACTATCATATGCTTTCTCTTCACTTCCAGTAACCACGACTGTATCTGCTCTTACATACTCACTTTTAGCAATCAAACTATTCATCTCTAAATAGCTAGTTAAATCTGAGCTTAATAAATATTGTACTAGAGATGAATCCGCACCACAAGTTCTCAAATAACTAGCAACATCAAATGTACGTGCAGTGGTACGAATACTAAAACTTTTTGTATCAATGACAATTCCTGCGAGTAGTAATGTTGCTTCCACTTTGTCTAAATGTTGTTTCGTATTACTTTGATATTCAATCAATTCTGTTACTAGCTCTGATGCAGATGACGCAGACGATTCGATATAAGAAAGTAATGGTTTTGCTGGAAATTCGTCTCCACGACGATGATGGTCTATAATCACTACTTTATCGAACCGTTCATATAACTCTTGTGAAATCGAAAGTGACGGCTTGTGGTAATCAACCATGATCAGTAAACTGCTGTCTGTTTTTCTTTTCATCGCTTCTTTAGGTGCAATGATTTGTCTAGCTAATTCAGGATACTTTTCTAATTCAGCCATCACTCGCTCAACATCAGAGGTAATTTCTTGTTTCTCCAGAACAACCCAAGCTTCTTTTCCATGAAATTTAGCCAAACGGGCCATACCAAATGCCGAGCCAATCGCATCCATATCGGGAAAACGATGCCCCATGATATAAACATCTGAAGACTCAGATAGTATTCCTTTAATAGCGGTGCTCATTGCACGAGAACGAACACGCGTTCTTTTTGCGACAGATGCTGTTCTTCCTCCGTAAAAAATAGGCTTTGCATTATCTTTTGCTTCTTTAACAACAACTTGATCACCACCTCTGACTAGGGCTGTGTCCAAGTTTGTTTGAGCTGTGTCACCCGTTTGACTTAATGTATCTCCTCCATAAGAAATCCCCATACTTAATGTAATCGCTATCTCTCGTGTACTAGATTCTTTTCTAATCTTATCTAGAATTTGAAACTTGCTATCCATCATTTTTTTCACATCTTCTAGTTGCGCAATAAAAAAATAACGTTCCGCATTGAGTCTTTTATAAAAAACTTGATATTCATCCATCCAATCAGAAACCATCGTTGTGATGAAACTATTTAGATAGGAAATTTCCTTTTCATCCATACTATCTGTAATATCATCATAATTATCTACTGAAACAATACCAATTGCCGTCTGCATTTCTAACTTTTCTTGGTATAAATTACTTTCTTTGGTAATATCTTCGAATGTAATTGTATTTTGCTCTGCATCAACATTAAAACGATAAACATGCTCACCAACTTTAAAAATATCTTTACCTTTTTCAGCCAATGATACATACGTTTGTATTAATTCAGGACTAATCAATGTTTGACCATCTTTTCTAAAAATACTTTCTGCAAACGGATTCAACCATTTTGCTTCCTTCGTTTCAAAATCATAATTTATAATTCCAACAGATACTTCATTAAACGCATAATCTAGCGATTTTTCAGCAATTGTACTAGCTTCTCTGATTTTTTCCTCGTTCGATATTTCCATTCGTTTAGCCAAATAAAAAATTCGATTTACTAAAATAAGATTGAGTATGAATAATCCAATTATAGAAATATATTTATTAGTTACAAAGAAAAATAGTATTATTTCTAATAAAAAGAGAACGAATACAGAACCCAAAATCCGTTTCATTCTTTTTTCTTTCATTATAAAGACTCCCCCGTTGTTTTACAGATAGTTTATTTTAGCATAAAAAAAAGATTTCTGCGAATAGCTTCTAATGTTTCACGTGAAACATTAGAAGTATTTTTTATTTTATAGTTCCATTCAACAAATAAACTTTATACTTAATAAATCAACATTATAAAGATGAAAAAGGATCAAAGAACTATGTTCTTTGATCCTCAGTAAATTCTATATTATTGCTCTTCACCAACAAATGGTAATAAGCCCATGATACGCGCGCGTTTGATTGCAATTGTTAATTTGCGTTGGTTCTTAGCGCCAGTACCTGTTACACGACGTGGTAAAATTTTTCCACGTTCAGAAATGAATTTTTTTAATAGTTCGATATCTTTATAGTCAATATATTCAATATGGTTCGCTGCAATATAGTCGACTTTACGGCGTTTACGTCCGCCTCTTCTTTGTTGTGCCATTCTTATTCCCTCCTATCAAATTCGTTTAGAATGGTAAATCATCATCTGAAATGTCAATAGTTGAACCTGATCCAGCAAATGGATCAGCATCTCTATCAAAATCAGGCATACCGTTGTTGTTAGACTGAGAGGATGATTGATTAAAATTGTTTTGTCCTGCGAAATTATTGTTTTGTGATTGGAAACCTCCGCCACCAGCATTATATGTTGGTGTTGAACCTGATCCTTCTTGTGTTTGTCTTTGTTCTGATGCAGAACGAGACTCCAACAACTGGAAATTTTCACATACAACTTCAGTCACGTATACACGTTGACCTTGTTGATTTTCATAATTTCTTGTTTGAATGCGACCAGTAACGCCTAATAATGTACCTTTACGTGCATAATTCGCCATTGTTTCAGCAGGTTTACGCCAAATCACACAATTAATAAAGTCCGCCTCACGATTTCCGTTTTGATTCGTAAAATTACGGTTTACAGCTAATGTAAACGTCGCAACTGCTGAACCACTAGATGTATATCGTAAATCTGGATCTTTTGTTAGTCTTCCAACTAATACAACATTGTTAATCATTTAAACATCTCCTTTCGCCTATAAATGTTTCACGTGAAACATTTTACTATACTTCTTCCTTGATAATCATGTGACGAATAATATCATCATTGATTTTAGCAAGACGATCAAATTCATTGATTGCTCCTGCAGTTGATGGAGAAGATACTTTAACGATATGATAGATGCCTTCACGGAATCCGTTCATTTCATATGCTAAGCGGCGTTTTTCCCAATCTTTTGATTCGATAACTTCTGCTCCGTTATCTTTTAAGATTGTGTCGAAACGTTCTACTAAAGCAGTTTTTGCTTCTTCATCAATGTTCGGACGAATAATATACATAATTTCATAATTCGTAGCTTGACTCATTGATTTTCACCTCCCTATGGACTTCAAGGCTCTTAGTTGACTAAGAGCAAGGAGAGTTATCTAAAATTAAATAGACTACTCACAATTTTTCATTATACACCTAAAAACTTATAAAATCAAGCCTTGTTACGAATTTATGGTATTTTTTTATCCAGTTTATTCTTTTGTTTCGTCTCTTAATAATAATACGTATAAATTTCGTATTTTCATTATTTATACGTAAAAATAATGCAATGATTATCAAATTAATGTAGGTTATTTTATTTTCATGGTATACTACCCTTGTTCGTTTTTACACAATCTTTTCTCAAACCAACAACATTTTGAAAGGGTGCTTTTATATTGAATCACTTGTTAGATTATCAACCACTCAATTTATACACAAATTATCTGAATGCTTCACTTAATTTTCCTGATACAGCTATCATTCACGATGAGACACTACCTGCATTTCCTGAGCTTGGAACGAAATATACCTACCAATCAAGCCATAAAGCTATTTTAACTCGTGCATATCAATTAGCTAGTTTAGGCGTAAGTACTGGAGATAAAATCATAATTTTTAAAAGTTCGATGTTCGACACCTACTTACTAGCTGTGGCAGCTTCTTATTTAGGCGCTATTCCGGCAATGATTTCTTATCATTTTCCCGCTGAAACGATTGATGTTTTTGTTGATCGTTTAGAAGATCCTTTTATCTTATTTGATGATGAAACTGCTGATAAAATAGAGAAAGTAAAAAATAGTTCCCCCGAAAAACAAATTTCAATAGCTACCCTTTTACAAACACCAACAACAGAAGTACCGCAAACAGAGCTTGCCAAAGATGCAATCGCTTATATGACCCATACTTCTGGAACAACTGGGATTCCAAAATTGATTTGTCATTCTGCTAATTCAATGGGGTGGCGGACTAAATGGCAAAAAACGATTTTCACGAAAATTTCTGAAAAGAAACTTGTTGGATTTCATATTTCACCCGTTCATTCTCGTTTCAATATCGGAATTTCTTCATTGATGGCGATGGGTTTTCCAATGATGCCTTTATCCGTCTCAAATAGTCATTCTGTTTCAAAAATGCTTTTAGAGTATCAGCCTATTGCTCTTGAAACACATCCCAATAATTTTGTTCAGTGGACTTCATTGGCTAAACAACATCCTGAAGTATTTGCCAGTGTGCGTTATTATCATTCTACTTTTGATGCAATCAATAATGCAACAATGGCTAGTTTTTTAAACGCTTCTGGAACAAATGATCCAATTTTTCTTCAGGTTTATGGACAAAGTGAATGCGGACCAATGATCTTAAAAGCACATACGCTCGAGTCTTTAAAAACTTCTGACGCCCGTGACATGGGTGTTGGTTTAGAAGGTTTGACAGAAGCACGCATAGCTGACAAAGAAGGCCACGTGTTACCAGCCATGACAAATGGACATATTCAATTTTTATCAAAAGGAAGAGCCTTGACCTACTATAAAGAAGACGATCGCTTCCAAGCTACTGTTTTTGGTCCTTGGTGGGACAGCGGTGATTATGGTTTTATGGATGAGAATGGGCATTTATTCTTGAAAGACCGTCAAGTTGATTTGATTGAAAAAATCGATAGTAATTTAGCGATTGAAGATCATTTACTCGATGCTCTTGATTTTCTTCAAGAAGTCATTATTGTTCGTGGAAAAGATAATTCTCCCCAACCGATTTTAGCCGTTGATCCAACAAAAGGAATGGATTGGGACGCTTGGTGGAAGCAAGTGGCTGACTTACCTCACTTAAACAAACCGATAATTATGGATTGGGAAGAAATTCCTCGTACTGCTACAATGAAAGTTCAACGATTACAAATTGAAAAAGCATTGAAAGAAGAATAAGTTTCTGCATATAAATAAGCTGCTAGAAAAACAATAATACTTGTTGTTTTTCTGGCAGCTCTTTATTTGACAAAAATCGGCTCGTAAATTCCATACTTTAATAGCATTTCCTCAGACAATGTAACACCAATTCCTATTCCATCTGGCACCTGAATTTCTCCGTTCTGAATTTTAATAGGTTCCGTTAAAATATCTTCATAATAATAACGATCAGACGCAGAAATATCCCCTGGAAAAGTAAAGATATTTTGAGAAGCAAATTGCAAGTTCAGCGCTCTACCCACACCTGATTCAAACATTCCACCTAACCAAACAAGTAAGTCTTTTTCTTTACAGAAGTCTATAATTTTTAAAGCTTCAGAAATCCCACCAACTCTGGGGATTTTCAAGTTGATACTTCTACAACTACCTAAAGAAAAAGCTAATTCACAATCTTTCAATGATCGAATATTTTCGTCCAAACAGATGCTTGTTTTAATTTCTCTTTGTAATTGTGCATGCTCTAAAAAATCATTCGCCGCAAAAGGTTGTTCGATCATAGCTAAGTTATAAGCATCTAATTGTTTTAAATGAGGAATATCTGCAATTGTATAGGCTGAATTCGCATCTACCATAAGTGGAAGTTCAGGAAATTTATGTCGGATCGCTTCAAGAGGCTCTAGATCATAACCTGGTCGAATTTTTAATTTTACTCGCTGATACCCTTGATCAATGTATCCATTAACTAGATCAGTCAATTTGGATAAGTCAGTTTGGATTCCAACACTGACTCCCACTGGAATTTGCGCTCTAGTCTCCTTAAAATAGGCTTTAAGACTTTTTTTATTACGCTTAGCATATAAATCCCAAATAGCTGTTTCAAGACTAGATTTAGCCATTTGATTGCCTTTAACCACTTCAAAGAGAGCAGACACGTCATTAGGATGACAGATATTCGTATGAATCAGCAGAGGGATCAAATGTTTTTGACTAATGATTCTTGCTGTATCAATTGTTTCTTCTATGTAGTCTGGCTGTTCAAAGGGAACAAGTTCGCCAAATCCTTGATTGCCAAGTTCATCCGTCACAATTATAATATCAAAAGCCTTCTCTGTTAGACGGCCATAACTAGTCTCAAAAGGAGTCCTCAAAGGAAGACGAACACAGTAACGGTCAATGCGATGGATTTTCATTGTTGGTTCCTCCTCTTAAGAACATATGAACAATTCTTTCAAAAGTGCGTGGCTTCTCTAAATGAACACAATGACCAGTGTCTTTTACAAGCTCAATGACTATATTTGGTTGTCGCTCTTTCATATTCTTAGCGATTTGTTGAAATTTCAGATCTAATTCTCCCACAATCAATAGAATAGATACTTTTATCTTTGGCAATTCCTGCCAATAACTGCTCTGAACGCCTGTACCCATAAACCATAGACTACAAGCTAGCCCAAAAGGATGTTGAGATAAACGCTCTTGTCGAACTCCACACTGAACATTAAATGGTAATGCTTTTTGACTCTTAAAAAGAGATAAATTCTCCCACTTTTCAACAAACCGTTCGATCGGCTGATTCAAGATTGAGCCAGCCAAACGTTCATCGGCTAGTTGTCTGGACAATCGTTCCATAACGTTCTCTAAGCCAGGAGAACCGCTCTCTAAGATTAAGTTTTGGATTTTACTAGGAAATAGCTGCGTAAATCCTAACGCCACTCTAGCCCCCATTGAATAGCCTAATAAAGAAAACTGAACTAATCCTAACTCTTCCGTCAACAAAGCAAGATCTTGACATAAACACTCCATTTGGTAACGATAAGGATGAACATAACAATCGGTATTGCCATGACCAATCAAATCGATTCCAAGAATATTCCATTCGCTTTCTTCTTGGAAAACTGGCGCAAAAGTCTGACTAGTACCAGTAAACCCATGGAAGCAAACCAACGTCGGTCGATCGGTTTCATAAGTTGAAAACCACTCACAATAATAATGTACGCCATTTATGTTGATTTTCATCTAAGTGCTCCTTAGTTTGTCTTTTAATTGCCTCATAACATTTTCATACAACTCCACATTTGCTTGTCGGTCACCAACGATTTCAATCACTTGAAACTTCGGCTTTTTTTGTGTTTCTTCTAGTAGTGAGGTTAACTGTTCTAGATTTTCAGCTTTTGTGTAAGTTGCGCCGTACAACGCCGCCACTAATGAAAAATCCAAATCAATTGGTGTACCGAAAATAGGTTCAAAATCTTTTTGTGTCAATTGACGTTGTGAAAGAAAAGAAAAAATTCCACCACCATTGTTATTTAGTAAAATAATCGTTAAAGGTAGATTATAGCATTTCGCCAGTAACAAACCATTCATATCATGATACATCGCTAAATCACCAATCAACAAAACATTTTGACGATCAGGATGTGTCGCACACATCCCTAGTGCAGTTGAAACAATTCCATCAATCCCATTAATCCCACGATTTCCAAACAATTGATAGCTACTTGTTTCAACAGTAGAAAATCGATCTAAAAAACGTATAGCATTGCTGTTTGAGACAAATAGTTGCCCATCTTCAACCATCATTTTATGAACAAGAATACTGGCTGTTGTTTCATTTAGCTCATTCATTTCAGCTAGTTCGCTTAATTGATGATCAGTTATTTCTTGCCACGCAATCCACTGATTACTCCAAGTATCAGGCGTTTTGATTTCAACTTTATCAATAATTGCTTGAATGAACATTTGCTCCTCTGCTTGGATAGCAATTTGTGTTTGTTTTAACTGATCCTGCCACTCTCCTGTTTCATCAACAAAGTAAATCCTAGTCTCTGAATCATCCAAAGTCTGCAGCCAAAACATCATATTTTTAGAAATAGGTAACATCCCGAACCGAACGACTACTTCTGGACGTTGAATCATGTCGACTTCTTGAATAAACAAGTCAGCATAACTCATGATCAGCAGATTTTTATTCCCGCATGAGACAAGGTTTGCCAATGGATCACCAATAATCGGCCAGTTCAAGGCTTCGGCTAGTTGAACAAAACACTCAGCTTCCATCGTTGTATGACTTCCGCCAACAACAATTACCCCTTTTTTACCTTGCCATGCGTTGACACATTTAGACAATTGGTCTTCAGACAGTTGTTGTTTTCCTGTAACGATCATCGTTGTTTTTTCGATCTTTGATGAACGACTCAACTCGGGTAATAATGGTTCTCTTAACGGAAAATTTAAATGAACTGGTCCTTGTGGTATTTGACAAGCGGTATCAGTGGAACGCATACCTTGCCAATAAGCATAATCTATCATTGCTTTCGTACCTTCTGGAATCGCCATTTCCACAAATGACTTCACGTGACTTTGAAATAATTGAAACTGATCCATCGCTTGTGGTGCACCAACTTGGCGTAATTCATGGGGACGATCTGTGGTTAGAACGATCAATGGAACATGGCTCGCTTTCGCTTCACAAATTGCTGGATAATAATTTGCTGCAGCAGTTCCAGATGTACACAGTAAAACAACAGGCTTGTTGCTTGCTTTACTCAATCCTAAAGCAAAAAAAGCCGCAGAACGTTCATCTACTTCAACAAATGTTTCAATTCTTTCTTGCCGATGCATCAGTAATGCTAAAGGTGTAGAACGCGAACCAGGACTAATTACAGCTTGGCTAACACCACTACTGATCATCCCTTCAATAAAAGCATGTAAATAGTTTGTCATTTCATTTTGATTCGTCACGAATATCTCCACCTATTCCTCTTAACATCGGTTGAAATTTGATTTTTGTTTCTTCTCTTTCTAATTCAGCCTGAGAATCTTTAACGATGCCACAGCCTGCATATAAATACCCAGTATTTCCTGAAAACACCGCTGAACGAATCCCAACTGCAAACTCTCCTACGTCTTCTTTAATGGCGATCCAGCCAATCGGTGCTCCATACAATCCTCGATCCAGCGATTCATGTTTAGTAAGCCAGTCCAAAGCTAATTCTTTAGGCTCACCACCTAATGCCGGTGTTGGATGTAGCTGCTTGATTCCTTCTAGAAAGCGAAATAACGTTTGACGCTTACCTTCGATTGGCAAGTAAAGATGCTGAATATCACGATTCTTTAATAATTGCGGCTCCTGAACTTGAATTGAATCGCCAGTCATTTTTTCTAATTCATTGACAATTCGATCTACGACAATTTTATGTTCTTGTCGGTTTTTTAGATCATTCAACAAGTGATTTCCTAACGCTAAATCTTCGCTTTTAGTTGTTCCACGTGAAACAGACCCAGCCACACTCGCTGTTGAAAACATGGTAGTAGATGCTTGTAAAAGACGCTCTGGTGTAGCTCCGATAAATACATGTTCCTCAGATTCTAAAACAAAAAAATACGTATTCGTTTGCTGTTGTTGGAGATTTTCTAAAATAGCATCTGCTTGAAACGGATCGTTACTTGCCACCTTCATCCGTCTTGCCAAAACAACTTTTTCTAATGGTCCTGCTTCTTTTAACTTCTCAACTGTTTGATCAACAAGTTTTAGCCATTTAGATACTGCGACTTCTTCTGCGGTAATCCTTGGTAAGACCTCTTGTTCTGCTACTTTGGTATTCATCAACTCTATGAATTGTTCTTTCAGATGCGCCCATTTCTGTTGTAACTCTTGTTGATTTTCGGCTTTAAAGTTAATTGTTAGGTACCGTTTTTTATTCACTTGTGTGAGTAAGAGGGTTGGAAGATAAAATAATCCCCGCTCCATTTTTCCCCAATCATTTTGCTGGCTTTGTTTGCTATCAAAAGCAAAAGCACCAAACAAAAGGGCTCCTGTTCCTATTATAGAACGGTTGTGATAAATTTTAGCTTTCTCTTTTAAAATGAATGCATCTACTTGTTCAAAAGAGGCTTGATCGCCCTTTAACTCTTCTTCTTTGCCTAATCCTACTAAAGTGAGTTCTTTCTCAGGCGTTTGCCAATAAAAGCGTTCACCATGAAATTGTTTTTGCCCCTTTTTAAAAATAGTACGCAAAGAATCCGTATCTTCATTTAATTCTTTGATCCAACTAAATTTTCGATAGCCTTGTTCATATGCTTGTTCTAATTCTTGAGGAATGCTCATTTGCTTAAAAAAGCCTCCCTTTCTGTTGATGTTAAACGATGTTTCGCTAATTTTCCACTTGCCGTTCTTGGAAGTGACTCACACAAATAAACTCTTTTAGGTAGTTTAAATTTAGCTAAATAAGCTTGAGCAAACTTGCGTACGCTTGATTCTGTAATCGTCGCGTCTCCCACAATATAGGCGACAGGCACTGCTCCCCATTTTTTATCGGATTCACCGATTACAGCAACTTCCGTTACTCCAGGCATTTCCTGTATAATATGCTCAATTTCTGTCGGATAAATATTTTCTCCACCAGAAATAATCAGCTCACTTAAGCGGCTGACTAAATAAAGATAGCCCTCGTCATCTAAATAGCCCATATCACCTGTTTTAAACCAGCCATCTGCAGTCCATTTGACTAATTGCCATTGTTCGCCGTTTAAATAGTGCCGAATAACATTTTTACCTTTTAATAGAATTTCTCCCACTTCATTAGGATTGCATACTTGTTCTTCGTCATTGACGATCTTAACTTTCATACCTGCTAGCGGCTTGCCTGCTGAACCGATCTTAGTTGATGCATCTTCAAAGCTTAAGGCGACAACTTGAGAACACGTTTCGGTCATACCATAGGATTGAATCACCGGGATACCATATTTTTCGCATTCTTCTAAAGCTTTAGGAGAAATTGGTCCACCTCCTAGCAACATCGCTTTAAATTGTGGGGCATAACCTGATTTAGGATACTTTTGTAATAGTTCTTGCAACATAACAGCAACGACAGAAATCACGGTTCCTTTTCCTTGCATCAACTCTTTTGTTATTACGTCCACATCAAATTTAGGATATAAACGAAAACTACACCCTATTACTAATTGGCGGATTATGATCGATAAACCACTAATATGAAACAAAGGTACAGGACAAAGCCAGCAATCATCGGCTGTAATTTCCATATTCTCTTGGGTTGCTAACGCACTGGCAAAATGGTTACTAAAACATTGAATAACGCCTTTCGGATTTCCAGTCGTTCCAGATGTATACATAATTGAAGCTGTTGCTTCTGATTGGTATACAGAATAAGTAATTATACTTTTTTCAGTAGGCTCAAAACAGCTCATTTCAATCAGGTTAATCTGACTTATCTCTGTCAGTTCCTTCGAACTACCGGCAGCAACGACCACCACTTTTACTGCTGCATCAGTCAACTGGTAACGAAGCTCCGTCAAACTTAGATGCGTATTCAAAAAAACTAGCTCTTTGCCCATTTCCCATAACGCTAGAATCGAAAAATACATCTCTTTTGAATTACGGCTAAATAGCGCAACCCGTTTTTCTGTTTGCGGTATTTTTATGGAAAAAGTCGATACCCAATGGTTGACTTCTTCAGCAACCTCAGCAAACGACCAGACTTCATCCTGCCAATAAAACGCAGGACGATCAGGTCGTTCATTCACTTGTTTTTGTAGCCAACTACTCATGTTTTTCACCCTTTTAGTTTATGGAAATTTAGGGAATTGGTCGAAATCAGGATCACGTTTTTCTTTAAATGAATCGCGTCCTTCTTTGGCTTCATCCATTGTGTAATAAAGCAGTGTTGCATCCCCTGCTAATTGTTGGATTCCAGCAAGTCCATCCGTATCAGCATTAAGAGAAGCTTTGATCATACGCAAGGCAAGTGGGCTTTTCTTCAACATTTCTTCGGCCCATTCCATCGTAACATCTTCCACTTCTGCTAATGGTACCACAGTATTTATCCAGCCCATATCCAATGCTTCTTCCGCTGAATATTGTTTGCATAAGAACCAGACTTCTTTGGCTTTTTTATGACCGATGACACGCGCTAAATAACCGGAACCATAGCCACCGTCAAAACTTCCTACATTCGGTCCTGTTTGTCCAAATTTAGCATTATCCGCTGCGATCGTTAAATCACACACAAGTTGCAGCACATTTCCGCCACCAATTGAATAGCCTTTAACCATAGCAATTACAGGTTTTGGAATCACACGGATCAAACGTTGTAAATCTAAAACATTCAAACGAGGAACACTATCTTCCCCTACATAACCACCATGTCCACGAACTTTTTGATCGCCGCCAGAACAAAATGCTTTGTCTCCTGCACCAGTTAAAATAATCACGCCAATATCTTGCTTATCACGACTAATGTTGAATGCATCGATCATTTCCATCACTGTTTTCGGTGTAAAGGCATTGTGTACATGAGGACGATTGATTGTGATTTTCGCCACTTTACCTTCTTGTTCAAATAAAATTTCATCGTATTCTTTGATCGTTGTCCAGTTTCTCATTGGGAAACCTCCTTATAGTTTTAAAAGCGAAGCAGGCTCGTTCAGCTCCGACAGAAAAATAGGAAAATAAGACTAAGGCGTTTTTGGCCTTATTCTGATTTTATCTTTTTTCCGAAGAGTTAGCCTGCGAAGCTAGACAGTTTAAAAGCGGAACAAGCCCGTTCAACCTCGACAGAAAAATAGGAAAATAAGACTGAGGTGGTCTTTACCTCGTTCTGATTTTATCTTTTTTCCGAAGAGGTTAGCCTGCGAAGCTAGATAGTTTAAACGCGGAACAAGCCCGCTCAGCTCTGATAGCAAAATAGGACTGAGGACTTTTTGGCTTTATTCATATTTTATCTTTTTCCGAAGGGTTGATTTGTATAACCTATTTATTTTCCAATGCTTCTATTATACACAAATATACGATTTTTAGAATGATAGACGGTTTATATAGTGATGAAAAATATGGTGAGACACATCTAAAATAAAGCAGAATTTTTAGAAAATAGCATGAAAAAACATTTATTTAAAGTATAGTTACTTTTTTCTCTGAAAAACACATACAAAAAAACTGTCTGATACAAACTCCACAAAAAGCTTGTATCAAACAGTTTTATTTTCCTTTAATCTATAGCTAGCTGTTACCCCAACTATAAACGACCTTTCGGAAGGGTCTTTCATCTAACAACTATGTTACCATTTGAATTAAGCTCGGTCAACACTAAACTCTGTCATAATTCTCCCAAAAATCAATAGTTCTTAATTATTTCATCAAACATAGCATATTTTTCACGCAACCAAGGTTGATTTATGTATATATGCTTATTACGCTTACATCTAGTCATCAACTCTTCTAACTCAATTTTTCTATTCTTTCTAATACCAGATGATTCTACATAAACATCATGGAGAAATAATACTGAAACTAAATCATGCACTCTCATATTTGTTAAATTATGATAAATACGATTATTTCTAAATTCAGTTCTTTTGACATATTCTGTCAGTTTTCTATGAGGAAACCTTGGCTTTTCTTCATCATTAAATTGAAATTCTTGTTTTAAATATAATAAAATAGGTCTACTATGAGCTGCGCAGTTTCTTACATTTTTTGCATACGGAAGAAAAATTTTAGCCAATTCATATTTATTTGATTCAAACAAATTTTGTTCACAATAAAACTTGATAAATGATGACAATTGACCGAAAGTCATTAATTCTAAAAGTACCCAAATAGATGGATTATCGATTCTTTTGCAGTACAAGTCGTAATCATAATTCTTTGTATTACTTCTCCCTTTCATTATGTTATCCACTACCTGAATATAATTCGTCTTCATCTCTAGTTTTTCTTTATCAGAAATACATTGTCTGTCTATTCGAAGATTAAAACTGTTTTGCTGGTAATTATTATATTCATTCACAATTGAATAGCCATCATCATCACCTTCTGTGATAGTTGATATAATTTTTGTTTTTAATGAATGCTCAATATCTAATGTTAATTTCATAAGAAGATACCTTAAATGCATATCGATAGTGGCTAAATCAGACAAGTGCTTAAAATCTAGATTCACGTATTTTCCATCAGCAGCTCTCTCAAAATTTTTTCTGAATGCCGTTATTTTATAATAATACGTATTTTCAGATAGTATTTTTATTGCGTTTGATTCATCAATTTCATTAAATCCAATATGTTTAAAGCGCATATACTTTATTTGTTCTTTTACACTAATTTTCTGTTGCTGCTTTATCTTTTCAAGTATCTCTAAAATATCACTATCCATTTTTATTCTCCTAAATGTATTTATCTTTATTATACTTCCGGAAAAGATATTTAACAATATGAAAGATGAATCATTTATTTTAACTAATCTATAATTATTTATTAAAAAAACTATATAACTCTCTCAAATAACTCTGCACCATTTACTTCAAAGGTTTTCTATCAAAGAAAATTAATGAAGGTTATATATGCACTGCTTCAATGAAATATACAAAAAAAGACTAGTTTAACCTAATTTCAGCTCAACTAGTCTTTTTTCCTATTCCATATACGTACTATTCGTAGGCACCACCTGAGCGCCAAAAGGCATTAACGCAAGCTTAGCCAATTTAAATGATTGCATCCCAAATGGAATACCAATAATCGTTGCACACAAGATAATGCCACTGACACAATGACCGACAGCTAGCCAAAAACCACTGAGGACAAGCCAAAGAATATTTACCAAAAACGACATACTACTTGTACTATAAACAACTCTTTTGCCAAACGGCCAGAAGCTTAGCCCAGCCAATTTAAAACACTGTAAACCAATTGGAATCCCTACAATTGTAATACACCAAAGAACTCCTGCTAAAACCCAAGTCAATCCGCCAATAAAGCCACCAAAAATAAACCAAATAATATTTCCTAGACACCCCATTTGTACTTCTTCTCCTTTCGTTCAAACTAAACATCGATTATACTACAAAAACTCAAAATATGTGTTAGCTTTTTTAAACAAATTTATTAAAAATCACAAAATCCCTTGTTATTAATCCAGAACTTGTTTACTATTTTTATTAAAGATAAAAAAGGAGTTTTAATGATGAATACAGCAATCGTTGTTTATCAAAGTACACCTATGCTTGGTAAAAATATGCGCCCAAATGGCAATATTTTAGGTATGTTCAAGCAAAAGAAACTCGTCACACAATTGAATCAAGAACTTGCTAAGAGAAATAGTCATTGGCAGGTTGTGCTGGATGATTCTATAGCTGATATAGATAGTATTGCGCAAAAAGCAGAGGCGATTATTTGTGTGCCAGGACTACAAAAACAGTTTGATCTAAAAAATTATCCTAAAAATAAGGTATTTTATTTTGATTCCTTAAGTTATCATCATTTGACATTAGACAAGGTTATTGATTTTCTAGAAACTATTTAGTGTTCTATCGCAAAAAGAAAGGATGAGTTTCATGCATTTATTAGACTATTTACAGATTGAAACAACTGAACTGTCTAAAGACAAAGTTATTTTAACCATGAAAATAGAGGATTTTCATAAACAACCTTATGGAATTGTACATGGAGGAATCAATGGTATTTTAATTGAAACTGCTTGTAGTCTAGGAGCCAAAGAACAACTAGATTCAGAATCTTACGCTGTTGGTGTAGATCTTCAAATCAATCATCTAAAAAGTGTTGCCACAGGGACTTTAACTGTGATTGCAACAGCCGATCGTGTTGGACAAGCCATTCAAGTTTGGGAAGGAAAAATTTATACGGATTCTGGAGAGTTAACTGCGGTTGGCCGCTGTACGTTGATGAGCCGCAAACAAAAATAAGAAACGCCATGGAAATTAAAGATAGATTCACTAAAGTAGCTCTTTCCCTTTTGTGTGTCTGATCTTATTTTCCATAGCGTTTTTTTATTAAAGCCTAGTAAATCCATAACTCCTTTTATCTCTAAATATTTGCTAGTTTAAAGACCTGCTGATTGGTCCCCAATTATTCGATTGGAACGCTCGAACTGTAATAAGTGCCTGATCACTCACAACAGCTTGTGCATCAAACTTCACAGCACGTTCTGAGACAACTCCATCTGGCCCCATCGGATCCGTGCCATCTAACGTATAATATGCTTCTGTTTTTGCATTTTTATTCTTAAGAATCAACTGATTATTTTCTTTGATGATTTCAACAGGATCTAATGTGTGCGCCATATTGTATTTTTGCCACATTTGAAGAGAGAATTTTACGCGATCCTCCACTTGGGGAATAACCTTCTCTTGTTGTTTCAACCAGTCTGTATAAATTGTTTTTCTCGTTGCCATAAACGCTGCGTCTAATTTATACGGAAGTTCTAGTTCTTTTATATTCTCTTTGATTACACGCTGTACATTATCAACAGAAAGAGGCGCGCCTTTTGCTCCTCTAAAATCTCCTTTAGTAGGACCGATTTGTTGAAGAACTTGATCTTTAACAAGGGTTTTAAATTCTAAATTTCCTACAGCAGGGTTGGTGCTATCGCCAGAAAAAACACCAAACATACCGCCCGCACCTTTTCTTGAAGTGGTGTCACTGTTCCATTTATAACGATAGGTACCGCCACCTCCAATTAAGCTAGATTGACTTGTTCCAGTTAAATTATTATTATGAAAAGCGCCATCTGTATCATTCACATTAAACATCATCTTCGTTGCATTGGGATCACCGTGCACTGTGGCATTTCCAATAACCGCATCTATTTCTCTTTCTGTATCGACAAACATAAACAGAATTTGTGTTTTAATAAAATCATCGACATCTATATACTGTTTCGCTTCTTGAAAATCTTTGGTTTTAATAATAGCTGTTACACGTGCCTTAATCGCCGCATCTTCGCTTTCAATCGTACCACTTGGGAAACTGCCATCTTGGAATCTGATTTTAGTATAGTCTGTATCGTTTCCACCAAAGTACTCTTCAAACATTTTCTCCCCAAAATCTTCCTTCAATGTTTTTAAGCCCATATAGCTTCCATTGTAAAAATAATGAACGTAACGGGAATCCAGCGCCAACTTTTTCATGTCTTTTGCAAGAGTGTTGGTTACTTTTTCATCATAACGATTGTAGCCTAAGTTATAAATATCATTTTGGGGTCCATCTTGTCCTTCCTTTAGTTTAAGTCTTGCAAACTTGTTCACTACAGGAAAAGCATCGTTAGGATATGGTTCAAAAAAGGAGAACTTGGCTTTTTTAGTATTTGCATTACGATTAAATTTGACTGTTACTCCTGAATTTTCTTGATTGGCACTAAACTGCCCGTATTTTTTACTTGCAGCTGAGCTGACGTAATTCTTATTGCCCTTTTTCAAATGTGCATCAATGTATTCAAAAGTACCGATTGCATCCTTATTTTTATCTAGTTTTTTTAAATCGCTTGTTACAGAAATAATCGGGAATTGTTTCAATGAAGTAGCATATTCTTCTTCCGTAACAATTTGTTTGTATCGCCATTTTATTCCACTTGCTTTTTCATTTTTATAGTTATCCTGTAAAACAAATGTATGACTACTTACCTCGGTTGTTCTGTCATTATCAAAAGCTACTGCTTTTACTACACATGTTTGCGTAATTGCAATGGGTCCAGTATATGTTTGACCATTCGTTTTTGTTGGATCACTGCCATCTAGTGTATAAGCAATGGTTAATCCTGGATCTGCTGTTAATGAAAGGCTAAAACCAGTTTCATAAATTCCTCGTTCATGATCAAAAGTCAAGGTTGCGTCTGCTTTTGCTTCATTATTGGAATAATTGAATGTCGGCGTATTTAAAAGTGTCATATTAGAGCTACCGTCTGGCTTTCGGCCATAGGTTTGATTATATTTTTGTTTTACAAAGGCAAGAGTATCTATCACTCTATCCTTCCCTTGGCTTTTTTCTAAAAGATTGACCTCTCCTTGAGCACTTAATTCAAAAGCAAGGTGATCATTGCCTCGTTCTGGTTTTTTATCCAGATAAAGAACGCGATGATCTTTCGCTGGGATAATTAGTTTATTAAGCTCAGCTTGTTTCTTTTTGTTCGTTATATAAACATTCTTATCTAATAAAACAGCTTGGTCATTATTGTTATAAAGTTCGATCCAAGTATCTTTAGACTCCTTTGTTCCTTCAGAAGAAACTTCATTGATAAACACTTGATCAATTGCTTTAGCATCAGTAATTACGTTATTAAACAACGGCGGTGAGGCATTATATTTATAACGGATCACCAATTTTGGGGCTGTTTCTTTACCAGAAGAATACACGCTCCCAATAAAATTATTTCCATCAACTTTAAATGCCAAAGCATTTCCGGAGTTCCAGCCATTTAGTCGTTGTTCATTGATTAAATCACTAAGATCCGCTGTTCGAACCACTTCTTTACGATTTATAAACGCTTTTTGATCATATCGTGTGACTAATTGCCCATATGATCGATTGCTAATGTTTTTAGCCGTACTTTGATACTCTTTAGCATCACCTGTCTCAGCACGAATTTCCATAGCAGAAACAGCATTATTCTTAGTCGTTACAGAGGTAACAAATTCCAGGTAGGCTTCTTCAATCTCTGCTTCTTTTGGAAGTTGTACATTATTGAAACGAAATCCCGTAATCTGCTTATTACCTGGCGTCAATGAATTAGAAAAATATCCTCCAATTTCTAAATTGCCTCCCTGTGTTACATACTGCGCTGCTCCGTATTCTTCCGCAATATTTTTAGGTGTATCAATAGCATTGACTGTTTCTCCAAAAGCAGATTCATATTCAATAACCAATTTTGGTGCTAGTTGAGCATTCGCTTCAAAAGAATGTGCAATAAGTGAACCTTGCCCATCTCCAACTACTTTAAATACACTATTTTTAAGAGAGGTATTACTTGCTCTCATCTCATTTACAATAGCAAGAAGACTTACCGTTGTGACATTCTGATTAGCAACGATATTATCCGGTGCACTCATTTGCGCAACATTTTGGCTCATTGTTCTACTTGTAAAAGAAGCTACTTGCGTACCAAACTCAAGACCTTCACCAATTTCACCAAAAATACTTAAATTGGTCGGTTTATTAGACGCATTTCTAGCTGAAAAAATTAAATAAGCTTCTTTGATTTCAGCATCTTCTGGAATGGATAAGTCTCTAAATCGAAGATACGTATCAAATTGCGCTGGTCCGTGAAGGTCCAATCTACTACTAGTTAAGTTGACTGAACTTTTGTTAACTTTCCCATCATCTTTTCCTGTAGCAATAGAAACTTCTTTTTTTATTATAAAGCGATTATTTTCAAGAGAAAATGAACTTTGCACAGCATTAAAATTATCCAAATCACTCTCTTGGGCGTTAACACTTTCTTCTTCTACCGACTCTTGCTCTTCAGCAAATCCATGAATCGGTAAGATCAACAAACATAAAACTAGCAGATAACATTTAGTGATCATCTTTGACAACACGTTTATATTTTTCATATAGCACCCCTAATTAAAAATTGTTTTACCCCAACTATCAAATAATTTATTTCTGACCTACAACTCATCTCTATTCGTAGAAACTTTTCCAGAAACAATGGTCAAATTCCCATTTCTTACTCGTAGTGCATCTAATAATTCTTTTTCATCTTGTTGATCTTTTAACATCACTCGATAACGTAACTCATACAAACTACCCATTGTTGTTGTTTTAACTGAATTTAATGTTGCATAATACGTGTATTTTTGAAATAAATCATCAAATAATCCTGGATAATCCAAATCTTCTGGAATCGTGATTTTTAATTCTCGTTCTGTGATTTTTTGTTTCTCACCAAAACTCAATGTATTCAAAATAATTAAAAAACAAGCAATTACAAACGAAAATAATACAATGTATGTCACATACCCCATTCCTGTTGCTAAACCAATCCCCATTGACCAAAAAATACTCGTAATTTCCCGAGCACCTCCTGCAACCGAACGAAATCTTATCAAACTAAAAGCACCTAAAACAGCTACACCTGTACCTAAATTACCGTTTACTAATATAATGACTAATTGAACCAATGTCGGTAGTGCTGCCAAGGTTATAACAAAATTTTTACTATAGACATTTCTATACATATGAACACAGGCTACTAGAATACCTAATAAAATAGACGCACTAATACAAATCAACAGCTTACGAAATGACAAATCCACTGTAGCTCCTGCTGTTGAACTTTCCACCAATAAACTAGACAACATAATTAAAATCCTCCTTACAATATAAATAACGTTGATATGTTTGAGCATATTTCGAAAATGATGTGGGATAAATCATTAATTCTGCTAATATATTAGAGAACCAAATAGGATAAGCGCCTAAAGCTTTGACTTCCATCAATACATCAATTTCAGGTGCGACACGGTCTCCTATGTCAATTAACTCACCTGTCAAACATTCTTTTTTGTATCGAATATTAAAATCAAACGTAATTCGAAAATCCTCATCACTAGAATCAAATAAGGCTCGTCGATCGTAGGCGATCATGACTTTTGACTCCAAGTTATTTTGTGTCATTACCCAATCTATTTCTTGTTTTATTTGCTGATCTTTCCTATCCAATAATTCAACTGATTGAGAATTCTTGATATATTCTTTAGCTGCTGAGTACGTCAACGCTATTCTTCTTTTATAAACAACACCTTGGACTTTCTTTTTTATTTCTAAAAAAACAGTTGAATCTTCTTTAGGAACACCGTAACATCTCATTCGAAACTTCTCTTTATAAAGCGGCTTACTTATTGAATGACGAATCATTTTGTAGCATTTTGTATCAAAATAAACAGAAAGAATTGTATGAAGACCATACTCATCTTCTTGCATATAAGGTGATACTTTTTCTCTTAATTTATGATACATTTCTTCAGTAAGTGCATACTTTTTTTCTTTTCTTTGAAAACTTTTTTTTAATTTAACCATTTACCTCTAACTCCTTATTTATAGCAGTGTCTCCTCCATATACTTGTTCTACATTTCTCGCAGATTCATTCAATGTTTCTCATTTGTTCCCTTCCATTTCCCATTTAATCCCTCCATTCTGTTCATTTTTCATTATGCTATTCAAATCTAGTATTTGATGATTGCTAAATTTGTTTAACATTTGCCTTAAATGGGCTGAAACATCTTTGTCAGATCAGTAAAGAGCGTGGCCTCATAAAAAAATGATCTACTTTTTTTAGTCTATTTAAGAACATACCCACAATTAACCACTTCAACCTTTGAAATCTAGTATAAGTAGCCCAATATACAAAAATACTATCTAATGATAAATTAAAACAAATCCAAAAGCAATGTTTTCTTTTTTTAATGTTAAGTTTATATTATAAAGTAAATTTACAAAACAATAAATAACAAAAATAAAAAATTACGAGAAGAAAAACCGTAAAAAATACACATAAAAAGGATTCTTATTAATGGATAAAAACTAAAAAATGTCTATTAGTTGGTACTAACAGCCATTCTTCAACTAATTATATATATGCTTTTTTTCATTTAATTGCCAACTACTTTCAAAAAAATATTCAAATCATTCCTCTTGTTCTTTACTAAACAATTGGTTAAATGAGGAGGATAAGATGAGCTTTTGGAAGAATAACACTTACGTTTATTTACAACACAAATAAACAGGGAAGCTATAGTTCAGTTATTCTTCTGATCTATAGCTTCCCTGTGCATCAAAGGACAGTGGAAACAACTTATTCTTATTTCTCGGAGTAAACCTAGATAATTTCTCCAGTTATTATTTTTAATTTCATCAACAATGACGAAACAATGTCTAGTTCATTTTGATCTACTGTGGAATACTTTTGATTTATAATCAATTCTCTTTCTTGTTTTACAAGTGAACGCATAATACTCAATTCTTCCAAAGACAGATTGGATAAATAACCATGATTCGGTTCAGAATATGCAGTTGCTTTTATTTCAAACGTTTCCGGATCTCTTTCAAGACTGGTTCGGACTTGAAAGCCATTGGAAAAAGTAATTAATTCAACATAAAAATATTCCGAAAAGGTAATCGGTCTACGTTCAAAAACAGTTGTCTTCTCTCCAAATATATCGAGGATGCTTTCGATGAAGTTTGATAATGCGGTTCCAATGTTCAATTGCTTTGAAAAAGTTTTAGACAGTAATAATTTTTCTTGTATCATCTCTTCACCTCATACTTCTTATTACTTTCTATTATAAACACACTTTTTTTCAAAACAAATAAAATGCTAATAAATTTTTTATAGATAAGTGAAATTTATACTTCGGAAAATAAGCGGAAAGGGAGGGTAAAGCAAAAGTATTTTTTTACTTTTGTCTTACCCTCCCTTTCTTTTTCACACGCTTTGTTCGAATTTTTGATTATTCTTCCGTTGTATCAGCATCTGGTGTTTCTGTTTCAACAATTGTTGTTTCCACACCTTCAACTTCTTCTACAAGTTCTTCTTCTGGCTCTGGCTCAACTACAGCCATCGTAACAACTTTTGCATCTTCTTCCATTCTCATCAAACGGACACCTAATGTAGCACGTCCTGTTTGAGAAACTGAATCTACGTTGAAACGAATAATTACACCTTTATTTGTGATTACTAAAATATCTTCGTCCCCACGAACAGTTGTAAGTCCTGCTAACGGACCATTTTTCGCTGTAATGTTTGCTGTCTTGATTCCTTTACCGCCACGGCCCTTCACAGGGTACTCAGAGGCTTTTGTACGCTTCCCGTATCCATTTTCCGTCAACACTAGAACTTCCGTGTCAGCGTCCAGTAAAGAGGCTCCTACGACGTAATCATCTTCTCTTAGACGAATACCGCGTACACCTGATGCAGTACGTCCCATATCACGGACGGCTGTTTCAGCAAAGGTCACAGAATAACCATTATGTGTTCCAATGATCATATTTTGTTCACCATTCGTTAAGACAACATTGACTAACTCATCATCTTCTTTTAAACCGATCGCAATCAAACCATTACTTCTAATATTAGAGAATGCTTTAACAGCTGTACGTTTAACAGTCCCTTTACGGGTCGTGAAGAATAGATAGTGTCCTTCTTCTGCTTGTCCTTCAACAGCGATGATTGCTTGGATTTTCTCACTAGAGTCGATCCCTAGCATATTGATTACTGGAATTCCTTTAGCCGTTCTGCCGTATTCTGGAATTTCATATCCTTTGGCACGATACACTTTACCGTTATTTGTAAAGAATAGCAATGTGTCATGCGTTGAACAAGAAACCAGGTTTTTCACGAAGTCATCATCATGGACACCCATTCCTTGAACCCCACGTCCACCACGACGTTGTGCTCTAAATTCGCTATTTGCTACACGTTTGATATAGCCATTATTTGTTAAGGTAATAACTACTTCCGCTTCCTCAATCAAATCTTCGTCTTCTAGACTTAATACTTCACCGACTAATAGTTCAGTACGACGAGCATCACCGTATTTATCACGAATTTCGCCTAGTTCCGTTTTGATGATTTCTACCACACGTTCTGGACGCGCTAAAATATCATTCAAATCAGCAATAAGTTTTAATAACTCTTGGTATTCGTTTTCGACCTTGTCTCGCTGCAAACCTGTTAAGCTACGTAAACGCATGTCTAGGATTGCTTGCGCTTGACGATCTGAAAATTCAAAACGTTCGATTAATGACGCTTTAGCTTCATCATCTGCTCTTGAATTTCGAATAATTGAAATGATTTCATCAATGTGATCTAACGCAATACGTAAACCTTCTAAGATATGTGCACGCGATTCTGCTTTTTTCTTATCAAATTCAGTACGACGTGTGATAACTACTTTTTGGTGTTCTACGTAGTTTTCAAGAATTTGTTTCAAGCTTAGAATCTTCGGTACACCTTTTTCGATGGCTAACATATTAAAACCAAAAGAAGTTTGCAATGCAGTCATTTTATATAAATTGTTCAAAATAACTGAAGCACTCACATCACGGCGAACGTCAATGACAATACGCATCCCCTCACGAGAAGATTCATCACGTAAATCAGTGATTCCTTCAATCCGTTTTTCACGATGCAATTCAGAAATTCGTTCGATTAATTTCGCTTTGTTGACCATATAAGGTAATTCAGATACTAAGATCCGCTCTTTCCCATTCGGCATTTCAGTGATATCCACTTTTGCCCGAACAGTTATTGAGCCGCGGCCTGTTTCATATGCGCGACGAATACCGGATTTCCCCATCACTAGACCACCTGTCGGAAAGTCAGGTCCAGGGAGTACTTCCATCAATTCATTCGTTGTAACGTCTGGGTTTTCCATCAATAAGCCAACTGCTTCAATGACCTCAGTTAAATTATGTGGTGGGATATTTGTCGCCATCCCAACCGCAATCCCTGTTGTTCCGTTAACTAAAAGGTTAGGGAAACGGGCTGGTAATACATCTGGTTCTTGCTCAGAATCATCATAGTTACCATGAAAATCAACTGTATCTTTGTTGATATCACGGAGCATTTCCAACGCAATTTTACTCATTCTTGCTTCGGTATAACGCATTGCCGCTGCTCCATCCCCATCGACAGAACCAAAGTTTCCGTGACCATCTACTAACATACTACGATAACTAAAGGGTTGGGCCATCCGCACCATGGCTTCGTAAATTGATGAATCTCCATGGGGATGATACTTACCCATTACGTCCCCTACGACACGGGCAGATTTTTTATGTGGTTTATCAGGTGTTACGCCTAACTCATTCATTCCGTATAAAATACGACGGTGAACGGGCTTTAACCCATCACGGACATCTGGCAGCGCACGGGCTACGATAACGCTCATTGCATAATCAATGAAGGATTCTTTCATTTCACTGGTCAGATTGACGTCTTGAATGTTCTCTTTCATTTCTTCACTCATGAATTTGTCTCCTTTAAATTTGTAGGTCTGACATCCTTATCCCTCATTCGTTTTACTCAAAGGATAGAGGTTTTTCTTCTTCATTAGATATCTAGATTCTTCACGTAATGGGCATTTTCTTCAATAAATGCTCGGCGTGGTTCAACGCGGTCTCCCATCAGCATTTCAAAAATTTGATCGGCTTCAATCGCATCATCAACACTAACACGTGACATCAAACGTCTTTCAGGGTCCATCGTTGTTTCCCATAATTGATGATCATCCATCTCCCCAAGACCTTTATACCGCTGAACGCTTGGTTTAGGACTTGCTGGTAAAGATTCTAAAATTTTAGCTAATTCTTCTTCAGCATTTTTTCCTGGCTGTACGTAAGTGATATTTTTCCCTTGTTTGACCCCATATAAAGGCGGTTGCGCGATATAAACGTAACCAGCTTCAACAACAGGACGCATAAAACGATAGAAAAGCGTCAAGAGTAGGGTACGGATATGCGCGCCATCGACATCGGCATCGGTCATGATGACTAATTTGTGGTAACGAGCTTTAGATACATCAAAATCAGCACCAAATCCTGTACCCATCGCTGTAAATAGTGAACGAATTTCTTCATTGGCTAAAATTTTATCCATAGTTGCTTTTTCAACATTTAAGATTTTCCCACGAATTGGTAAAATGGCTTGGAATTCACGGCTACGTCCTTGTTTTGCTGAACCGCCGGCTGAATCTCCTTCGACGATAAAGATTTCGCATTTTTCAGGATCTTTACTTGAACAATCGGCTAATTTACCAGGTAAATTACTGATTTCAAGTGCGCCTTTACGACGAGTCACTTCACGTGCACGCTTCGCTGCTAGTCGTGCTTTAGAAGCTAATAGACCTTTTTCTACGATTTGTTTCCCAACGGTTGGGTTTTCCATCAAGAATTTATTGAAATACTCAGAAAATAGGCGGTCAGTTACTGTCCGAACTTCTGAATTTCCTAGTTTTGTTTTGGTTTGTCCTTCAAATTGAGGCTCTGGATGTTTGATGGAAATAACAGCTGTCAGTCCTTCACGAACATCTTCCCCTGTTAGATTTTCATCGTTTTCTTTCATGATCTTTTGTTTACGAGCGTAATCATTGATCACACGTGTTAACGATGTTTTGAATCCAGATTCATGGGTTCCGCCTTCATAAGTATGAATATTGTTCGCAAAACTCAACAAGTTAGAGTGATAACCATCTGTGTATTGCATCGATACTTCAACAGTAATATCTTGTTGTTCCCCTTCGATAAATATCGGTTCTGGGAATAATACCTCTTTATTGGCATTTAGATGCTCAACATAACTCTTAATCCCGCCTTCATAATGGAACTCTTTTAAAACAGGCGTTTCTTCACGCTTATCCTCAATAGAAATTTTTAGACCTTTATTCAAAAAAGCCAACTCTCGAACACGTGTTGCTAACTTATCAAAGTTAAAAACTGTCGTTTCTGTAAAAATTTCTGGATCAGGTACAAAATGGACGGTGGTTCCGTGACGATCAGTATCCTCAATGACTTTCAAATCATTGATTACGGCACCTCGTTGAAATTCTTGATAATACACTTTGCCGTCTTTGTAGACTTTTACATCTAAAGTTGTCGACAAAGCATTAACTACGGAAGAACCAACCCCGTGAAGTCCACCAGAAACTTTATATCCACCACCGCCGAATTTTCCTCCGGCATGAAGTACAGTAAAGACAGTCTCTACGGCTGGGCGTCCAGTTTTTACTTGAATATCGACTGGGATTCCACGACCATCATCGATAACTGTAATACTGTTATCTGGTTCAATGATTACTTGAATACTTGATGCAAAACCAGCTAAGGCTTCATCGATGGAATTATCTACAATCTCCCAAACTAAGTGATGTAAACCTTCTGAACTTGTTGATCCTATGTACATCCCAGGACGTTTACGAACAGCTTCAAGACCTTCTAATACCTGAATCTGACTGGCATCATATTCTTGTGCACGTTCTTTCATGTTTTTTTCTTCTTCTGTCATATAGATGCTTCCCTCTCTATCTCTCCCTGATGAACGTAAAAAATATCTGGTTCAACAGTTAATTTATTGTTTAAATGATCCAAACTTGTGGTTGTTAAAAAAGTCTGAACCTTTCCTTCAATCGTTTCTAGTAGGTGCAATTGTCGTTCATTATCTAATTCACTCATGACATCATCCAATAACAACACAGGATATTCTCCTGTTTCTGAATACATTAAATCAATTTCCGCAAGCTTTACGCTAAGCGCCGTGGTTCGTTGTTGTCCTTGTGAACCATATGTCTGAACATTTTGCCCGTTGACATTGAAAATCAAATCATCTCGATGAGGGCCTAAAAAGGTATTCGCTTTAAACAACTCTCGTTTCCGACTATCAATAAGGCTTTGCAGCAACTGCTTTTGAATTTTTTCTAGTGAAACATTTTCTTTGTCTAATGGGATACTTGAAAAATACTCGATTGCTAATTCTTCTTTTTCATGGCTAATTTTTTTATGGAGCAAATTCGCCCAATGCTCTAATTTTTTGATAAACTCTAAACGAGCAAATAGCACTTTACCGCCAAATTCCGCCAATTGTTCTGTTAAGATATCTAAATAAACAAGATCTGATTGTTTTTTTTCAGCTAATTGCTTCAAGTATTGATTCCGTTGTTTTAAGACAGACTGAAATTGAACAAGATCGTATAAATAAATTGGATTAACTTGCCCTAATTCCATATCAATAAATTTACGTCGCAGCTGTGGTGAGCCCTTGACTAAGGATAGATCTTCCGGCGCAAATAAAATCACATTCAATTGACCGATATATGAACTCAAGCGTTTTTGTTCAATGTGGTTGACCTTCGTTTTACGACCTTTATTAGAAATAATGATTTCCAGTGGAACTGTACCCGTCTTTTTTTCAACGACACCGCTGATTCTTGCAGAATCAATATCCCAATGAATCAGTTCTTTTTCATTACTTGTTCGATGGCTACGGGTCATCGCCAAAACATAGATACTTTCTAACAGATTGGTTTTGCCTTGCGCGTTTTCTCCTAGAAAGATATTCAATGTTTTAGGAAAATCTAAGGTCAGCCCATCATAATTACGATAATGCTGTACCTCGATTTCATTCAGTCTCATCGACTGTCTCGCCTTTTTTCACCATAAAAAAAGTACCTTCTTCAGGTATCTCGATCATCATGCCTGCATATAATTTTCTTCCGCGGCGATTCTCTAATTCCCCATCTACGAAAACACTATTTTCAGCTAAATACCATTTTGCTTGGCCGCCGCTGCCGATAACATTGACTTCTTTTAAGACTTGACCAAGTGTCATGAAATCCGTCTCTAAAACAATCGTTTTTTTCAAAATGCATCCCTCTTTTTTGTTTTCACTTTCACTCTAATATTATACCCTTTTTTACATCAGAAAACAAATTTATCCGTCTAATTTTGTTTCTAAGCAATTTTAAATACAATCGACAAAAAATATTCTAACGATAAAAAAAGCCTTAAAATGCATTTTAAGCTGAAATTTAGAAGTTCATTCTATTGAGTTTTTTCAGTAATTTTCAAGAAAATAGAGAGAAAACTCATCAAAAATGAATTTTCCCTCTATTATTTTATTTATTTTCGTTCTAATTAGTACGAACAGGTGTAATCAATTGAATAAAATCTAAATCAGTTTCTGTCGGTTCCAACGTAAATGGACGGATCGCAGAAATAAATTTAACCGTGATGCTCATATCACCAAAGGCACGTAAAGCATCTTTCATGTAATCTGGGTTGAAAGAAATTTCCAACGGATCACCCGTTACTTTTTCATAATTCAATGGTTCTTCTACTTTACCAATTTCTGGAGAGTTTCCGTATAAGACAACAGAATCAGAAGCAATCGCTAAACGAACAATATTATTACGTCCTTCATGAGATAACAAGGATGCACGATCGATCGCTGATAATAATTCAGGTACATAAAAATCGATTTCTGTGTTGAAGCTTGTTGGAATCAAACGATTAGTGTCAGGATAGTTTCCTTCAAGTAAACGAGAATAGAAATACATATTTTGTGTTTTGAACAATACTTGATTTTCCATGATGCTGATTTCAACCATTTCTTCTTCGTTTGTAAATGAACGAGAAAGTTCTGTTAAGCTTTTTCCTGGAATAACAATGTTGAAATCCTCAGCTGCTTGCTCAATTGGAATAATTCGTTGACTCAAACGATGTGAGTCCGTTGCAACAGCCAATAATTTTTGATTTTCTAGAATAAAATGAACCCCAGTTAAAATGGGACGACTTTCATGCATAGAAACAGCGAAGCCTGTTTCATTAATAATTTTTGTCAACAGGTGGACAGGTAATTGAATTTGATTTTTCGCATCAATAACAGGAAGATGTGGATAATTATCTGCATCCAAACCATTAACGGTAAAATCAGCTTTTCCTGAAGTGATAGCTACTTGATTGTTTTCTAAAACTTCTAATGTGAATAACTCTTCTGGTAATTTACGGATGATTTCTCCAAAGAAACGAGCTTGTAAAACGATACTACCTGTAGATTCAATGGTCATTTGTGCTTTCTCGTCTTCTTGACTTAAGAAGCTTTCAATAGAGATATCTGCGTTACTACCTGTAAGTGATAAGCCTTCTTCTGTTAAAACAATTTTTACACCCGTTAAAATAGGGATTGTTGTTTTAGAAGAGATAGCTCGTTGAACCGTTTGTAATTCTTGTAAGAATGTATTTCTTTTTACAGTTACTTTCATAATGCTTGAACTCCTTTTTCGTTTAGTTTTATATGTGTAAATTCTGCTAAGACAGTTTTGTATTTATATATAAATAAATAATAAAAGTAGTAGGGCTTGTTAATTCTGTGGAAAAGTCTAAAAACGAAATGAAAGATAAGTTTTCCACCTGTGCATAAGTTGTGGAAAACTTTTTTCTTTTTCTTCTTTTTATCCACAGGCTATGAATTTAGCAAGTTTTTAATTTCGCTCACTTCTTTTTGAATGGCTGGATCTTTTTCCATTAATTGCTGAATTTTTTCATGAGCATGAATTACGGTTGTATGATCTTTTCCGCCAAACTCGGCACCGATTTTTGGTAAGGAGTTATCGGTCATCTCTCTAGAAAGATACATTGAGATTTGTCTAGGCACAACGATTGATTTCACCCGTTTTTTGCCTTTTAAATCTTTTAATTGGATATGATAATACTTGGCGACTTCTTCTTGAATCTGTAAGATCGATAGATGATTTTGACTGCCGACCGATTTTAAAGATTTCAATGCATCTGCTGCCAGACTTGTAGTAATATCTTCGCCATTGATTGTAGCAAAGGCTTGTACTCGAACAAGTGCGCCTTCTAATTCCCGAATATTGGAGTCGATTTGGCCAGCAATATAACTAAGTGTATCGTCTGGGATTTCTAGACGCTCTGCATCGGCTTTTTTCCGTAAAATGGCAATTCGGGTTTCCAAATCTGGTGGTGTGATATCCACAGACAAGCCCCAAGCAAAACGGGAAACCAAACGTTCTGGTAATTTAGGAATATCATTAGGTGGTCGATCACTAGTTAAGACAATTTGCTTGTTTTCATTGTATAGGTCATTAAAAGTATGGAAAAATTCTTCCAATGTTGCCTCTTTTTCTGCAAGAAATTGAATATCATCAACTAATAGAAGGTCGACATTTCGATATTCTTTTCTAAATTGTTCAGAATTTTTTGTTTGGATTGAATTGATGAACTCATTTGTAAAGGTTTCGCTGCTGACATATTTTACTTTGGCATCGGGTTGATTTTGCAACATTTGATGACCGATTGCATGCATCAAATGGGTTTTTCCTAACCCAACCCCACCATAAAAGAAGAGCGGATTATAAATGGAACCAGGATCTTCTGCTACGACTAATGCTGCGGCATGAGCCATTTGATTTCCTTTTCCGATGACAAAGGTATCAAATGAATACTTTGGATTTAATAAAGCTTTTTTGCCGTGATCATCAAGTTTTTCTTGCGTTACAGGCGCTTTTTTTTCTTCCTGGGCTGGCAGTGTTTCTTTTTCACCAGTAACAACAAAGTGAGGCATCACTTCAGCACCAGTTAATTTAAAGCCAGTTTCAACAATTTTCGCAGCTAAATTTTTTTCCCAATAGTCCTTATGAACAGCTGAAGGAACTTCTAACCATAATTGGTTATTCTCCAGCTTTAATGGTTGTGTCGTTTTTATCCAAGCATCAAAACTTGGTGCAGATAACACAGATTGGTAAGTATCTTCTAGATCTTTCCAGAAACTTTCCATATCGGGCATGTAGTGACCTCCTTAATTTAAAAGCGTAGTGCTTCTTTTCAGTGCTAAACAGAAAAGTAAGAAAAGTTGACTAGGATATTCCTTATCATAACCAGCTTTTGTTTTTTTTCTGAACCTCATGACAAGTTCACAAAAAGGAATAAAATTTTCTATATAAAATTGCTGTGCAAATATAAATAGATAAGCAAATAGAATTTTAGCATTTTTTTAGAACTTTTTCCACAGGCAAATTGTGAATTGTGGAAAAAAAATGCACAGAGGGGAATAAACTTATCCACAAAGAGAAAATAAATAGTGGATTTCTCATGAGGATTTCATTTATCCACAGCAACATCTGTAAAACAAAGCTTATAAATCAAGCATTTTTTTGAGTTATACACATTTTTAAAATAGGATGTGCATAACTTTTTAACAGCCTGTTTTTTTGTGTAAAAGAGGGGAGAAAAGTAAAAATAGATGATCGTTATTAAAAAAACTATCCACAAGTTATCCCAAACCATTTTCATTTTGTGGATAACTTTTTTTATTAAGAAGAAAAATTTATTCCAGAAAATTTATTGACAAATCTACCTAATACTAGGTATACTATCAAAGTATGTCTATGTATTGATGGATAGTTACAATTTCAGGAGGTGGAACAAGAGATGAAAAGAACGTATCAACCAAACAAACGTAAACGTCAAAAAGTTCACGGTTTCCGTAAACGCATGAGCACAAAAAATGGTCGCAACGTATTAGCGAGCAGACGTCGTAAAGGCAGAAAAGTTATTTCAGCATAATCTATGTTGACTTTAAATAACGAATCAAGTTTAAACTAAGAACCCTTTATTATCTTCACAATCTATGTGTGGAAATAATAAAGGGTTCTTTGATTTTTCGTCATAGAAACGTTATGACCTTATAAGAAATAAAGTGAAAAAAAACCTAAAAAATGATAATATATGAAATTAGAGTCACTATCACCAAAATCTGTGGAGATTTTCCCTGAAATTTGGAAAAAAATGACGGAAATATGCTATTATTGTAAAGTGAGCAAAAAAGAAAGATAGAAAGAAACAAAGGGATGCATATGAAGAAATCCTATAGAGTAAAAAAAGAAAAAGAATTTCAAGCAGTGTTTCAACACAAACAATCTTGTGCGAATCGCAGATTTGTTGTCTATATCCTAGAAAAACCAGAACAAAAGCACTTTAGAGTAGGGATTTCCGTGGGTAAGAAGATTGGTAATGCAGTTGTCAGAAATGCTGTGAAACGCAAGATTCGTACATCGATCTTTCAGTTAAAGGAATCCATCGCTCCAACTTGTGATTTTATTATCATCGCAAGACCAGGTGTGGAGAAATTAACATCTGAGGAAGTGCACCAAAATGTAACACACGTTTTAAAACTTGCAAAAATTTTGAAATAAGAGAGGAACAGTTTTGTGAAGAAGTATAAACGCTTATTATTAATGGCAGGTTTAGTGACACTTGTTTTTGTATTGTCTGCCTGCGGAACAGCTCCGATTAACGAGAGCAGTACAGGAATTTGGGATCGTTATATTGTTTTTTATTTTGCTGAAGCAATCAAGTTTTTATCTGTGTCAGCAAATACAGGGATTGGGATTATCCTATTTACATTAGTCATTCGGGTTATCTTGTTACCATTGATGCATTTCCAGACGAAAAGCATGCGTAAAACCCAAGAATTGCAACCCAAATTAAAAGCACTACAAAAGCAATATTCATCAAAAGACCCAGAAACACAACGTTTGTTCCGTGAAGAACAACAAAAATTATATGCTGAAAATAATGTAAATCCATATGCAGGATGTTTACCATTATTAATTCAAATGCCAATTATGATGGCGCTGTATCAATCCATTTCTCGTGTACCAGAATTGAAACAAGGAAGTTTTATGTGGTTAAACCTAGGTAAACCAGACCCGTATCTGATTTTGCCAATTCTAGCGGCTGTCTTTACATTTGCGAGCACATATCTAACAAGCATGAGTCAAATTGAGTCAAACGCTTCATTGAAAATTATGAATTTCGTAATGCCTGTTATGATTTTTGTTATGGGGATGAGTTTAGCCAGTGGATTATCTCTTTACTGGGTAGTTTCAAATGCGTTCCAAGTAGGACAAACCTTACTGCTTAACAATCCATTCAAAATTCGCAAAGAACGTGCAGAAGCAGAAAGACAAGTCAGAGAACGAGAAAAAGCATTGAAGAAAGCAATGAATCCTAAGAAAAAAAATAAGAAAAAATAAAAGGAGGTTTTCCAGATGCCGGTATATGAGGGAAACACAATAGAAGAAGCAACAACTAAGGGCTTACACGCACTGAGCTTATCAAAAGAAGATGTAGAGATCAAGGTGATCACTGATGCGAAGAAGGGTTTTTTAGGTTTTGGTAAAAAACTTGCCCAAGTGTCCATCGAACCAACAGTCAGTGAACAAATCGCAGAAGCAGTTGAAGAAACAGTCGAAGACATTATTGTGACAGATGAGGAAGTCAAAGCAGAAACCACAGTTGAAGAACTGCTAGCTGCTAAAACATCAGATTCTGATGCCTCCAAACCAAAAGTCTTGGAAAATCTTGAAGATGAAGAAGCAATCACTGAATTAGCTTTATATCTAACAACCATTTCAAAAGAATTGAATGCACCAGCCTTGGTTCGTTTAGAGCGTAAAGATGGGCTACTTGTTTTCCATTTAGACACGGATAAACAAGGAATCTTGATTGGAAAACACGGAAAAGTTTTAAATGCCTTGCAATATTTAGCACAAGTATTTGTTCATCGTGTAGCTGCGAATAAATTATCAGTCGTAGTTAATGTCGGTGATTATCGTGAAAAACGCCAAGCAATCTTGCAGCGTTTAGCAGAAAGAACAGCCGAAAAAGTCAAACAAACTGGTCGTCCTGTTTTTCTAGAACCAATGCCAGCATTTGAAAGAAAACAAATCCATTTTACCTTGAGTAAAGACGAAGGAATCCAAACCCATTCAGAGGGGGATGAACCTTACCGTTATTTGGTTGTTGAACCTGCCAAAAAACATGTGTAACTAAATAAAAAGCCTCTTTAAAAAGTAATTTTTTAAAGGGGCTATTATTATTTAGTTTAAGGAAATCGATTAAAAAAATACATTGACAAATGCTGATAAACAAAGTATATTTTAAACGAAATCATTCTTATCAACGTACAAAATACGATGATAAAGTAGTTGGAGCATTCGTGCTTCTTCCAGCCTGGTTCTTTTGGATCAGGTTTTTTTATTATCAAAAATGATGACAAATGTCATAAAAGACGGTGACAAAAGAATCTAACGCAAGATGAGGATCTCCTGCATAATAAGTGTATCAACTACTAAGGGAGAGAACAATATGAATAATCACACAAACAGAATCGAAGAATTAGAATTGGAAAACGAAAATTTACGTTTAAGATTAGCAACAATCAAAGAAGAAAATAAAGATGCTTGGACCAGTTGGGTGTGGGTGTTAGTACCTGTTGTGGGAATGTTGGTCGGTGCATTTCACACGATGATGTAGATAAAAAATAAAGAGTACGAAACAAAACTAAAAATCAGTTTTGTTTCGTACTCTTAACCTCGTTATTTAATCAACCAATATTTGTTTGAGTAAATTGAACCACAGTTCCATAAGCAAAAATTTCCACGACCCATTGGCCTTGATATTCCACGTATTTCTCTTCAAAATGGCAATTAATCACCGCATCTGCTTCATATTCAAAGGCAATTTCTTTTAACTGACGATAAACCCCGCTAAAGACCTCATTTGGATTTACCTCCGATGAAAATAAATCAGTTTCGATACGATCAGTCGCAAATACAATATCTCGAAGAATATATTTTTTATTGACATTTCCTGTAGACAAAGTGATACTACTTAAGCGATTTTCTAATTCTTGTTCAGTCAATTGCTCTTTTTTAGCTCGTCTCATCATAGAAACCTCCTCACTTACTTACATATAGTTTAATGATAGTTTAAAATAAAAGCAACGCTAACGAATGGTTTTGGGAAATAAACAATGTTGCGAAAAAAATAAAAATATGCTATTATTTGTCAAGAAATTAATAGGAATTGATGCAGTGAAAGTGCTAGATCCAACCTGAAAAAATAGGGGTGGAGTGGGCGCTTTTTTTGTAGTCAAAAATAGATGTATACATAGTTAAAAAAAATAGTAGTTCTTTAACGTAGTAATTATTACGCAAAAAACTGCTCAAGCCATTAACGAAAGGAAGTCAATTATGCAACAAATAACGTTAGAATTCGATACGATTGCCGCAATTTCAACCCCACCTGGCGAAGGAGCAATCAGCATTGTCCGTTTAAGTGGTGATGAGGCCATCACTATCGCAAATAAAGTTTATCGCTCTGGCAGTAAACAGTTGCTGGATGTACCTACGCATACCATTCATTACGGGCACATTTTTGATCCAAAAGAGGATACACTGGTAGATGAAGTAATGGTTTCTGTCATGCGCGCACCAAAAACATTTACTCGTGAAGATGTTGTTGAGATCAACTGTCATGGTGGAATCGTAGTGGTGAATCAATTACTGCAATTGCTCCTAAGAGAAGGCGCTCGATTGGCTGAACCTGGTGAATTTACGAAAAGAGCCTTTTTAAATGGGAGAATGGATCTATCACAAGCGGAAGCTGTAATGGATTTGATTCGAGCAAAAACAGACAAAGCTATGCATGTGGCTTTAGATCAATTAGATGGGAACTTATCTTCGTTGATCCGCTCGCTAAGACAAGAAATTTTAGAAACATTAGCTCAGGTTGAGGTAAATATCGATTATCCTGAATATGATGACGTAGAAGAATTGACAACAAAATTATTGCTTGAAAAAGCTGGATTTGTTAAAGCACAAATCGAAGGTTTATTAACGACAGCGAAACAAGGGAAAATCTTACGTGAAGGCTTAAGTACAGCTATTATCGGTCGTCCAAACGTTGGAAAATCAAGCTTGTTGAATCATTTATTACGAGAAGAAAAAGCGATTGTAACAGATATTGCAGGAACGACTCGTGATGTAATTGAAGAATATGTCAATGTCCGTGGTGTACCGTTAAAATTGATTGATACAGCTGGTATTAGAGAAACAGAAGATATCGTAGAACGAATCGGTGTGGAACGCAGCCGTAAAGCGTTAGCTGAATCAGATTTGATTTTGTTGGTTCTTAATCAAAATGATGAACTAACAGAAGAAGATCGCCAATTGTTAGCTGCAACAGAGGGCTTAAAACGTGTGATTCTATTAAACAAAATGGACTTGCCTTCCAAACTAGATCGAGAAGAATTAAAACAGCTAGTGAAAGACGAAGAAATTTTGCCAGTATCTGTTCTGTCCAATACAGGAATGGAACAATTGGAACTGAAAATCGCTGATTTATTTTTCGGCGGTCAAACTGGGGAAAAAGATGCTACATATGTATCCAATACCCGCCATATCGCCTTACTAGATCAGGCGGCCATCGCATTAGACGAAGTTATCCGCGGAATTGAAGCGGGAATGCCAGTCGATCTCGTACAAATGGATATGACCCGCTGCTGGGACTTTTTAGGTGAAATCGTCGGTGACAGTGTCCAAGATGAACTGATCACCCAATTATTCAGTCAATTTTGTTTAGGAAAATAGAGAGGAAGAGTCGATGAATCAATTTAAAGCAGAATCTTATGACGTAATCGTAGTCGGAGCAGGTCACGCAGGCTCAGAAGCCGCCTTAGCATCCGCTCGCATAGGCAGTAAAACCTTACTTTTAACGATCAATTTAGATATGGTGGCATTTATGCCATGCAACCCATCTGTGGGAGGCCCAGCCAAAGGCGTCGTCGTTCGAGAAATCGATGCATTAGGTGGAGAAATGGGGCATAATATAGACAAAACATACATCCAAATGCGGATGCTAAACACAGGAAAAGGTCCAGCGGTTCGCGCCTTGCGCGCCCAAGCGGACAAACATGCTTACGCCACTGAAATGAAACACACGATTGAACGTACTGACAACTTATCTTTACGTCAAGGTATCGTAGAACGCTTGATTGTAGAAGATGGTATCTGCAAAGGGGTCATTACAACAACAGGCGCACAATACCAAAGTAAAGCGGTAATCATTACAGCAGGAACAGCTCTTCGTGGAGAAATCATTATTGGAGAACTAAAATATTCTTCAGGTCCTAATAATTCATTACCATCCATTGGTTTAGCAGATCATCTAAAAGAATTAGGACTTGAAATGGATCGGTTTAAAACAGGGACGCCGCCGCGTGTAAAATCCAGTACAATCGATTATTCTGTGACAGAAGAACAACCAGGGGATGAACAACCAAATCATTTTAGTTTCAGCACGCCAGATGATGCGTACAATTTAGAGCAACGTTCTTGTTGGTTGACTTACACGAATGAAGGAACCCACGAAATTATTCAAGAGAATTTACATCGTGCACCGATGTTTACTGGAATTGTTGAAGGTGTTGGGGCACGTTACTGTCCTTCGATCGAAGATAAAATCGTTCGTTTCTCTGACAAACCTCGCCATCAATTATTTTTAGAGCCAGAAGGATTGAATACAGAAGAAGTTTATGTTCAAGGACTTTCAACGTCATTACCGGAAGATGTCCAAACAGATATTTTACACTCGATTGCTGGTTTGGAAAAAGCCGAAATGATGCGAACAGGTTATGCGATTGAATATGATGTAGTTGTTCCTCATCAATTACGTCCAACTCTAGAAACAAAAGTCATCGACGGTTTATTTACAGCAGGACAAACCAATGGCACAAGCGGGTATGAAGAAGCTGCAGGACAAGGGCTGATTGCCGGAATCAACGCAGCGTTAAAAGTGCAAGGCAAAGAGCCTTTTGTAATGAAACGTAGTGATGGATATATTGGTGTCATGATCGATGACCTTGTAACGAAGGGAACCAATGAACCCTATCGGTTACTCACATCCAGAGCAGAATATCGCTTGATTTTACGTCATGATAATGCCGATTTACGTTTAACAGAAAAAGGACACGAAATCGGTTTAGTCAAAGAAGACCAATATACAGCGTATCTTGAAAAGAAAAAAGCAGTCGAAGCAGAAATTGCTCGTTTAAGTTCAGTTAGAGTGAAGCCTACAGCAGACGTACAAGCATTTTTAGAAGCGAAAGGTTCTGTTCTATTGAAAGATGGGGTATTAGCCAGCGACTTCTTAAAACGCCCAGAAATGACCTATCATGAAGTGATTCAATTTATTCCAGCATCTGAAGTAGAATTAAATGATAAAGTCATTGAACAAGTAGAAATCCAATTGAAATACGAAGGCTATATCAAAAAAGCCTTAGAAAAAGTGGATAAACTAAAACGAATGGAAGCCAAACGCATCCCAGAAAATATCGATTATGAAGCGATTAATGGACTAGCGACAGAGGCAAAACAAAAACTACAAAAAATCCAACCAGAAACAATCGCTCAAGCAAGTCGAATTAGTGGGGTTAATCCAGCAGATATTTCGATTTTGATGGTTTATATTGAACAAGGGAAGATAGCGAAAACTACTTCTAAAAGTGAGTAATAGCAAGTCTTTAAATCGTTCAATATAAGGTTTCTATAGAGATATTGGAAAATGTGAATGTTAGGAACTGATTGAATCCATCACCTATCCTTAATCTATATTGCGCTAGTATTATTAAAGTGACAATAATCAATTCCTGAAGCGTTATGGATATATGATATATAAGAGCAAATATATCGTTGTTCAAGTATCAGGCGTAACAGGATATGCAGCAAGAGTGTATATGAGAACTGATTTTCAAACAATTAAAAATCCATACTTTGTTATCTATGGAATCAAATAGAGACAAGAAGTCTTTCTGTAATGGAAAGGCTTTTTTTATGTATTTACTCTATAGAAAAATATTTATCCTATATCTATATGGTTGGTTCGTTTGAAAATCATTTAATTATACTTATTTTATAATATTATTTATTTATGATATAATCTAAATGTAATTTTTTTATTTATAATTGTAAAAGGAGTTGTGTTTTGTGATGGTTGAAAAAGTTAAGAATTTAACAAGTAATGGGGAATGGATAAAAATCGTTTTTATTTCTATTGTAGTTCTGGCTTTGCTAATTTTATTGGTTTTAGGAATTGAAAAATTGTTATTATTTATACTATCAAAAATTGATGATAACAAAAATTACGATGAAGATAGATTACTAAAGCAAGTATTAAAATTAAAAGGAAAGAAAAAAAAACAGAAACATTATTGGCAAAGAGACAAAAATACAGGAGAGCTGTATTATTGCACTGACCATTGGTGTTGGCAATACAATAAAGTAAATGTATTATCCGGAATGTTCAAAAGGGACAAGAAAATTGATTATACAGATAACATAGTTGTTAGAGTTGCTGAAACAGATAAGTTAAACAAAAAAAATAAGATTCGTAGATATAGAAAAGAGTTTCGTGTCTACTTTAGATGAAAATTACTATAAATGTTTCTAGCTAATCCTTTTGTTAAAAACTTATGTATCAATAGTTACGAGTGTTCAATATAAATAAAACTAGATTTAAAAAGCCTTGTATTTAGAAGAGCTATAGACTATTTCATATTTCACCATAATATTCGGACAATTATCAATAAAGATATTGTTATTCTTGATATATAGAATGATTAAAGTTGTAAAAATGATTGATGAAAAATATGAAAAATCAACAACGGGATATGGAATTATTGTTAATATTTATCACCAGTAGAAAGGGAATAGGGTTAAGTGATACAAACCAAAAAGAAATTTATTAGTGATAACAAAGTTATCATAATAAATGAGTTATCCCATAAAATAGAAGATATAATGATATATCGAAGTGTCACAGTATTTGAATGCAATATGAAAATTTAACAGCTGGAGTAAAACGAAGTTTAATATTACTGATGATGATAGATTTTTCAAGTAAATAATGTTGATTGATAGCTTTTCCTCTTGGAAAGGCTATTATTTTTTTACCCGGAGCACTTTTCTTTTAAAATGCTTATATAGTGGATAATAATGTGGTTTTAGCTACTTTGTTTCATGTGAAACATTTTTATTTAATCATTTATACAAAGACAGGCAACCAAATTATCATAATACTTGCATCTTCATAGACAGCAATGGCGGGCTGGATATATAATGAAGACACGATAGAGGAACTTGGAGGGAGTTTGGCATGAAGGAATTTATTACCGAACAGGATAATAATAAAATCCAAGTATTAGATTTTTTGATCAATGAAAATAAAAGTGTAAATATGGCAGAAATTTGTTCTGCCACACAGTTGTCTTATAAAACGGTGCGCAGCGTGATTGATTCTTTTGAGGAGAATACACATATTGATAAAAAAAACTTAGAGATCTACTATAACAAGGTTGGAAAAGTTGAATCTGTTAAGCTAAGTAATAGCTCTCATGTAGATGTTTCATTTTTTTATTTAGAGAAGTCGATTTTATTTATTATGATCAAAGAGTTGTTTTTAAAAGGGCGAATTGATAATAAATACATTTGCGAAACGTACTATATAAGTATGACTACTTGTGCCAGGTATAAAAAAAAGCTTAGGAGCTTATTAGAAAGTTTTGGACTTGAGATGACGAGTAGTGGTGAGTTAACAAGTGAGGAATACCGTATTCGGAATTTTTTCATCCATGTGTTTTCTAATGCAAGTTCTAACTGGATTTTTTCCCAAGAAGCGTATCATTTTTTGGAACATTCATTAGAGTCTCAATTTCCAACCCTTGTTCATATGGATTCGGCTCAAAAAGAATTGATGAGATTACTATTATACATAACAATAAAAAGAAATAGTCAAGGAAATATTCTTGCAAAAGAAAGTGAATTAGATATATATACCCAAGGAAAATTATCGAAAATATATGAGAATGTTTCTACTTATGTAAATAAACATTTTCCTTATTTTGAAAATAAAGAATCTGAAATTCTATATCTATTTGTTTCGATGTTCAGGATTCAAATCATTAGAGCGAATAGTAAAAATGAGGAAAATGAATTAAAAGTAGTGATTAAGGATAGACCCGACTTTGATGAGATCTGTGATTCTTTAACAGAGTCAATCATCACTACTTTTTTTCAAAAAGATAAAGAGTATTTTAGTTTTATCCGTTCCAATGTGACCTTGTTTTTGGTATATGCAACAGCTAGTTTTTACGATACCAGAAGATTTTTTTACGTTTATGAAGAAGAGATTTTTGTGAAGCGAAATACTTATGAGGAACAAATGTATCAAAAAGTATTCGAAATAGTTGAACGATGGGAAAATGAACATAAAGGATTTTCCACTGTTTTAGAGATTCAAGGTGAACAAAATCAAACCTCTTTCAAGCGGCAAGTTTATTTGTTAGTTTATAGTCTTTTGTGTAGGATCAAACCTGTGCAGCATAAGGAAAAGGTCAAAATATATGTGCAAAATTCTAAAGTATATATAGCAGATATTATCCGAAGAAAAATTGAAAAGCTCTTTTCTGACAAGATCACTATTTTAGACACATACAGCTCAGATGTTGATATTTTTGTAACAGACAAGGAATACAAAACAATGAACGAATCCGGCAATAAAGTATTCGTTCAAACATTTTCTGATTCCTATGCTATTCACCGACTGATAGAAGCAGTAGATAATGAGATATTGAAAAAGTTAGACTCGGAGCCCTTTGATGACTAGGTATGGGGGATGGAGGGAATAAAGAATCTCTTTTATAACCTTGATTACACTACTTATCTGAACAAGGCAGCAATTTATTTCCGAAGGGATTAACTCGTACGTAAGGTGTAAAACAAAAGTGTTCTTTACTTTTGTTTTACACTTTTTTTGTCATTGAGGGAGAATACATTGGAAAAAAATGGATAATTTTTATTTAAAAAAATGATATAAATAATAAAGAAAACAAAAAAACATTTCTTGTTCTTCACTAAAACAAGAAATGTTTTTATTTTATTTTTTTACAATGTAAAGAATAGTTTGACTCGTTACCATTCTATTATTATTTTATCAGGAAATCAATACTATTTTTTAATTTCATTGTAAAAATATTTAAAAATTGTAGAAAGTTTTTATTGTTTTTGCTTTAAATATTTTTGTTTTTCGGAAAAATTATACACTAGTCAAATTTATTCAAGAATCGATCGGTTTTTGTAGCCGTCAATTCCGCCGTCAAAATATGAAAGGATTGAACATAAATGGCAAGAGGAGAAAATATTTATAAACGTAAAGATGGTCGCTGGGAAGGTAGATATCCTAAGGCAAGAAAAATGGATGGTTCTATTCACTATGGCTACATCTACGGACGTAATTATCGGACCGTACGCAATCAATTGATAGAGAAAAAAGCAATATACTCTATTCAAAATGAAAAAGGAAATCATGTATTTCATGGTACTGTAGGTGATTGGGTCAATATTTGGCTAAATCAACAAATGGTAGAACAGCTAAAAGAAAGTACGTATGCTAGCTATCAAAGTAAATTAACAATTCATGTTTTACCTGTAATTGGAAGGATCCCGCTAAATAGCTTGCATACAGGACACTTAGATCAATTAGTAACCCAACTTAATGAAAAATTAGCTCCTAATTCCGTACATATCGTCTTTCGTATTATTAAAAGCTGTTTAAAAGTAGCGCAAGAAAGAGGCCATATCTTTTTGAATCCAGCAGAACATACAAGACTGCCAAAAATTGAGAAAAAGCAACTCCCTGCGTTAACACGTGGACAGCAAGCACAAGTGATAAAAGAAAGTAAGAAAAATACCAAAGGGCTTCCAATCCTTTTAGCACTAGAAACAGGTATGCGGATTGGTGAAATTTGTGCTTTAAAATGGTCAGACATAGATTTTGAACAACAAATTATTAACGTTCGTCGAACAAAACAAAGAATTACCTCTCGATCATTTGGAAAAGAAAAAACAAAATTAATTGAAACAACACCAAAAACAAGAAAAGCAATACGAACGATTCCAATCACTGAAACCTTGATGGAGCAATTGTTAAAAGCAAAAGATCAAGCATCTTCTGCAGCTGTTGTTGAAATAAATGGTCACGCAGTTGAGCCACGGACGATTAGCTACCGTTTTGAAAAATTGAAAAAGAAACTTGGACTTTCAGATATTGTGTTCCACTCATTGAGACATACCTTTGCGACTCGTTGTGTTGAAATCGGTATAAATATTGCAACTGTAAGTGCATTATTAGGGCATGCCTCTATCAAAATGACATTGGATACGTATACGAGCTCATTTATTGATGATCAACGAAACGCTATGCGTCAATTTGAAGGTATTATATTATAAAAAATTAAATTTTTTTAATTTTCACCTCTTTCTCATCTCCCTTTTTTTCATTTTAAAATAACTTGAGTAATTTAATTTACTCTCTTTTTTTATGCGTTTTGGCTGTTCATTTGGTAGGTATAAAAACAAGTACTTGTTTAATAACCGTCAATATAGCCGTCAAGCTTTTTTACAAATGCATATAAAAAGAGGATAAAGAACAGAAATTCTCGTTTTAGTGAAAAACGAGAATTTCTGTTCTTTATCTATTTATAGTATATCTTTTAAAGAAAAATATAGCAATTAGCGAATACATGTAAAATAGATCGACAACATTAACTAATCTACGAAATAGTTTCCTTAAATATATGAAGAAACTAAATTTTTCGCTCAGAGTTTAAACCAGGGAGGACTTTAACAATGAAACAAGTTGTATTAATTGCATTAAACAAAGAGTTTGCACAACCATTTAAAGAGGAAGTTGAACGCTTAAACGGTCAAGCAGAGGTACTATTACCAAGCGAACTTGATTATATAAAAGAACGAAATCTATCCCCTGATATTCTATGTATTTTAGAAAGTGAGACATGTTCAGCTGGGGAAGTTGGACAATTGCTTTTACAAGCAAAACAATATAAACCATCGTATCTATGGGTCTTTTCTTTATCAGATCAGCTCCCTTACCGATTAGTTTACGCTGGATTAGGCGCTGATGGCACGATATGTATGAACGAACTAGCGGCAATTCAAGAGTTGTTTCGATTCACTTTTTGCCAAATAGAGAAAGTAGAAAATTTGAAAAACAATCTTTTAGAAACAGCTGTGAATGAAAAGCAAGAATACCAAAATAGAAGGAAAACAAAGAAAACAGAGTATCAATTGAAAGAAAATAATTTGAGTATCTGCATTGATGAAACAGAAATATTTTTGACTCGACTTGAGTTTCGTTTGATGAGTATTTTAAAAAGAAATTGTGGAAAAACCGTTACATATCAAGAATTGGGAAACTTTATTTGGAATGAAGACCAAGCTGATTGGCAAACAAGTAGATACCGAACAGCCAATATTATTTATAAAATACGCTATAAAATTGAACAACGGAATCAAAGTTCAGACTTTATCCAAACTGTACGTTCAATGGGGTATCGTTTAGGCAATGAATGAGAATCTCTAAATTTGGGATGGGTGGATGGGGAAAAAAAGTGAAAGGGGTTGTTGATGTAACTATTTTTGAACGCCAAAAAGAGGATTTTTTAAGGAAGGAGGTAAATGATGAGTAAGTTCATCTATCTTAAGAGCGCAAGTAAAATAGCTATTTGTTTCGGTGTAGTGTTAGGATTTGCTGGTGTTATTTGGCTAACTAATCATTTCAATACAGCAATTAAAGCACATCCAGTTGAAGAAAGCGTGATTAATACTGGTTCAGATTTGTCTGTGACGGTTCCTAAAGATTCCCCACCGATTTACGAACCAGAGTTAAAACCTAAATATCCAGATTATTTTCAAGGTGATACTAGTTTGATCAATTTGACGAAAGAAGAGCTTTATGGGAGTAGTTCACCAATCAATGATACTGTATCGGCTGCAGTTAAAACGCCAAACGGCAATGTATTAGAGATCTGGTCCCATTCTACTTATGGCTTAGAAACATCAGATTGGATGACGGTCGCTGAGATTGTTTTGCTCTCAAAAGACAACAAAATACTCAAAAGATTGTGGATTGATGGGAAAACACCTGATTTAGACTCAACGAAAAATAATCTGGAAATCCAAAAATCAGAGAGTAGTTTTGAATTAATTGGCGATAACAAAGATGGAACCTTTAGTATTGTGTATTCGGGATATGTTGAGAATGAAAAAGGGCCAGCCATTTTGACCATTGATAGTGATTTGAACGTTATTAGTCGCAAAATAATATCAAGTGATACGTTTCCTTTAGAAGGACAAACGTATAACCGATCAAGTATAGACTTTGAGGATACAATCTATAAAACATCGTACATCTCTTGGCGATCCAGTGAAAAGAACAATTATAATGTGTTTACTGTGTCAAAAAATGCTGTGTATTCAAAATTAGATAAATTAGAAGCCACGGATGCAAATGATTTGTATTCAAAAAAGTTAGGATTTCCTAAACCTTCTTCAGCTTATGATGGTTTAGCTCAGTTGACAAAGACTAGAAATGGCGATTTTGTCGGAGTGACAACATTAGGAAAAACAGATCGAACATTAGATATACCACAATATAGTTTTTTAAATGTCTGGGATTCTACGGGAAAACTGAAATATGTGTATGAACCAGATGAAGGAGATAAATCGATCAATATCAAAAAAGAGATTTCAGATGTTGATACTATCTATTTTTTTGAATCAAGTTCAACTAAAAATCCATTGTATTTGAAATGTTTAGATACAGCTACAGGACAAATACGATTGGTAAAAGAATTTCCAAAGGGGACCAGTCCAAGCTCGTTTCACTTTTCCAAAAATGATCAGACAGGAAAAATTGTATTTTTCGGGTACATATCCTCCTTTACAGGTGACTTCGTAGGGTATGGCACTGAGCCAAGTGTTGTATCAGGATTCATGGATAAAAACTTTAAAATTGAAAGTATGTCCACTATAAGTACAGATGGGGAACGAGTGTTACCTAATGTGGTTGTTTCCATGGAAGGTGATAATGTCCATCTTGCTGGAACATTACAAGGAACGAAATTTGTTCATTCCTATCCAAGTGGTGGACCAACGACCAAAAGAGTAGATACAAAAAATAATATTTTTTATGGAAATATCAAACAAGTAGCGGATTTTCCACCAGTTATTCGAGCACCCAAAGAGCTTTTGATCAACCAAAATAACCCGGTTTATCAAATTCCAGAAAATGTGGAAAGAAAACTACTCACAGGTTCTCCAACTGGGAAATTTGACCACAGTAATGCAGTGAAGGTTTATGATTTCTACGATTTTAATAAAAGTATGGATTTAAAAAAACAAGAGTGGCTCAATGCCAGAATAAATCGAAACCCCCATGATATTACCCAACCGATTGACTGGAAAGCACTTGGTTTTGATATAAAAAAAGTAGGACCACAGCATGTTACTTATTTTGTAACGGATTCACAAAAACAGTTTTCAGTGACATCAAGTGTTGTTAGTGTTCTATCAAGTAACTCTGTGTACAATGACAAAGCGGTTATGGATGCACAAAACTTTGCGATTAGTTTTGAACAAGCTCAAAATTTAACTGAAAGTATGTTGCGCAGAACCAATGATTTTGCGAAGTTGTATGCTTGGAATATGCTCACAGGTTCAAGAATTTCTGGTGGTGTATTAAATGTGGAAATTGATCAAAATGATCTAAAAAAAATCAATAGTGCGACTTCAACAAATCCTGCAGAAACGCAGATATATGATTTAACGTTTCGACTAAAATTTGGTGCTGTGAGCGGCGTAATGAAAGAAATAACGGTAAAGGTATTTGTTGGTGGAGAGATTGCTGGTGATTATGTTTTTAGCTCTAATAATTTTCCAATATTTTGGGATACGTCTAAAACTATTTCAGGTGATCAACTTTTAAGCCCTCAATATGGAAATGTTAAAGTATATCAAATCTCTAAAGGAAGTTTAATTGATGAGACCCAAGATAAAATAAAAATAAAAGATGAGTCCCTTCAAGCATTCCAAAAAGCAGAACCAACTTCAGGTACTTTAAAACAACCGCTAACCCTTCAAGTTGTTGGAAAAGATAATACTGTATTAACTGAAACGAAACGTCTGGATCAAAGAGTCGGAACGATAGACTATCGTTATGAAGATGTCACCGTTTCTTTTATAGATGAAGAAGGCATGAAACTTTATGATGAGAATAATCAAGATTTGACCAAGAACGTAGTTAACTTACCTAAAAAAATCGTAGGAAAGCCATTGATTTTTGAGCAAGAGCCTACTTTAGTGACGGAAGTAGAAAAAGCAACCAAAAGCCAAGGATATGTGTTTAAAAATTATCTTTTAGAGGATAAAACAACCGTCTATCCTACTGGAACGGAGATTCCTTATAAAGGCGGAAATGGCTTACAATTGTATGCTTCATTTAAGGGTGTATTGCGTTTTATTTCTGTGCCCAAACAAATGCAATTTCAAGATAGCCGTGTTTTAGCGAAAGATCAAGTTGTTTTACCTGCGGATAATAATCAAGACATCGTGATTGGTGACAACCGAATTACTGGAGAAAAAAAGGATAAGGGCTGGCAATTGTATGCGCGTTTATCGAGTGATTTTACGTCGGTCACGAAAGATAAGCTAAAAAATGTCTTGTATTATGACAAGGATTTACTTGGCTTTGAAAATAGTCGAATCCAAACGAATCGAATGCAGACAAAATCTAGAGTCAACTTAACCAAAACGGGTCACTTCCGACTACAGGTACCTATCGGAATGGCAAAAAAACAGTCTTATTCTGCCACAATTACCTGGGAATTGGCGACAGGACCATAGAAAGGAGTAGCAGTAGAAATGAAACAAAAACTATCTATCTTTCTGTTTTTACTGTTGTTGGTAGGGCTATTATTTAACAAGTCGATGATTAGCTATGGGGCTGAAATGGCGTCCAATGTTGGTTTGACCTTTACGGATGACGTTTCTATAAAAGAGGATACCAAGTTTACTGGAAATGGTGATGTTTCGATAAAAAAACAAACGAGTAAGAGTGCAAATAGGAAATTACCTGCAACAGGAGAAACAATTGTTTTCTTTTTTCTATGTTTAGGGCTTCTTGTTCTTTTGATTTGGGCAACGATCATTAGCAAGAAATATAAAGGGGCGAAGCATAAATGGTAAGGGGTAGCCGCATTGTTATAACGTTGTTGCTGTTACTGTTGTTGTTCTTTGGTATTGAAACAAAGGTGTTTGCTCGTGAGACGGTCACAAACGGGACGATTAACTTTTATCCTGATGAATCCAAAGTAGATCCCATTGATCCAACAGATACAAAAAATGACATTTACCCTAATCAATTGCCGATAGCTTCGGCGTTGAGCTTAAGTTATGTTAGTGATCTTTCATTTGGGACGCATGCAACGGCGAATCATTCTCAAGAGTTCTTTGCCACACCAGATAAAATTACCGATAAAAACACAAATCACACGAAGCAAGTGCCTAATTTTGTACAGTTAACAGACAAAACAGGGAAAAATTTAGGGTGGGAATTAACTGTGGCACAAAGTAAACCATTAACAAATGAGCGAGGCTTTGCTTTAGAAAATACACGATTTATTTTTAGAAATATAGTCCTTAAAGGTTTATTACCTGAAGCGAACTCACCTATTATACCGGAGCAAGAAATCACGTTAACTAAAGTAAATCAGCCTGTATTGATTGCTCGGGCAGCAAAAGAAACCGGTCAAGGAACATGGTTTGTGCAATTTGGAAAGGAGGGGAATGAAGCAGCTAAAAGTATCTCACTATATATTCCTGGGAAAGTCAAAAAAGAGCCTGGGTCGTATAACACAACATTGACTTGGACATTAACAAATAGTTTATAAAGAAGGAGAGAGTTCATGAAAAAAAGGATAGTAACAGTTTTTGCACTAGGTATCGCACTATTAGTGATTATTCCAAAAGCAAATGTAGCCGAGGCAGCAACAACTAAAGGGGATATCCATTTCTTAGAAGGAGATGGTTTTGATGCATCAGAGATAGAAGTTAATGATCCAGGAAAAGGGGGACAGCATGAAGGGGATGGCAGCATCATTATTCCACCTGCTGGAGGAAGCTTTACTACTGGAGCTTTACGTTTTAACTATATTCCTTCAATTAGATTTGGTCAAAATCGCTTATCCACTAAGACACAAGAGTTTTTTGCCTTATTTGATGAGATTGAAAGAGATGGTAAAAAAGAAGAACGTCCCACTTTTTATGAAATTGTTGACTTAAGAGGGGGGACTAAGGGATGGACAGTGAATTTGAAAAATGACCGTATTTTCCGTTCAGCCGATGGTAAGCAATTTAAGGCAACCCTAGCATTTAAAGACATGACGATTCAAAGTAATAGCTCAATTAGTAACAAACAACAATATCCAATAGTTCCAAAAAGTACAGAAGAAACAGCAATTGGAACAGATGCAGGAAGCTCAGTAAAAATTACCGAAGCTAAAAATACAGAAAGTCAAGGGTATGGTAGTTGGTCTGTTCGTGTAGGGGATGTTACTAAGAAAATGACGAACCAAGGCAAATCAGGTTTTCAAAAAACGACGGAAGTTGATGAGACAAAAGAAGCTAGAAATACGTCAATAAAGCTGATTATTCCAGGTGGACAAATTATTGATACCTCTAAAGATTACAGCACAGATTTAGTGTGGGAATTGGTTTCAGCACCGTAATTCCAAGGAAGCAAAATAAAGAATATAAGGAGAATAAAATGACAGTTCGTGTATGTTTATTTAGTGCGGCAACAATGTTTATGATTGGAGGAATTCACCAGTCATTTGTTCCTGCAGCAGCAGAAACATCAACAGAAACCACTTTAGAATTTATACCAAACGATGCAAATGGAGGAAATCCTGTTATTCCAGGGAAAGGACCAGATGAAAAAGCGCGAATCTATCCAGAAACAACAGATGGAAGCTATACGAATGGCGCATTACGTATTGAACACATTCCTTCTATCCGTTTTGGACAACAGAAAATTAGTTCGAAAATAGAATATTATCAAGCATTATGGACAATGGGAACTGTAGGCGAAGAGGAAACAAAAGTAAAAATTCCAACGTTTGCACAAGTTACCGATGAACGAGGGATTCAAAGTTCGTGGAAGTTAACAGTCTATCAAGAAAAAGCATTTCAAAATACGAAGAATGAAAAAAATGTATTAGAAAATACACGAATTGAAATTCATGAAGGGCAATTGTTTAATACAGTAGAACCTGATGCTAGTGTTTTAGTTAGCGGTGTTTTAGGTTTAAGTCCAGCAAAACCAGTAGACATTCCAGTAGGAGCCAAAGGAAATGCTCTACAAGTAATGGCAACCAAAGAAGGTAAAGATACCGATGGCTCTAAAACATCCGTTGTTTTTGCTTCACCAACAGATTATGACAACGAAGCTACATTTTACGCAAAAGAAAAACAGGAAACACTGTTAAACGATCACGGGGGATTGAAACTTCGCACACCAGGGAAAGACAAAAAAGAAAAAGCGACTTACTCTGCGAATTTAGTTTGGACATTAACAGATAGTATTTAATAAAAGAGAGATGGGGAAAAAAGAATGAAAAAGAAAAATATATCAAAAATTATTTCAAGTATGATTTTAAGTAGTATAGTACTTCTACCTATAACTAGCTTGGCAGCAACAGAAGAAAAAAATACAGAATCAACAGTGACGTTTAAAGAAAATCCAATTGATCCAGAAAATCCAGCGCCAGAATCATTAGGGTTAGTGAAACCAGGTACGGTAGAAGATAATATTTGGGTAGGAAATGATGGTTCTTTTACTACAGGCAGTTTACGTTTTTCAAATATCCCTCATATTCGATTTGGTGAAGTGAACATCAAAGCACAATCTATGCGTTATGATGCATTAATGACGACTTATCAAGTTGCTCCAAATGGCGAAAAGCCCAAAGAAACCGATCCAAAAATCAATATTCCTCACTTTGCTCAAGTCGTTGACGAACGTGGAACGACAGGACAATTTGAAGTGAAAGTTTCAGCAACAGAATTTGCTCAAGTTAATGATGCAACTAAAAAATTAAAAAATACGCGAATCGAATTGTACAATACAACCCTTAGAAATAACAAAGTAGATAAAGATAATGCATCTAGCCACGATGGAGATGCGTCTACGCTTTTAGATGCTCCAGGGGTTAAAAATGACGAGGCTACAGCTATTCCAATTAGTAAACAAAGTAGTATTTCTTTATTGAAAGTAAAAACTGGAAAAAATGCCAATGCAACAATTTCTTCTGTTGTATTTGATAAAGGCTATACATCTACAACAGATTATAAAGCGATAACGAATAACACTAGCTTGAAGCTGTTTGTCCCTCAAGGAGAACAAGCTGAAAAAGGTAAAAATTACAAAGCAACATTAACATGGGAATTAATTGATTCAATTTAAAATATAAAGGATTGAGAGTGGGACAGAAGCTTATTTTTGAAGGAAAAGCTTCTGCTCCCAACATTTATTCAGTTCAATAACTTAGTAAATAAATAGAGGTGGAGATTATTTTGTACATATTAAAAATGACACATAGCTCAAAGCAGTTGATTTTAAAAATCGCCATTTTAGTGAGTTGTATAATCAGTGCTTTATGCATGTTAGCTACTCAAAGTCAGGCAACAGAAGATGATACTGGTGGTTTTTCCGTGAAGGCAATCTTACCAGAAAATCAATTAAATAAAGATGTTACATATTATGATTTACGTGTGAAACCTAACTTAGAACAAACACTGGATTTAGAATTATATAATTCAACCAAAGAAGTCCAAAATGTTTCGGTTACGATTAATCCAGGGATAACCAATGATAACGGCTTGATTGACTATTCAGAAAGAGAAAAAGAGTATCAATATGACGACTCTTTAACCCTTTCAATTACGGATATAGCATCAACAGATAAAGAAGTCAGCATTCCAGCATTAAGCAAAGTGACAACTAAAATCCATCTAAAAACGCCAAGTCAACCTTTTAAAGGAATGGTTTTGGGTGGAATTTATGTCACATCACTTTCGAAAGATAAAGAGAAGCAAGAGAGTTCAGAAGGCGGGATGCAAATCAAAAATAAAGTTGTGTATTCTGTAGGAATCAAGTTAACCGAAAGTGATGAACCTGTGGAAGGTGATTTGTTATACGAAAAAGGGCAAACAAAAGCTGGACAAGAAGCTGGGCGCAATATTATTAAATCAAAAATTCGAAATCTTGCTCCGATTAATGTAGACGAGTTATCTTATCACGCTAAAATTTATGCTGAAAATGCTCAAGAGATAGTAGCCGAACGTGCTGTATCAGGCTACCGAATGGCACCAAATTCTTATTTTCATTATCAAGTTCCTTGGGGAAGTCAACCCTTTAAAGCGGGAAAATACCGAATGGAATTGTCAGCAGAATCAAAAGTAACTGGACAAAAATGGCAATGGAAAGATAATTTTGAAATTACACAAGAAGAAGCGAAAACATTAAATGAATCAGCAATCGATCTAGAAGAAACCACAAATTGGCTATTGTATGTGGCGTTAGGAATCGGATTAATTCTGTTGATTGGTTTAGTTATTGTGTTTATCTGGTTACACAAGAGGAAAAAAGAAAAACAAAGAAAACTTAAAGCTCAAAGAAATCGAAAAAAACGTAAAAAGAAACAAAATCAACGATCTACTGAAAGAAAACGTGTAGAATCTTCATCTAAGAAAGTTAGGCGCTAAGAATGAATGAAGAAAAAGAAGCTATAGCCACAGAGGAACAAACAAACGCAACAGCTGCTGAGCGAGGTACTGATTATTCTAATTCGAAAAAAGTGTTAGTATTTCAACTATGTTTAGGTGTAATTATTTTATCATTGCTCCTTTCGTTAGCACTTTTAAGCTACCGTTTAGTGCCAAACAATCACAAGCTGTCAGGGGATTGGCAAACCGTGGATCAAGTGTACCAACTAAAAATAACAGGTGATGAGGCAACGTTGCTCGTAGAAGAACTTAATGGAATGACTGGAGTCCAAATGGAGATAAAAACTACGGTTCATCCAACAGATTCAACGTACTATCAAGGTAAAGGGACTTCGGTATCTTTAATGATTACTAAAGACAAGCAAGATCAACAAACATTAGAAGCCATAAAACAACAAAATAACTACTATAAAGTTATTAGTGAAACAGCTAAAAAATTAATCGTAGCATATACACCAGAAGCAACAATTGCAGCGTTTAACGTTGAAAGCCTGGACGCTTCTTTTCGTTTCAATATAAAGAAATGGCAGTATGGTGTAATTCCAAAAGAAATCCATTTTCAAAATGATACATTTGCGGCGAACGGATTACGTTTGATTAAAAAATAGATAGTAGATGAAGGGATAAAAAGTAAAGCTTCTGACTTCCCTGTTTATCGAAGATATAAACGACTGAGAAATGACTTACAAAGTCATCTCTCAGTTTTTTATTAGAATATTTTTAATACATATAAAAAAACATTTGTTTTTATATGTTAAAAATGATAAGTTGAAATATGTAAAAAAAGACAAAAAGATATAAAAAAATATCTTTTTTTAATTTTTAAAACATTGTGATGTTTTGATCAATGAATATTTTTTATAAAAAGGAGAGAAACAATGAAAAAAAAGATCATAGCACTATATATGCTAATGAGTTTGGTCATACCTATTTTTTTAGGTCCAATTAATGCTTACGGAATATCTGCAGATGCAAGGGAAGAAGGCGTTGAGCAGACTTCTGAAATTGAGAGTCAACCTTTATTGAACGATCAAGAACCCTTAGTAAGTACGGACATAATGAATCCTGTTGAAGAAAAGATATCTAATGTTGTCGATCCTGTGAAAGAAAATCATTTAACTCTCTCATGGTTATCGGCAGATGGCACTAAAACCAATCATCTTGATGAAGCAATCACGCAAGAATATTGGAAAGGACAGTTACAAATAACAGGCAACCTCTCATTGAATGAACAATCTGAATTGAACTATATTATTGACATGGGCAATAAGTTCCAAGGAACGTTGTCTAGCCAAAACCCAGATGTTCATATTCGCAATCTAGCGCAAAAAGGTCAATGGGAAGTAAGTGGTTATCCCTCCGTTGATAAACAAGCGGATTATCAAGAAGAGATTGATGTTGTTATTGAAAAACAAGCATTGAAAGAGATGTTGACTCAAAATAATGTGTTTTCACTTGATGCTATCCAGTTAGTGTATGAGAAAAATCAAACAGAAGTACCAACATTAACATTATCACTAACGCTTCCCTTAGATGAGCCAATTGTAGAAGAAACACCAAAAACTGAGCGTCCTCTTCAAGAAAGTCCGCTAACTATAAATGAAGAAGCAGAGAATAAAACAAGTAAACAAATAGTAGCTAATCTTTCTGTATCAGAAGTTTATTCTAATACTTCACCACTTGCAGGAGAATATTTTGATATGACTGTCCGTGTCAATAGTGGGAGTATCGGTGAGTTTGAAGAATCGATCAAGAATACTCAAATCACAGTCACATTTCCTGATAGTATAGATATTATCTCCTTGCCTACCAGCAATAATTACCGAGTAAAAACGGAAAAGGTTGGTTTAGAGACAAAAGTCACCATCGATTATTTAAATGAATTACCCGTAGGAAAAATGCTTGCGCTCCCTTTTGGTTTACGTTTTAAACAAGGAATTAGCCTACCTACAACGACATTGAATGGTTCACTCAAAGTTACCGCAAGCAACGCTAATGGTAAAGACAAGCTATTGAACGGTATTCATCCACGAATCAATGTGCCGACGAATCATTTAGTTGCTGAAAAAGATCCTGATGCAGAGCCAATTGAAGTGCATACATCCAAAATAACGATTATTCCAGAAGCCGAAATTGGTGGAGTAAACATCAAAAATGGCAAGCTGCACATTGAGTTTCCAGCAGATATTGAGCTTTACAGTGTGGTGTATCAAGGGGTAAATTATCCAGTTAGCGGACCGGTGAATGGTGTGTATGCGGTCGATATTTTAGTCGGTGATATTCTGGTGTCCAATACCTCAACAACCGTCGAATTGACATATGAATATCCTTATTCCTCCACAGGTGCATCCAAAACACATGAAATCAAAGCGACTTTAACCGGAGAACGATTGGATGGAACACTTGTAAATGACGATGGGGTATTATCTGAGACGGTTCCAGCACTTGGAAATGTATCTGGTTACCCTGGAATCAAATTTTTTACAAAAACCGCTCCTGAAAAACTTTTGAAAAACAAAGATCAAACATTGGCTTACACATTGACCTTTACACCAAGATTAGATATGCGTGATGTGTACTTAGTGGATGATCCTATTAGACAAACCAATGAACCTGATTTTTTTGAAGGATTCCGTTACCAAAGCTTCTCTTGGTCTGCTCAAAAGAGCAAAAACCCAGCAATTAAAGGTTTGGTTAGTACAGAAATAGTGTACCAAACAAAAAAGAACCGTAATTGGCAGTCAATGGGTGTGACAAGAGTGGCTAACACGATTTCAGTAGCCAGTTTAGGATTAGCAAATGACGATTATATTACGACAGTGAAATATATATTTACGTATCAAGGATCAACAAAATTACCTAAGGATGCGGGAAAAGTATCTATCTCAGCAATCGGAAAAACGGCTGATGGTGTCAAAAATTCTACCCTATCATTAGCAGATGGCTTGACCAATACGCTGCATATTTATGGCGATCGTAAACATGCCAATGCTCCTGACAGTTCTTACGAAGCGTTTGTTGAGGGTGGTTATGAAGCGAATCAGGATGATGCGAATAATACTCAGACCGCTACAACGATTTTTACAGGTGAGGGAGCATATGCTGGGTACTCTAATTGGGAGCAACCTTTTTCACCACGTATCAATGACATTGATTCAACGTTTATCTATCAAATCAACGTAAATAATGTATCAGGTTCTGGTCCTTTGAAAGATGCCATTTTGTATATTACGGTACCAACTAGTATTAATATTGAAAAGGTCGAACTTGTCAATCCACAACATGATCCTAATGCTCAAATCGAAATTAGACGCGTGAATGATAATCTACAATTAGTAGTCATTCGCTACAATAATGATTGGCGTAATAATGAAGGACATAATGACAATCACGCCATAAAAATCACTGCTAATGGTTCTGAAAAAGTCAAAAAAGTAGAAGAGTTTAACAATTATTTGGTATCAGGAGACAAAAAGCAAAATTATGATGGCGGAGCGGCTTGGGTTCCCAATGTTCCTGGCGTTGGCGGGGTCGTAGCAACGATGTCTAAGGAGCGAAAAGTAGAGTTTAATCGTTCTGTAGGACTAGATAGTCAGAAAGAAATCTCTAAAGATGGCGTGAATTTTTCTCGTGTAATCAATCTTTCAAATCAGCAGCAAGGAACAGATGTTACCTACCGCTTAACTGTGCCAAATAATGGCAGTATTAAAATTAATGAACTGCATATTATTGATAGTCTTCCTAGTACCAATGATACAATGACCATCTCAAATAGTGATCGTCATTCTACTATTGGAGGACAATTGAAAGCAATCGCTTTGGCAGATGGGACAGCACTAGGAAGCAACTACGAGCTATACTATTCCATGGATGCATCTGCTGAAAATAATCTAATAGAATTAACAAACCTAACCAATGGCCAATCCACTTGGCACATATGGGATGGGCAAACACCTTTAGATAAAACGACAACAGCCATCAAAATCATAAAAAAAGATGGCTTAGATAAGCAACAAGCTGTTTCTTTCCACCTGTCATACCATATTCCTAAAATTGAGGGTGAATTAGAAACCGTTTGGAATAGCTTTGCAGTAGGAGGTAGTTATATAGATGGGGCAACCAATGCCACTTTAGAAGTGGGTGAGCCTATAAAATCGGGTGCTTATGTAGGACAAGAAGAGCCGACTAAAAAAATAGCAGGCATTATTTGGTCAGATGAAAATGCTAATGGATTGAGAGAGCAATCAGAAGCAAGAATCCCTGATACGGAAGTCAATCTTTATGACTGGAACAATGATTTAGTCAGCACAACCAAAACAGCTGCCGATGGATCATATGCATTCAATCATTTGTACAATAAAAAATACCGTGTAACGATTAAGCGCGTCCGTTCAACATTTAGCTTAACAACGTATCAAACAGGTTCAGATAAAAAAGTAGATAACGACTTTTTAGAATTAGATGAAGATAATCAATACGGGCAAGCAGTTGTTGACTTACAAACGGAAAATGAACCATTAAATATTGATGGAGGCTACACTGAGCCAACAACGATCGATGGCTATATCTGGTATGACAGCGATCGAGACGGGGTACAAACAGCTGGCGAACGTCCTGCAAGTAATATTTCTGTTTCTCTTTATCGTCTGGATAATACTAGACAAGAAACCTTTGTACAAACAGTCCAAACAGGAGCCAACGGGAAATATTATTTTACAGGAGCCCAAATCAAACCTGGAAATTACTTGATCCATGCTAAAATTCCTGAAAATCATGCAGCAACTATCAAGGGAAGCAACACGGAAACACAAAATTCAAAATTCAACAGCAATGGTAAAACAGATGAAATAACAGTAAAAAAAGGGACGAACAGCGATTGGGATTTAGGCTTAGTGATAGATTTACCAACATATACACAAGTTGAAGGAAAGAAGATTTGGAAAGGTGATCAAAATAAAAAGAAACAACGACCAGAGTCAATTCTTGTTCAAGTACTTCAAGACGGAATAGAATATGGTGATCCAATTTTAGTGAAGTCAAACCAAACAGATGAATGGCACTTTTCTTTAGATGGATTACCAGAATATCAGCCGCAAAGTGATCAAAAATACGTTTATACAGTAAAAGAAGTCAATGTGCCGAAAAACTACACTAGTGAAGTGGATAATGCTACATTTACGATTACAAACACATACTTAGATAATGATGTGCCTACAGAGGAGTCTACCTCTAGTGAGCCAGAAGAATCAACAAGTGAGACGCAAGGTAGTACCGCAAGTTCTGATAAAAAAGGACAGAGCAGTAACACAACTGAAAGTTATGCTAGTACTAAAGGCTCTGACACAATTGATCCAAGTAAAAGATCTAACAACAATAACCGTACAAATCAAACAACCCTGCCCAAAACAGGTGAAAAAGTTGAAAGATACATTCTTATGGGGATAATGATGATGACTGGAACAATTGGTTTTTCTCTATTAAAAAGAAATCAATACAGAAAACTTTGAAGAAAAAATGAATTTACGCAGGAAATGGCTAAAAAAGTCTAATTTTAAATAAATGATTGTAAAAAAGAAACCAACCTTTCTGCATAAATAATTCACAATTTCTGGTTATTATATATTCATACCAAACAACAACCCTAACAAAACACTTTTTCATTTTTAACTCCTTTTCCCGCTCTTTCCCCAAAGAGCGGGTCTTTTTTTATTTCTTTTAAAAAGGGTGTTTGAGAAGATAGATAGTCATTTTTGACACTAGAATCTTGTCTTCGGAAATAAGCTTCCATTTTAGCCTTAATTAAGGAAATCTAAATAACCTTCAGAGTTTCGTTAAATAATCGTAAAAAAGAAACCAATCTTTCTGCATAAATAATTCACAATTTCTGGTTATTATATATTCATACCAAACAAACAACCCTAACAAAACACTTTTTCATTTTTAACTCCTTTTCCCGCTCTTTCCCCGAAGAGCGGGTCTCTTTTTGTTTCTAGGAGATAAATAGTCAGACTTTACTTATCTCATTTGATTTTTCGAAGCCCGAAAATCAACGGAGCACTTAAAAGAACCGTAAGTATGACAAAACTTAGAATGAAGGTAATTACCATAGAATAGATAGAACCTTGCATAATTGCGTTATGATTTTCTAAGAAGTTACCAAGCAGTATAATAAAAGAAAAACTAGCGACTGCAAAAAATAGATATCGTTTTTTACCCTTTTCTTTTACCCGTTTTACAAGCGCCATCACTACATACACCATTACCAAAAACAGTATTGTTTCATTCATTTTAAAAACTCCTTTTTTATTTTATTTGATAAAACAACTATATCATCTGGATTCTCAGAAACACACTTACACTTCTCTGTGCAAAATGACAATTATGAAAGATTGAAAAGGATGTGCATGTTTACATAAAAAATTGATGTTCATTTTTCGAATGAATATTCTTCCTATTAGCAGTAAAATATAGAAGTAATCTATTACTAATGAACTCAGGTTGTGAATCAAATTTGACTCTTCAATATAAATTAAATGAGAAAGGAAGGTTTCCGATGATTAGTGAAAAAGACAAACAACACTATTACCAAGCATTACTGGCAAAAGATTCCACCTATGACGGAATTTTCTTTGTGGGCATCAAAACAACTGGTGTTTTTTGCCATGCAACATGTCCAGCAAGAAAACCTAAATATGAAAACTGTACCTTCTACGAAACAGCAGAAGAAGCTCTCTTATCTGGCTACCGTCCTTGTAAACGATGTAAACCCTTGTCTTTCCCAAGAGAAATCCCGCCATTGGTTCAACAAATGGTAGAGTTAGTGGAAGAAAATCCTGAAAAACGTTGGAAAGACCAAGATTTTGCTGAATTAGGGATTCATTCGATGACAGCTAGAAGACAATTTAAAAAAGTGTACGGGATGACATTTGTTCAATACGCCCGTTCAAGAAGGATGGGGATAGCGTTGAAATCAATCAAAAATGGCGAAAAACGTATCGATACACAATTAGATATGGGCTATGATTCGCCCAGCGGCTTTTATGATGCTTTTTCAAAAATCATGGGTAGAAACCCAAAACAATCAAAAGAGATGAAAATCTTATCGGCTGACTGGATTGATACGATTTTAGGACCAATGATGAGTATTGCGGATGATGACTACCTATATTTACTCGAATTTGTTGACCGCCGAGGACTGGAACGAGAAATCGAGCGATTAAGGAATCGTTTGAATGCATCAATTGTTCCAGGAAAAACCAAGATCAATGAACAAATCAAAGAAGAATTAACACTGTATTTTGACAAGAAACTAGAGACCTTTCAAACACCCTACAGTTGTTTAGGTTCCGATTTTCAAAAAAGTGTTTGGCAAGCGTTGACTGAAATTAAGCGAGGGACAACGTCTTCTTATAAAGAGTTAGCCACTGCCATTGGTAATCCAAATGGCATGAGAGCTGTTGGAAACGCCAATGGAGCCAATCAGTTGGCGATCATTATCCCATGTCATCGTGTGATTCAGACAGATGGCAGTTTAGGCGGTTATGGCGGCGGTATCGAACGAAAGAAATGGTTATTAAAACACGAGCGAGAGTATCATCAAAAATAGCAAGAAAAGGTCATTTTCCTGTGAGTTGGGGAAATGGCCTTTTTAAAACGTTTATTATATTAATTTGGCTCAAAAAGGGAATAGGTTTGTACTATTTTGAGCTGAAACATTCGGAAAAAAGGATTAACATAAAGATATATTTAAAAGTCTTTAAGAAAAAATTTAAGGAAAGAGTGGTTAGTATTTTGAAAAAAACGTTATTAAATGTCTTGTTTATGTGTATTGGGAGTGCAACTTTATTTTCTGCAGGTGTACAAGCAAGTGCTCAAAACATAGCGATTAATGAAGCAAACAACCATGTTATGGGAAACAATTTGCCTTCTAAGAAAAGTCCGCAAACCCGTTTACCTTTTACACAAGAGCTTCATCCAAGAGCTGATTTTATCGATATTTCCTCTTGGAATGGCGAAATATCTGTGGAATCATACAAAAAAATGAATGCACAAGGTGTTAAAGGCGTAGTTGTAAAATTAACAGAATACACAACCTATAAAAATCCTTTTGCTAAAATCCAAATCGAAAATGCTAAAAAAGCAGGTTTAACTGTTTCAACCTATCACTATTCTTGGTTCGTAGATGAGCAAAAAGCAGTTGAAGAAGCCAATTATTATGCGGATTTTGCACAAGAACTTGGTTTAAACCCTGATACAGTCATGGTGAATGATGCAGAAGAAGGGGAGATGATCCCAGCTGACGTTACGATTACATCAACGGCATTCAAAAATCAATTGAATAAACGTGGGTTTAGCAATGTCATCCATTATAGTATGGCTAGCTGGTTTACAAACAACTGGTTGGAATTTCCAGTTTTAGGGAAAGAAAATAGCTGGGTAGCAGAATGGCCGAAGAATCCTTCAAGCGACAATCTATTACATTCAGACACAGCAGCGTGGCAATGGAGCTCTCAAGTAGAATTTACCGGAGTGACAGGTGTATTTGATGCCAATGTGGACTATCTTGGTCGATTTGTAGACATCCTTGAGTTTAAATTAGGAACAGATGTGAAACCGATCCAATATTATCAAGGGGAAGAAGTAACATACCAAGGGAAAACATATACAGTGATTCAAACACATAAAAACTATGGTGATCCATGTGGTGTACCTGGTGTTGCGGAATCGTTGTTTGCGGTGAAAAAATGAGTGTAAAATTAATTGTAAAAAAATAAATAAAAAATAAAAAAACAATCAACAAAAGCTATATTTAATGTAGCCGATATTGATTGTTTTTTCTTACATTTAACGCTTTAACCTTTGTGTTTCAAATGTATTTATCCTTTTTAAATAATTACTATATATTTTTTATCTCAAATGAATTAAATTAAAAATATATATTACTAATAAATTTGTTTTTATGACTTAAAAACTTCTAAAAAAGACTATTAGGTTTATGATATCTTCCTAAAATAACAATTTTTTTCTAAAAAACATTGACAAACTTACTAATTGACAAATATAATATATTGTAGTAACAATTTTATTTACAGATAGGAGAGATATACATGGCAGGAGCAATTTCCGTCACACCCGAACAACTGAAATCACAAGCAAAGGTTTATACACAATCACAACAACAAATTCAAGATGCGATTCGTAAAGTTAACTCTATGAACCAACAAATCGCTCAAGAATGGAAAGGTCAAGCGTTTCAATCGTATTTAGAACAATACAATCAATTAGAAGGAAACGTGAAGAAAATGGAAGAATTATTGCTTAGCATCAACAGTCAATTGAACAAATATGCTGATACAGTGGCACAACGTGACCAACAAGATGCAAGTTCTTTCGGCTTAAATTAATTTAATTTTAAAATAAAAAGCGTCAGTGCAATTCATTGCGCGGACGCTTTTTTCATTATCGAGCTGTACGAGCTAGTCTTTAGAAAAAAGAATATACCTATTTTTCTATGAGCCAAAACGAGCTCGTTACGCTTTTAATTAAGGGGAGAAGAGTAAATTGAAACATAAACTAAAAAAGTATCTTCCTGTTATTTCAATCATCGTCGGCAGTGTGTTGTTCTTATCCATCCTTTCTTATATCGGGTTTAAAAGTGAGAGTGTCCAACAAACCTCTAATGAAAAAATAAAAAAAATGCAGTATGTATTGGTAAATGAGGACAAAGGAACTCTTTTTGAAGGAAGAAAGTATTCATTAGGAACAGACTTTGTCACGTTGATTAATCAAGATACTGCTAATCGATGGGAAACAACAACGAGAGATATTGCTAGTCGTGGTGTGGCAGATGGACAATTTGATGCGCAAATTATTATTCCACAAGATTTTTCTGAACGACTACTTTCATTGCAAAGTATTAATCCGGAAAAAGCACTAGTGGAGTATCAAGTACGGGAAGGTCAAAATGAAATAACCAATCAAGCCATTCAGGTAAAAGTGAATGATATTTTAAAAGATTTTAATCAACGAATTGTCCAGATGTACTTTTCAAGTATTGTAGGAAATTTAACAGAAGCACAACAAAACGTTAACCAGATTGTGGGACTAGAGGCAGACCATAAAAACAATTTGGAAAAAACAATTTATTTGCCTTTTAAAGAAGTACCAACGAATTTTTCAGGTGTTATCGATACTGCAAGTATTTTAGAGGAAGACAATAAAATGTTCACATCAGAACAAGAAGCATTTGTTCAATCTGTGAAGCAGTTGATGGAAAGTAATAATACTAGTTTAGAAGAAAATAGTCGATCGACTGAAGAAGTACAGAAATCTGTGAATGATTACGCAGACGAAGCAAATGAAAAATTAGAAACATCAATTAAACAATTTAATGAACAATTCGAGCTGCAAAAAGAACAATTAGAAACCCAATGGAAAAATGATTTAACCGGTTATAAAGAACAATATGATGGATTCAATGGAAGTATAAAACAACAAATGGGCTTATTTTTACCAAAGGACCAGAAGGGTCTGAGGATTCAGGTGTTTACGCAAATTTCTTAGCAAATGCCCAGAAATTCAAAGAACAACAAAGTAAGAGAATAGAAGAATTGACAGGACACATAGCCGAATTAGAAAAACAGGTCTCGGCATTAACAACGCTAAAAGAGGATATTGCAGAAAAATATTACCATGATAGAAATGCAACTCCAGACACAGCAACAGAAGAACAAGTAAAATTAGCGATTTCAGAATTACTATCACCTACCGAGAAAGAATCAGAGATCAAGGAAGATGGAGAATACTTAACTGCTGTAAATAATGACCTGTTGCACTTGCAAAACCAAGCACTGCCAACTAGTACCGATTTTTCACGTCTGTTAGCTAAACTTTCAGGTGACGATTTACTAACACAAGAGGCAATCGATAAGTTAAATGCTTCCTATCATTTAGTAACACAATACGACCCAACGTTAACTGGACATGAAGATCAATTTAAAATCTTGTCAACAACGCCAAAAGAAGATCTTTCTACGGTATTTACTGTAAGAAATACACTCGATATACAGTTGGAGCCAGGAACGCGTCAATACGTACAATTCGGACATACGTTTAACCCTGGAAGCCAAGGGAATGTCACAGTTCTTAATATGGAAGCAATCAGAGGGGAACTAGAAAGACAAATCAGAAAAAATGTATCTGATCCAGATTATACAGCGGTTGTTTCGATTGACGAGACAGGAACGCGATTAATTATCGACATTATGCTTAAGGAAGTAGAAAGCAGTGAAACCCTCAAAGCACCCTTAGATGCACATTTGTCATACACTTTTAATTCTCAAATCGAATGGACGTATCCGAACGATTATAGCAGAGATGAATATTTTCAATGTAACTATTTTTGGACTGCAAATAGTTCAGCAACATCTGGGCAATTAGCAGCTTATATAAATAAAGATCAGCCATTAAAAGAAGATCTACCTAAATTGTTTGATCTTTTTACAACGTTAACTGCTACTGCTGAAAAGCTAACTATGATCTATGCTGATCCGACGCAGTTAGATGTTACTAGGTTTTCCGAATATGTTGCCAATCATCCAGATACGCCTTTCAGCGAATTAGCGACACCGAACTCTGTTTATTGGCTATACAATAACGTTACCGATGATAAAAAAGTGTTACAAATTTCAGATTCCTTATATGAAAATTATCGGGCAAATGGGGATAGCTTATATAAAGATATTGAAGAGCAAATCAATAAATTAAAAGCGACGATTGGAACAAAAGAAGACAAAAATGAAGGCGAAGCGCCGAGTTTATATGGCACATTAAATCTTATGACCGTTCCAGAAACGATGATACAAGAAGCCGCTTTATTAGGAGATTGGTTTGAAAAAGCGAACCAAGAAATCGATGCGACGTACAATTCATGGAAAGAAACAGAACGAGTGGCACCAGAATCTGTGATTACAGATACCAATGCACATCCTGAAAAGAACGATACGGCTGCAATCAATGCAGAGACAGAAAGCTTGGTAAAAACGATCCAAACATTAGCTACTAGTTCAAAAGAAACAGCGAAAACGACAGAAGAAGCTGCGGCACAAGTAAAAGACATTGCGCCTATTATTCAAAATTTGAAGGAATCTACAAATAAAGTCCAAACAAATGCTAATGATATCTTAACGAACTTAGATAAGACGGTTTCTGACGTACATGAAACAACAAAGGGCAATAGCAAATATGCAGAAACATTCAACAAAGTGCTTTCAAATACAAGAAATGGCGGATCGGATAATACAACCGTATTTAATTTTCTATCTAATCCGATTCAAGACAAAGGTGATTTTGGAAAAACAAGACAAAACTCCTTGATTCCTTATTATGCAACGATCATAGCGGCATTTATGATTATTTTAGTTGCGACTGGGATGCAAAAATACATGAAACGAAGAAAAGTCTCTAAGACCGACTTGCTAATGAACCCATCAAGAGCTTGGTACAATACCTCAAACGTCGTTGTAATACTACTAAGCAGTGTGGCATTATCGAGCGCATTTGCTCTTAATCTGAGTCTGGTTGTTGGCATGGATGCTAAATTCGCTTGGTTTAGTTACGCGTTTTTAGTCTTGTTAGCAGGATTATTGTTGACTCTTGGTTGTATGAGACAGTTTAGATTACTAACGCTTTATATTAGCGGCGCCATATTAGGTTTATTCTTCATGCTTACACCATTACTAGGCGTAGCAACCAAAACAGGCACATTTACGAATATATTGTATCGACTATCTCCTTTACAAAATATTCAAAATGGCTTCACTGCACTATTAAATGGAGGCAGCATTGGTTGGGTAAGCTATCTGATTTTAGTAATCCTAGCAATTGGCGGTATTCTATTGAATTTCTGGGTAAAACCAGAAGAGAAAAAAGTGACTGCATGATCTTTTCTATTATTTACAAGGGAGAAATTAGATGCAACGTAAATTGAAAGTGAAACCAAACGTAAACACAATGCTAAAAGGGATGCTTATTCCCATGCTATTTCTGTTTTTACAAAGTGTTCCAACCTATGCAGAAAGTGGCGATTTAAAAATAAATAACCAAGTAATCTATGAAAAAAATGAAGGTAGTCAGAGTAACTCTGCTACCTTCACCATTCACCAATTATTTATGCAGGATATGTCAGCTCAAGATAAAAAATTAGACGAAGAAAAAATGCAGGTGCTTGCCGCTGCACAAAAAGAAGTGTTTATGAAGGAAACACCAAAAGTACAGACAATTAGTCAACAAATAACCCCTCTTCTGTTCTCAAATGGCTACGTCTTGAATGACAGTTTAGATAATGGAGAGTCTGGACTGAAAAAAGGCAACAACATCGGCTTTCTTTTATTTTGCACAGTCGGTGGCGTGCTTGTCATAGGTTTAGGTATTTTACTAGGCCGAGCATTTCCAACATGGGTAAAAAAAGGATAGGAAGGTAGAATTTTTATGAGGAAAGATACATCTATTGGTATTGGTTTACATGTAGGGAAACAAGTGATTGATTTGCAGGTTCCAATAAAAGTATCTGCTAATCGCTTAAAAGAACTATTAAGAGAATCATTAGAACTATTAAATATAACATTACCAGACACATTTGAGTTAGAAATCATCAATAAATCAATTAAGTTAAATGGAGAAGTCCTCTTAGCCAATTATGCATTAGGTGACGGGGATCAAATAGCTGTTAAAGAGACTATGAAAAAGTAAAGGGGCTTAAGACGTGAGTGAAGTAAAAGATATATCGGAAAAAATAGATATCCAGATTCAAAAAGATCAGGTGATTGTAACACTACAAGCCAATCAATACCGTCTATCAGAATTAGAGCAATTTCAAACGGTTCTTCAAAAAAAGAATACGTTATTAGCGGGAGAAGTATTGGAAGCAACAGAAGAAAAATTAGTCGTGGCTTATGAAAAAGATAATTATGCCCTGCCTATTGAAGAAGCGGTAAGAAAGATGACGTCATTTAATCGACTGTTATTAGCACAGAAAATCCGGTTCATCACGCCATTTCTTCATTCAACCATTCAACCGTTTATCCATCCAAGAAATATTTTCCTTTTTGGAGAGGAATTATCTATTGCTCATAGAGGATTTATGAACCTAGTTGTCCCTTATGTTGCAAATGAGGAAGCATTTTTAAAACAGTATCGTGCATTGATTCTATTTATTCTTCAACCAAAACTAGATTATGAACGATTGATTGAAGGCGCTGGAACCTTACAAGATCCACTTTCTAAAGCTATTCAAGCAGCTCAGTCACCAGAAGAAATCAATCAGATCATCAGTGAACAAGTGGTCATCCAAAAAATGAAACAAGAAAGACAAAATCAATTAGTAAATAAAAAAGCTACACCTTGTTTAAGTGGGGAAGCCTTGTTTTATTAGTTGCAACATTGATTTTAGGCTTTTTCGTTGGGAACTATGCCTTAAAAGAAGTGCCTACACAAGAAAGAATTATAACGGCAGAAGCCAATTACATTGCCAATGATTATGCAGGTGTCTTAAGCACGCTTAAAGAAGATACCCCAGAAGACTTACCGAAAAGTGCGCAATATGTATATGCGGTAAGTTCGATCCAATTAGATAATTTGTCCAATGAGCAAAAAGAGATGATTTTAAATAACATTTCTCAAAAATCAAATGAGAACACGCTTCTATATTGGATTTACATCGGAAAAGGAAGCTTTGAAAAAGCACTGGATATTGCCCAAAACGTAGGGGATAATCAGTTCATTTTACATGCCTACACTAAATTATATGAAGCGACAAAACTGGATACAAAAATGAATGGTGAAAAGAAACAAGAACTATTAACGAAATACGAAGAAGCCATTGCGAAATATATGAAATTATTAGGAGGGGCAACGGATGATTCTGAAAACGAATAAAACAGAAGATGAGTCATATGTTCCTATAGATGACCAAATGCAACCGGCTGCCGATGTGCTTTTTGATGTTTTCTATTTTGGCGAAAATTTTTCACATCATCAACTAACAACATCTAAACCAGAACGAAAAATCAACGGACATACAGTGGCTTATGACGGGCAGAAGCTGCTACTTGATAATCAACCAGTTGAAAAAGAAAACAGCCAATTTATAATCGTTAAACCAACGGATTACCAGACGATTGCGACAAACAAGCCTAAAAAAGAATTTACGATCTCTGCGATGTCTTCTTCAGCGATCAGCTTACCAACAGAAGCATTTATTTCACTTTCAATTGCAGACAAAGCTGATCACTATAAAGTGGAGATTTACGCCAATAAAGAAGCGATCTACTTTAATGGGCAGCTAATCGAAAAAGGAACCATTGATTTTCATACAGGCGATCAATTAGCCGTAGGAAAGTTGATTATAGAAGTACGGGAAAAACAATTAAAGCTAACGGATTTAGGATCAGCGTTTGCTCTAAATCCATTTGAAATTGTTGAAGAAAGCTATGAAGCTGAATATCCATCAGAGTTCCCATTATTCAGACGAAGCCCGCGTATCCATCTAAAAGAACCAAAGAAAGATGTAGAAGTAATGACACCTACACCTAAAGAAAAAGAAGGGAAAAATGAACTCTTAAGAACCCTAGTTCCACCTTTAGGAATGGTTGTGTTAAGTGGTGCCACAAGCTTTTTAAGTGGTGGAAACCCGATCATGATGCTAAGTATGGGCGGCGCTAGTTTACTAACAGCAGGTTTTTCTGTTTCTAGTTATTTTACCAATAAGAAAGAAACCAAAGAGAAAAATCAACAAAGCGAAAGCTCTTATAAACAGTATCTAATCCAGAAAAAAGGAGATATCTCCCTGCTACAACAAGAGCAAGAGCATGCTCTTACGTATATGTATCCGTCGATGAATGACCTTGCATTAATGGCTAAAGACTATCAAGCACGAATCTACGAGCGCATGACAACCAATGAAGATTTCTTAAAAGTCCATGTCGGCACAGGAGAAATCAACTCAAGCTTTTCTGTAAGATATCAACCAAATGAAGAAAGCGAATTGAGTTCGTTAGCGGAAAAACAATTGGTTTGGCCGTATCAACAATTAGAGTCAGCGCCAATCGTTATTCCTTTGATGGATCAAACAGTAGGTCTAGCAGGAAATTATCCTGTGTTACGAACGGCGATTCAAACGCTATTATTCCAAATTTCAATGCTACATTCGTACAGAGATGTTGAATTTGTGACACTGGTTCCTGAAAATGACTATGACGTCAATTGGCATGCGTGGCGATGGCTGCCTCATTTGAAGATTCGCAGTTTGAATCTAAGAGGAATCATCCATAATGCCCAAACACGGGATATGGTGCTGAATTCCTTTTACCAAATATTGACGAAAAGAAGACAAGAAGTAAAAGAAGCCGGCAATGAAAAGATTCGCTTCCAGCCTCATTATGTATTTTCTATTTTAGAAGAAAGCTGGTTATCAGGTCATGGCTTGAATGAATTTTTAGCAGAAGATATGAGCCCATATGGCGTAACCGTTATTTGGGGGAAAGACGCTTTGCCGATGTTGCCTGAGACAACGACAACATTGATTGATTATCAAAGTAGTGAAGCCGCAATCCTAATCAATCAAAACAATGAATATGTGAATCAAGCGTTTGTACCTACCCATTTACCGACTGCTTATCCGATTGAAGAAGCCTTGCAGAGATTGGCGAATTTACATCATGTTGAGGTGGAGAAGAATGCGATCCCTGAAGCAATTGATTTTCTTGAGTTGTACGATGTAAAAGCAGTAGATGAGTTAAATATCGGTACGCGTTGGACCAAAGCAGATACGTCTAAATCGTTGGCTGTTCCCTTAGGTGTGCGCGGAAAAGACGATATCGTTTACCTTAATCTACATGAGCGGGCGCATGGGCCTCATGGTTTAGTTGCGGGTACAACAGGATCGGGTAAATCTGAAATCGTACAAAGTTATATCTTGTCGTTAGCAGTGAATTTTGCGCCAGAAGATGTTGGCTTTTTACCTATCGACTTTAAAGGTGGAGGGATGGCGAATTTATTTGCTAACTTGCCTCACTTGCTTGGTTCTATTACCAATCTGGATGGCGCGAGTTCTGCCAGAGCCTTACAAAGTATTCGTGCAGAATTACAAAAAAGACAACGTAAATTTGGTCAATTTGGTGTGAATCATATCAATGGCTATACCAAATTATATAAACAAGGCAAAACAATCACAGATCCAGAAGAAAAGAAAAAGTACCCAAGCGATCCACTTCCTCATCTTTTCTTGATTAGTGATGAGTTTGCCGAGCTTAAAGCCAATGAACCTGACTTTATGGCGGAACTTGTTTCAACTGCCCGAATCGGACGGTCTTTAGGCGTTCATTTGATCTTAGCTACTCAAAAACCGAGTGGCGTTGTTGATGACCAAATCTGGTCGAATTCTCGTTTTAAACTGGCATTAAAAGTGGCAGATGCGAATGATTCAAATGAAATCATCAAAACACCAGATGCAGCGACAATCACACAACCAGGTCGTGCCTATTTACAAGTGGGGAACAATGAAATTTATGAGTTATTCCAATCTGCTTGGAGTGGGGCTAATTATGATCCATTTGTTTCACGGGAAGAAAAAGTGGACGAGCGCATTTGGCTGATCAATCAACTAGGACAATATGAATTACTAACGGCAGACCTTTCACAAGAAGAAGATACTGTCGTGAAAAAAGAAGAAGAACAAACGCAATTAGATGTGATTGTTGATGCAATTCAAGCCTATTCAGAAGAAACTAACGCTGTATTACCAGAAAAACCATGGCTTCCTCCACTAGAAGCAATGATAGATTCACCTATCTTATCAAAAGAGTGGGGCGAAACAAGACAATTAAGCGTTCCGTTTGGCTATATGGATATTCCTTCTAAACAAGAACAAGTCGTGTTCAACTTTAATTTTAATGAGCTGACACACACTGCGTTTTATGGTTCACCTGGATTTGGTAAATCAACGGCACTTCAAACATTAGTGATGAACCTTGCCCGACTAAATACACCAAGTCAAGTGCAGTTCAATTTATTTGATTTCGGTACAAACGGCTTACTTCCGTTGAAAAAACTACCTCATGTCGCTGACTTAGTTCGTTTAGAAGAAGAAGAGAAATTAGTGAAGTTCTTGAAACGAATCCGAAAAGAAATTCAAGAACGAAAAGATGCCTTTACTGATTATGGCGTAGCGAGTCTTTCACAATATGAAGAAAAATCAGGGAATAAACTACCTGTAGTAATTACGATTATTGATGGATTCGATGCGATCAAGGAAAGTCCATTAGAAGAAGAAATCGAATCAGTGGTGAATCAGTTGCTACGAGAAGGGGCTAGTGTAGGCCTTTACGCTGTTTTATCTGTTCTTAGAACATCTACCTTCAAGATGAGCATGGCAAGCAATATTCCGTCTCATATTGGCTTATTCTTAGTAGAAGAAGGAGCAATCAGAGATGTGGTTGGGCGAGATGCGTTGATTCCACAAGAAATCATCGGACGAGCACAGATCAAATTAGATGAGCCACATGAGCTTCAAATTTATCTTCCGACTCATGGCGAAAATGATATTGACCGATTGAATCATTTAGAACAAGAAATAGAAGCAATGGATCAAGAGTGGACAGGCGAACGTCCGATTAAGATTCCAATGCTGGCAAAAGTTGTTTCAATGGCTGATTTCTACGAGTCAAAACAAACACAAATGATGCTGGAACACCTACAATTACCAATCGGTTTGGATAAAGAAACAACCAATGTTGTCGGTTTTGATCCACAAGAACAGGGCTATTTTGTGATTGGAGACGACTCACCGCAACAAACAGAATATATTGAAAAAGTCATAGTAGAAAATCTAAAACACTTTGAAGGACGAGCACAACGGGTTGTCTTTAACGGTTCAGAACGTTTCGGCGGCTTTACAGAAAGCTTTGACATGATGGTGGCAGAACCGGATTACAGTACCTTTGTCAATGATTTAGTCAGTGAAATCGAAGTACGTCAAGACGCAACAGAACATGAACCAATGTTTGTCTATGTCCCAGAAGCACATATTTTCGGAGACAAAACATTCATTACCAATGACGCAATCGATGTGTATTTAAGAAAAGCTGCCAAAGTGAACATCTACTTTATCTTCCAAGGCAATCAAAAACAAATTGAAAACAGCTTTGATGACTTTAACAAACGACTACGTACGAATATCCCAGCAGGCATGATCGGCACACGTTTAGCAGACCAAGGATTTATCAATATTAAATCAGGTTACAGTGAACCTGTAGTGGAATTAGATGAGTCTCATTTCTTTATTGGACGAAATGCATGCCGAGTGAAGTTGGTTAGTGAGTAAAATAAATGATTGTTTGCTGTAACAAGGAGGGAAAAAAATGGCCAAAGATGAGGCAGCAGAAAGAAAACGCCAAGAGCGAAATGCTCAAAATCGACGAGAATCGACAAAATGGCAACGAATCGGAAATGAACGAAAAGCCGCTTATGACAAAAATCAAAAGAAATTAGAACGGCTGAAAGAAGCAAAAAGCAAATTAAATAAATCCATGAAAAACTTTTCGCAATTTGAAAATCAAGTGAAGCAATACCCAACAAAGTTGAGTACAGGACAGTTCAAGGGAACGCTTCGAGATAAATTTGACGAAAAAGCGCAAAAAATGGGTACAACATTGCATAAAGAGGAAAACGCCTATGAAAAAAATATGGCAAGACTAGATGCAGAAATAGCAAAGAAAGAATTAGAGCAAGGGGATTTGTTGAGTGCTGTAGAAAGTGCCTTTGATATGGCAAAAAACTTCTTGGCTTCAATCTTTTAGCCTGACAAAGGAGAGAATATAAATGGGAAAAACAGGTGTTGATAAGGCAGCGTGGGACGCCGTTGTTTCAAAAGCAGATAGCGCAGTTTCAAGTATTTCTAAGCCTACAATCAATGACTTAGGTAAAACAACCTTAAAACGATTTAAAAAAGTCATAGAGACGCAAAAAACACTGGTAAATACAGTCGAATCCTTCAAAAACGTGTCTAAAACAGATACGCAAAAAATGAAACAAGTGGCTGAAAATATTGTCAACGAAGACAAGCAAGCATCTAGAACATTTGAGCAAAATACAACCAAAGTGAGGTTTAAGTGATGGCGAATTATGATTCAAAGAAATTTTTTGAAGGTGTGTTGATTAATGATGAATCACTTACGTTTGAAATCACAGAAGAGTTGATTTTAACAGGTGTTCTCTTAGGAACTAATTTTCAGCTATTAAAATCAGTTTATAAAACATATCGAAATTTGGAGCAACAATTTGAACACAAGCCAATGGTTGGTGCTAAATTAAGTGTTTTCTTCGATTACGAGGAACAATCTGTTACCTTTGATCGCCAAGCAAACCAAGTGGTCTTAACTATTCCTCAATTTTTACAATACATTGGCAAAATTGATGTTGCATTTGCGCCGATTTATCCGGTTGGAACGACAGTTGAGCTTGATGAAAGTATGTTGCCAGAAAGCGTAGCAGGTATGTTTAAAGACAGAGAATTAGGGGCGATTGTTACCCTTACAGGAAGAAAAGTCCCGTTGATGTCAGGCTTTGATCACTATATTGTTGATTACTTAGGACGACTATGGCCATTTGGTGAAATCCCAGGAAATGATCCTGTTCTGATTTCTAATATGATGATTAAACGTGTAATCGCAGAAAGTTATACGAATGAGTATGAGGAAGCCTTCTCATTTGATGTATTACGAGCGACGCAAGTATTGAATCAACAAATCTCTACAGCGTATATGACGACAGAAGATGCGATTTCCTATTATGAGGCACTGACTGAAATGACACCAACAGAATAGAGGATAAAAACACAAAGAAAGGAGCTAGTTATGGGCTTTCACGTAGAAACAGCCGAAATGAAAAAGGCGTTGGAACAGTATCAAAAATTATCAAGAACCGCACAAGAACAACTAAATAATGCCAAAAATTCAATGAATGGGATCATTAACAGTAATGCGATGCATGGGCAAGTCGGACAAGCAATTGCGGCAGATATCAATAATAATAAAAATGCCGTACTTGTCGGTTTAAAAAACAGCTATAAACTAGTAGAATTAGATTTACAACAAACATATGCCGAATTTGCGGGAACCACCGGAGAAACGTCACAAAATGCGGTGTTAGACGAAGCGGTCTTAACGAAGGCAAAAGCATCTATTGATAAATTTAAGAGCGAACACAAAGAGAAAAGACAGGCGATTAAGTCCGTATATAGTGATATATCCGATTTGATTTCACTTTCCATGCCAAGTAGTAGCTCATTCACCAGTGCTTGTGATGAAGCCAAAAGGCATTTGGATAAAATCATTCAAAAAGTTAATGAGTTTGATGATAAGCAGAAGCCAAGTCAAGCAGAAGAAATCATCAATGTCCTTTCTCAACAAATAAAAATGTCAGAAACGGCAAGTGGTTTAAGCTATACAGACCCAAGATTTATGGAATTCGCCTCCCAAACTGGGTTGGCAGAAGCAATCAAAGATATCGATAGTCAAATCGCTAAGGCAGAAGCAGAGGCCTTACGAGAAGCAAAAGAAGCAGAAAAGAAAGCGAAAGCAAAATGGGCAGATCGTCACCCCGTTGAAAGCTTCCTCCAAAATATGTCCGATAATATAGGCGGCTGGTGGGGGAATGTAGTAGAGGGGACAAAAAACCTCTCCATCCCCCAAAAATTTAAAAATGAGTTACTCCTGTTAGAAGGATTCATTGGCGGTGCAGGTAAGATGGTAAGTTCCATCGCAATAGGTGCTAGTCAGCTCCTTCATTTAGGTATCGAATTAGGCGAATGGGGACTTGACTCCTTAAGAGGCATAAAAACACCAGAATGGAAATTAGACGATATTAAAGGGGCATGGGAAAATACGAAAGCGATCGGAAGTGTCTTGAAGACCTTTGCGATGAACGCCCAGACAGTGACTGGACCATGGATATTATTAGTTAGTCCTGCGCATAGAGAAGCAGCAAAACAAACCTTTGACATGGGTGTAAGTTTCGTTAATACTATAGTTAATGATATAAAAACAGAAGGTGCGTATGCGGTAGGCGGCTATATCTTTGATGTAGCGAGTATGTTTGTAGGAGCCGGTGAAATAAGCGCGGCACTGAAAGGAACGAAGCTGGCAGGTAAACTATCCAAAGGAATGGACGCCTTTAAAGCAGCATCGAAAGCAACGACCTTGAACAAAGTAGGCAAGGTTACATCCCTGATGAATAAAGGATTGAAATATGGAGATGAAGCGACCAAAGCCTTTATAGCGAAGGTGAAGAATATCCCAATGCCGATTATGGACGAAGTAGCACTTGCTGGGGCAAATGGATTTGGAAAAGTGAATATCGGTAAGGGGACGTTGGGTGATTACATGGAGTTAGCTAAAGCTAACTTTGGTAAAGGTAGTGGCGCTGTTGATGATTTTAAAGGTAAACTTCGTGGGAAAGAACATACTTTAAAAAATGTAAAAACTGAGGTTATTGATTATATTAAGAGAAGTCCTTCAGAAACTAAAAAATTAAGAAATAAATTTGATAGTTCAGTAAGAAAAAATTTCTTAAAAGAGTTGGGCGCCAATGAAAAATATCTCAAAGAATTGGGATTTAGTGAGAAAGATATAGCAAGAATTAAAAATGGAAATGTACCGCAGGGATGGCAAGTTCATCATAAATTGCCATTAGATGATAGTGGGACCAATGATTTTGCTAATCTCGTATTGATAGAAAATGAGCCTTGGCATAAAGTTATTACTAATCATCAGAATAGTGTAGCAAGAGGAATGAAGCCTGGAGAAATTAAACAGGTTGAATGGCCCATGATTGATGGAAATATATATCCTAAGTAGGAGGAAAATAAATGTGGAAAGAAAATTTAAATCGTGTAAAAAAAATAGAAGAATCCTATGGTGATAAAATTAACAGGGGAGCTACGAATGATGAAATAGCTAAGTTTACAAAAAAGATAAAGAAAGATCTTAATATAGAATTTCCAAAAGGTTATATTGAGATATTAAAAGAAATAAATGGTCTAGATTTTAATGGTTTTGTGTTATATGGTGTGGATGAGGAGCTGATGGAAAATAGGGAAAATATTGAGCAAAGAGTTTATGGAGCTATAGAGTATAATGAGATATGGTATGACGTAGAGGAGAATAAGGCGTATATATTTTTAGGAGAATCCAATGTTAGTTGGTATGTATATGAAAAGAAAACAAAGTTATATTGGGAGTTAGATAATCCTTCTGGAAGTGAAATGTATAGTTTTAAGAAATTCTCAGAACTGTTTGATAAGATGTTAAATGATTCCTTACTATAAAGATTTCTTATTAAAGTCAAATATAGGAAGTTAGAGCATCATTCTAATAATCAATCTTTTCGATAGATAAGTCTAATAAAACGATATCAACTAAAAAGTTGATATCGTTTTTCAGCAATGAAGTGTTAGAATATTATTTAGAGTAGATACAAAAAATTAAATAGAGCTATTTAATAACGAAGAACGTTTAAAATAAGATTAGAAAAGAAAGCTAATACTTTAAAAGGGCTAGAGAGTCTTTGGAAATATCCATAAGAGGGAGGTTAAAAATAAATGCGAGAATTTAAGCAAAAGATAGGGAGCAAAGAATTTACAGCTGTTGCAGAAAAAGAGTTAGAGCCTCAAGTATTAAGTCTGTTCTCTGTTCTAAATAATATTAATGAAGAAGAATTTGTCAATGGATTTTCATTCCGGCTTGAGTGGTCAATTTATTTTTTAGAAGAAATAAATAAAGACTCATTCGTTATACTAACAAATGATACTAGCAAAAATCCTTTTGAAGATAAGACTAAAGATTTAACCTTGGCTCTATGGGTACAGTTAGAACAAGGTCATTTTTTGAGAAAACTAAATTTAGAAGGCAAATCAATTAGTTTTGGCGATAAAATCATACTTCAAAAAAATATTTTAACTTTCGATACAATGTATATGCAAAGATCTAGTGATGCAGAATCAGGTGATTCAGGTTGGTATATAGGTAGTATAGAAGAGGATAGTTCAGAAGAAGATCTATATTCCTTATATGCTTATCAACTTTTAAAACAAAAACCTGAGATAATTCAAGTTCTGGCTCTCCCAGATGAATATATGGTAATTTACGAAAATCATGAAATAAAAACTGTATTGAATGAGAAGGATGAACCGATTCTTTAAAGAATATATAAGTAAAACTATATCTATTTATGAGAAAATAAAGGAATAACAGCTTATGACTAAATGTATAGAAGATAATAGTGGGAATACTTTTTACAATGTAAAAATGGAAGGCATAATTGAATTAGAAATTCCTAAAGAACTAAAGAAATTTTTTTGAGTGTAGGTTATGGTTTTATAAAAGGCTCTGAATATAATATTAACCGTGGATTTAAAAATGGGCGAATTGGTCAATTATACGAATTAATTAAGTAGGTGAAAAAGTGTTCACATGTACATCATATATGTTAAAACCAGGCGCCATTGTTACAATGGACAATTTAAAAAGTAATTTTGTAAATATTGATAATTTAAAAGAAGTATCCGTTATTAAAAGTGACGTTGACCTGTTTTATGTAGAAGGAGCGATATGTTTAAAGTACATTGATGAAGAAATTTTAGGACAACGGCATTGGGATTTAGTTGATCAACTTTGGTCTTACTTGGTGGAAATGATTAGTATAGTGCTAGAAAAAGGTCAATCGGAAACATACTTTCCAGACCAACCAATCAAATTAGAAATGAACCGAATAGCAAATAATCAAATTTCATTTTCTGTGGAATCATCTGAAATAAAAAAATGGAATGTGCCAGAGAAAGACTTTTTTTCAATAGTATTGAAGTCTGCGGATGAGTTTTTTAATTTTATGATTAATGAATTTCCAGAAACAATTGATCAATATAAAAATGAATTAATAAAAATTGAAGACTTAATGAATAAAATTCAAACCCAAAATAGAAGTAATGGTATATAAGAAATGTCAATTCGTTCAAATTGTAAGAAGTGATGAAGGTTAATCAGATAGGTTTAAAGAAAGGTTTGGAGGTTGAATGTATGACAGTAACTAATAAAAATAAATCTCCAAAGGAAATGAACAAGGAATACTTTAAATCATTTGTAGCTACTAGGGGAAGTATTGCCTCCTTAAATATATCTTTGGCTGGTTTAGCGATTGCACTTCTTTGTTTACCTATAACTTGGCATGTTGCTATTTTAGGTTATGGAATAAATCCACTACAAAGTAAGGTTAATATCTTTGTTATATTTATAGCAAGCTTTATGCTACTAACATTTTTAACTATTAGACTAAGGTTTACAAGAAAAATTTTGATTCGACATCAGGGCTTCGCAAGCATCTGGCTAACAATTTTTTCAGTTTTACTTACTTCTATAATACTATTTATGTTTTATATGATAACGCAAAAGGATCAGCCAAATGAAATATGGTATGAATCTAAACTATCAATAATTGTTCTACTAATATTCGGGCTAACCTATATAGGTTCACTCTGTTATAATATTTATTGGTTAAAAAAACAAATAGAAATTGGTTTTTCTGAAAAACGTACAACTGCTAATTATATGGCGCAATCTAAGGCTAAGATTTACGAGTCAAAATCACTATGGATAATCGTTGGGTTTTCAACGCTAGGCGCTTTTTTTACAGGGAACTTATCAAGAGTCTTTGGCTTAGTGTTGGGAGTATTTTTAGGAGCTGCTTTTTCTAGATTAACAATAGAATTTGCTTATTCCGCATTTCTATTAAATACAGACAGAGAATACTGGGTTAATTATATTGATGAACCAGAAAAACCGTGGAAAGAAATCGTGAAATCACGGTTAAGAAAAGCTTCAACATACGTTTTTATAGGCTTTTTTATCCTCATAGTCATGGTGAAAATAGATGAGAAATACACTCTATCTAGAACAACAAAAAATGTATTCGGATTTATTATGATTCTCATTTTACTTGGGTTTGGAATAATTTTTATTCAATGGGTTATAAAAAAGTTAAGAAGAAAAAGAAGCTAAAGATAAAGCAACTTAGCATAGCCATAGAAGTGTTTTAGAAGAGAAAAGGATGGAGACAAAGCGTGAAACAAACTAGAGACAGTCGCACAGAAATAGTTGTGATTAAAAAGAATGTCATCACTATGGTTGTATCATTGTTGTTATTATTCCCCATGTTATTCACCTTTCCGTTTTTATTGATTGTAGCAATCCCAATGATGCCATTTTTTGCTATTATTCCGATTTTAATCACTTTAATGTTTATTATTTTAGGTTTACAAGCCCTTAACATGTTGATTAGATTTTGAAATAAGAAGATGGTGGTTTACGAAGAAGGCATTGAATTTTGCTTGTGGCGTGTTCAATTTTTAGCATGGGAAGAAGTAGTAGATGTCAAATTAAGTAAAATCGTGAATCAAGAGTTCCTCGTTTTAACTTTACAAAATGGAAAAAAAGTAGAAATTAACATAATGGATTCACAATTAAATCGATCAAATGATGAAATTTATTCTATTATTCTTGAAAGCTGGTATCGAGCAGTAGAAGAATAAAAAATATCCTTGGAAAGTGTTGGACTACTTGAAGAGGAATGTAACGTCATTTTAGAATTACTAAAAATTATATAAGAGGAGAGAAAAATAAATGAATGAAAAAAAGGTGCAACGCAAGTGGGCGTTAGTAGTAGCAATAATATTTACAATGTCGTCAATTGCTCAAGTAGCTAAAGGAATAGATGTATCCGATTCTTATGGCTTAGGTGGTTTGATAGGGTTATTCTTTTTCCCTGCGATATTTTACTACCTAGCTTTCAAAAAGAAAAAAGGAAAATAATAGAGACTAAAAAGAACAATCTAATCAGAAAAAATATCTGAAGGGGTTGTCCTTTTTTTCTTGTCGCTATATGCTATAGAAATAAGAATTATTACGATTGTAGTTAATGATGTAGATGGATTCAAAAGTTAGTTATTGGGAGAATTATATGACAAAAGAATTAAAAACGGTAGAAGGAGAACTATTAAATATTTCTCTTAATAAGAAGAAAATTGTTCAAGGTTGGCTGTTGCTGATTACTACGAATGAGGAAGAGTATTTGATACAACAAAACTTTTTATTAGCAGGTTTTAAACAATATACATTTAATCGAAAAATATATAAATCGAATAAATCATTAAAAGAATTTGCGATTAGTGGAGAAGAGGTGATAAACCAGGCAAAGCAAGAATCTGAAAAAAACTATCTGGGAATCGCAATAGCCATTCCTATAGGTGCTTTATTAAGAAACATACTTCCAGTTGAATGGTTATGGGGAAAAAGTAATCTACCAATTAATTTTTTAACAGGTATGTTTAATCTTAGCTATTTTTGGTTAGTATTAATGTTAAGTTTTTATCTTATTTCCTACTATCGGAAGAAAAGATTTGAATCAAACTTAAAAAAAATAGGTGGAGATTTGGTGAGAATAGGAGAAGGATACGCCAAAAGTCCCTTACGGATTACACAAAAGATACTAAAATGGTGGTGAAAAAATGAACAAATGTAATAGGTTGATAGCTATGGGAATATTAGTTGGTTTAGGAATTTTTTTATTTGTATTTACACTTTTCATTCCTTTCATTGTTCAAGAAAGGCTGATGCTGTTTTTGACAATAGGTGTTTTATCAGCACTCTTTTTTAACGGAAAGGTTAGCTCAGATAGACGTGTGATATATAAATTAAATATAAAGGATCCTGAATAATGGAGAGTTTTGTGGCTAAGAAAGGAGAGTTCTTCAATCTTTCTTTTGATGGAAAAAGAATAACTTCTGGTTGGTTGTTGTTCATTACTGAAGAAAAAGAAGAGTATTTAATTAGACAAAATTCAGGGGTAATTGGCTTTAAGGGATTTACTATTCAGAGGAAAATTTACACATCAGACATTTCCTTAGAAAGTAAAAAAGTTTTAGGAAGCAAAGTTAAAAAAAGAATAAAGAACAACTCCGAATATAAATATATTGGCGTTGTAGCAGTTTTAAGTGCGATTATAAGAAATAACGTTCCAAAAGATTGGATATGGGGAGAGACTAATTTACCTATAAATGTTATGACAGGGATAGTCAATCTGTTCTTTTTTTGGTTGCTTCTAGCACTATGTTTTAGTGTCGTTTCATTTTATCGAAAAATGGTTTTTGACAGTCATCTAAAAAAATTAAAAGGTAATTTAATTTTACTAGGAAAAGGTTGCGAGTATAAAAAACAAGGAGAATATAATGTGATTAAAAAGAGATCAATTGTGATTTTCGCAATCTTCGTTTCTTTTTTGTTCGTTTTAACAGTAATTTTGCCTTTTGTTGTTCAAGAAAGATTATTTGCTTTTGTAATAATAGTGATCTTAGGCATGTTATTTTTTAATGGAAAAGTCTATTCAGACAAAAAAGTGATTGAGTACAGAATGGTTGAGTTAAATAAAGCATCCTGAAAATAGGTGAGAGCTAGATTGTCTTAGCACTGTTTTGTATAATGCTATTCAATATAGTCATTGGAACATAAATAATTTCAAAGTTTAGTGAGGGGGACAAGTATTGTTGCTTAGGAAATTAATTTATATGGGAGAAGTTAAGGGTGAAACAATTTATTTCGATGTAAAGAAAAAAATTCCTATGAAGGCATTAAATACTCAGCGCTTAGATAGAAAGAAAAAAAATTATTGGTGGAGTGGTATAATTGTAACGTTATTTTTTATAATAATAAGCAGTATTTTATCTACAAGATACACACCTATAACTCTCGTATTAATAGTGATACTTTGGTTTTTGGAAGTATTTTTTTTAACTAGACTAATTGATAATACGCTATATAAAAATGTGAAATTAGCGACCCCAGCTACAAAAAAAGAACTAGGAGATGCTATTAAAACAAATAGTATATGGACTATTTTCAATAATAAAAAGGTTACTATTTGGAAAAAGTTGATAGCGTGGATTTTAACTATTGTGGTGGTACTATGTACTATTTCAATTCTTCCTATAGCATATCTTATAAATCAGAATGGGGAATTAATTGGTCACCAAATTGGTAGTGAGATAGTAGCGATAAGTCTAACAGGAATATTGCCTTTTTCCTCAATCCTTCTTATCTGGGAAAATAATCTCATCCGATGGCTAAACGCTGTAGAAAAATACCAAAAAAAGGAACTTAATCCAATTTGATTATAAATGACCAAAAAACATTGTAATAAAAGGAGTTATTCAATTGAAAAATAAAACAGTACCATTACTGAAAATTGCTTCAGATAAATCAATATATTTTGATTTATCTACACAGGAATTATTTATTCAGGAATTCGAAGGTCCATTTACTGAGAAAGCTGGAGGAAGTTATTCTAAATCTACTACATGGTCAATCAGTATGTTAGGAGGAATGGTCATAATTCCATTGTTGGCTAAGCAGTTTAAGTTTGTTTCTTTTATGCCGATTTATTTGACTGTACTTTATATTTCTGGAGCTAGCTGGTTCTTAGGAAAATTTTTAGCAAATATTTTAGTAGAAAAATCAAAAGGGCAAATTACTAAGAGAATTTTTAAAAAAGAAGAAGTAGTAAAAGTTCTTAAAAATTCAAAAAATTTAATCCCTTTAGCATGGCTAGAGCGTTTATTTTTCGTAGGATACATAGTATTTTTCTTATTCTCTTTGTCTATGGAAGATATCTCAACAGAAATCGCAATAGAATTAATTTTATTTTGTTTCGGTATAGGGCTTATACATTATTCTGTCCATCCACTAAGGCAACGAAAAGCTTTTAGAATTTTAAAAAGACAATTAAAAGCAGGTAAGTTTGATGAGCAATATATGACTGAGACGGATTAGCTGTAGTATTGAAGAAGTCCAGTTAAATAGCTATTTGCATCGATTTAATAAAGGAGTTTTTGACTATGAGAAGATATATTTGGTTGGGAGATAGTAAATATGGTGGAAGCGTATATTGGGATAAAAAAAGAGATGTCGCAGTTAGAGACGGAGGTATAAAAGTATCTACAAAGAAAAGCAAATCAAACAGGTATATAATTGGTGGACTATTTGTTTGTCTTATTATCATTAGAGTGATTACTTCATTTTTTAAAATGAAATTTGTTAGTAATGAAATCAATAATATTAGCATGATAGTGTTTACTATCTTTTTTGCAACTACAATAACGCTATTCATCAATCGTATGATGTATGGGAACAGCGAAGACTATACTGATACTAGCATTGAAGATGCGATGCATGCAATCAGAAGTACTGGATATTTGAAGAATCCATTGATTTTTATGCTCGTAGACAAAAAGCTTCATTACATGGTGCTGGTTTTAGTTCTATTGTTTAGTTTTATTGGGTTATCTGAGACAATTCCTAATCTTAATAGCTTACAAGAATTTTTTCGTATACCAACTATGATTTTATTTATTAGCATACCTGTTTATATGGTCTACCTTGTAAATTTTAAGAAAGACAATAAGTTGAAATTATGATTATAATAAAAGAGCTTTTTCTTTCCCTAGTTTTAGGAGCAGCAATCGCAGGGTTATTAACTGTACTTTTAGTGAATAATCCAAAAGTATGGTATAAAACAGCTAAAAAAATCAAGAACCAACAGAAAAACAACTAAAAGCAGGTAAGTACGATGAATAATAGAAAATAAATACAACCAATCGACCAAAGGAATCGAATTGACTACCCTAACACAGATCAAAGGTTCCTCAAAGCTTAAAAATAAAAAAGAAGCGATCCAATCAGAAAAGTAGTAGGTTGGATCGTTCTTTCTTTTAATGCACTGTCTTAGCTAATCTTGAAAAACATGTCAAAAACATCAAAAATAAATTGAGATAAAGAGCATTAAAATATAAATAAAGCACTCAATTTTAGTGAAATTTATATTATTATAGAAAGAGAACGATATATATAAAACGTTAAGCTTTTTAGATTCAATTAAGGTACAAAATTATGAAATAAAGAAGTATTTACTTTAAGTCGTTGTAACTTTTTTTAAAATAAAGGGTATTAGAAGTGAGGGGAAAATATGAAAAAGAGTAAACTCGTTGGGTTAGATGTAGATGAGATTGTGGAAGAATATGCTGATATGGTCTATCGTATTGCGTTTGTTCAAATGAAAAATCAAAGTGATGCAGAAGATATTTTTCAAGAAGTATTTCTTCGGTTAGTGAAATACAGTCATACGATAAAAGGAGAAGAACATATTAAGCCGTGGCTGATTCGTGTCACAATCAATTGTTGTAAAAAGCAGTTTGACAGTGCTTGGCGTAAAAAAACAACAAGTATGGATGAAGAACAGATGCCTGAACAGGCTGATGAGCGTGCGTCAGCAGCTTTTGCTATTGGCGATAATGAAGAGTTACTAGATGCTTGTTTGTCGCTTCCAGAAGCACAACAGTTAGTGATTCATTTGTTTTACTTTGAAGGCTATTCTATTCGGGAAATCAGCACCTTAGTCGAGCAATCAGAATCATCAGTAAAAACCAGACTTTCAAGAGCAAGAGAGGCTTTAAGAAAAAAAATGAAGGGGGATTTTTAAATGAAGGACGAGTATAACAAGGAAATTGAGAAAATCCGTGCACCTAGACATTTAATAGAACGAACAAAAATTGAAATGAAAAAAGAAATAGAAAAAGAACAAGAAAAACAAAGTAAATTCACTGTTACAGTCGTTCTTAGACGAAGTGCCGTTGCAGCAATCGTTATTTTAGCTGTAGGTGTTGGTGGCTATAGTTATTACTCATCACAAAATCATATTGATATCGCCTCTGTTGAGCAAGCTGATTTTACAATCGATAAGAACTTCGGACAAGCAATTGGAAAAGAAAAAAAGGACAAGATACAAGTAACAGAAGGAAAAGACAAAACAATCATTCCAGAATTTTTAGCAGAAGTGAAAGAAAGCAAAATCAAAGGAACGACTATTCTGTTAGGAAAAGATAGTAGGAATATCTTTTATGCCGCTTATAGCAAGGAAGATAAGTATTATTACATCGTTGGAAAAGACGTTACAGAAAAAGAATTTATCGATTTTATCAAAAATAAATTATAAAGGTGTAACCTTTTTAGAGGATAAAAGGTATTAGTAGTAGAAAGGTGGAGTTAAAGTGAAAAAGAAAGTGGTTGTGGGGGTATTATTAACAACACTTATACTTGGGGCATGTCAGCAAACAAAAGAGTCCGAAAAACAGAGTAGGAAGGAGGTTACTGTTGGTCAATTAGCATCAGAAGTAAAAAAGAAGTACAAAGAAGATAACATTTATTCTGATGAAAAAATCGTACTTAAGCGCGAGGAAAGTATCAAACTTGAATTAGGATTTGATCCATTAGAAAAAGGAATAGAAAAATTCAATGAAATCGTTGAAATATTTCCCACTTCAGACTTCACTCATAGTATTAAATCTACCTTTAAGCTATTTAATGATGGAAAAGGTATTGAAATAATGCCGCCAAGAACACCACAAGCCACGGTCAGAAATGTGAATGCAAATGCAGAACAAGACCTCACCAAGCAAGAAAAAGGCTGGGGAAATCTTCCTGAATATTACATGGTACTCTATGTTGATTTACAAACTGGAAAAAAACTGGAGAAACCAGAAGTTCGAGTATTCACGGTTAAGCACGAACTTTCAGGCCGATTACGAATGAAAATGAAGATAAATGATAAGGGAATACCTGAATTTTCTTGGAATAAAGTTGCTGGTGCAGAGTATTATTATGTAGTAAACATCAATAATTCTGAAGACTCTGGCCACTCAAACACCGCCTTTGTTACTGAGAAAGTCGAAGGAACAAAATGGTCTCCTAAATCGGTTAGCAAGTTTAAATCGTTTAAAGTTTCTGAATTGGATCGTCAAAAAGAAGATAATGTTAAAAAATATGGAGCAGGCTCAGATCCGATTCCTGCAGACAGTGATCAGCAGGATTATGCTGTAATCGCAGTTTCAAAGAAAGGTACCTCAGCCATCAGCAATTATTTAGACTCAAGAGCTTTAGCTAGTAGAATTCCATATGCCGATGAAGTAAGTTTAACAATGAATAAAGAAGGAAGCGTAAGAACAGATAACATTCAGCGCCTTCCAGCGTATCATTGGGTTACGATGTGTGATGGAAAATTAGTTCAAAAACGAATCAATTATGATATTTCTAAAGCGGAAGAGACAACAGAAACATGGGGAACCTACGAAAAGGAAGATATGTCCGACTTAAAAGGAGTCCGTGTCGATTTAGTCAACATTCCTTATACCGTTGAAGGAACTGGATATACGGAAAATGCCAAAGTGGAAAAATACAATAAAAAAACGTTGAAAAAAGAACTACAAAAATTAGAAGAACGTCAAAATAAATTGGAAAACAAAGCTGGTTCAACGGATATCGAACTGACAACGGCAGACGATGATAAAGAGGACGACAAAGCAAGTCAATCAAAGGATAAAACCTATGAAACAGATGACAAGATCACAGCCAATAGTGCACTTAGTGAATACTTAGCTGTTAATATGTTGTCAGGAATCCGTAAAATCGATTTGAAAGAATTCCCAGAAGCAAATGCGCAGCAATATTTACTAGATGCTTGGATGGAAGCTATCTATCAAAATCCATTGATTTTAGGTGTTGAAGGCGCATCTATCTCAAATGACGGTCAGTCACTGATGGTTACTTATAATATAAAAGCTTCTGACATGGGAAAAAAACAAGTAGAACTCAAAAAAGAAGTGAAAAAAATCGTAAGTAAAATTATCAAACCTGATATGACTGATTTGGAAAAAGAGTATGCGATCAACCAATATCTCTGTGACAATGCAGAATATGATATGAAGGCACTTGAAAGCGCAGAGAAAAATGATTTTAAAACGGTTGATGAAAAATACAATGACTCTTTCACTCCATATGGCGTTTTGATCAATAAAATCGGGGTTTGTGCAAGCTATGCAGGGGCGTTTAAATTATTAGCGGATGAAGCTAAACTCGAAACAATCGTTGTTACGGGATTTTTAGATGGAGATGTACCACATGCGTGGAATAAAGTTAAAATCAATGGCGCGTGGAATATTGTTGACAGCACCAATAATGACAACGAACTTTTAACAAATGCATTATTGAATTTGCCAGAAAAATCATCTAGAAAAATCTTAGTTGAAGACGATCGCTACGTACTGGATGAGCGTATTAAAGAATACAAAGCAGTAAACGAAGACAAAGACAACGAATATTATCATGTAGAAAATAGATTCTTTGATGAAGATAAGATCACGAATGAATTGGTGACTTCTTTGGAAAAAGGCAACAGTACTACCTTGAGAACAAAATATAATCTGAATGATGAAGAATTTGCTAGGATTAATTTGAATGTTAATGAGAAAATGAAAAATGAAGATTTACAAGGCTTTTACTGGATGGGTGTTATTTATTTAACAAAAAAATGATAAGTTGGACAAATAGCTGAATCATTTTTATATCAACTTAAATGAAGAAACAAAAAAGGTTGTTGTATGGATTGATTATTTATAGATTAGTTGTTGGGACAAAACTTGAATAATCACTAAAATCTATAAGGTCTATTGTCTTGCTGTCATTAAATAAAGTTGTTTGGGTAAAAATATGACATGAATTGAGGAAGGTACATGGATCATTATATAGATGACTCTACTAAAGAACACGGAATAGAAATAGGTACGTATTATAATGGGAGAGCAGTTGGCTATGAGAATAAAGTAGAAGGAAAGGTTCGCTCAGTCTTAACTCGAACGATTATCTTAGAAATCAGCTCATGCGATGTTGTTGATAATGAGCGGAAAATAGATAACGGTGGTGTCTGCTTGGTTCAATTGAACGATTTCTTGAATTTTCTCGAAAAGTGAACGAAGAAACGTTTTGACTACTATTATTTTAAATGTGAAAAAAGGGCGGGAAAAGCGCTGTTTACTTGAATACTGTAGTTAGTCATTGCTAAAAAGGGTGAAAAAATAAAAAGGTTGTTTAAAATAAAATGAAGAAAAAGGTTTAGTAATAAAAAAGTCATGTAAGTGTGAGGATGGTTCACACACAGATGAACAATGCGTTTAGTTTCAAAAAACTGTGGCCGAAACGCAAATTATTAAACGTATTAAAACGGCAAGGAACATCTTTTCCCGTCGTTATTCAGGTTTAAAAACATAGAGGAGAACTTGGTTGGGACCAGAGTTTGACTTCAAAGCAAGCTGACAGGGTGAGAATTATGCCATCTGTCAGCTTGTTTGTATTTAACGCCAAATAAACCACCATAAAACTACAAACCCACCATCCTTTTTGTTACACTAAGCAGTGAGAAGGCTATAAAAAAAGAACCAACCAGAAGGGAAAGAAACCAAATGACACAGCCAACCATCCAATTGACCACGATTGCTAAACCAACTTGCTACACGAATGTAGCGCCAACGTTCTTAACAGATGAAACAATGCAGGAAAGAAAACAAAACGTTTTGGAAAATATGAAATCAGAAGACTATGATACATTAGTTATTTATGCTGACAAAGAGCACGGTGGAAATTTTGAATATTTAACAGGCTTTATTCCTCGTTTTGAAGAGGGATTACTTGTCTTGAACGTTACAGGCGAGTGTACGTTGATCCTTGGGAATGAAAATTTAAAAATGGCAAAGGTTGCTCGAATCGACAATCAATTAATCCATTCTCCATTATTTTCGTTGCCGAATCAACCGATGGACAATGAAGCAAGATTAGAATCTATTTTTGAGCAAATAGGCTTATCTGAAAAGCAAAAAATCGGTGTCGTCGGCTGGAAGATGTTTACCACTGCCGAATCGGATAACGAGGCTTATTTCGATCTTCCGTATTTTATTATCCAAGCACTTTTAACGAGTAAAAATGAACAGGTAGTTCTCAAAAATGCTGCTCATCTGTTTATTCGTGGGGATAAAGGGGTTCGCACCATCAATAATGCGAACGAAATCGCGCATTATGAATACGGCGCTAATCTATCTTCTAGTTGTATATTGAAAGCAATGGATGCTGTTGAAGTGGGCGTGACAGAAGCTACATTAGGGAGTTTGTTGACAGCGGAAGGTCAAACCAATACGGTGGTCACGATTGCAGCGACGGGACAGCGTTTTGAGTATGCAAATGTTTACCCAACGCATAAAAAAGTGATGTTAGGTGATCCACTATCACTAACAACAGCTTTCAAAGGCGGATTATCTAGCCGGACAGGTTTTGTGGTAGAAAATGAAACCCAATTACCAGAAAATCAACGAGATTACTTGGAACGAGTGGCAAAACCTTATTATCAAGCAGTGACTACTTGGTTAGAAACAATCAAGATTGGGATGCAGGGAAAAGAGTTATACCAAACGATTCATTCAGTTTTTCCAAAAGAACACTATCATTGGCATTTAAATCCAGGTCATTTAGTCTCAGATGAAGAATGGATGTCATCACCCATTTATGCGGAATCAGAGGAAGTATTAAAAAGCGGGATGATTTTGCAGATTGATATTATTCCTTCCGTTGCTGGCTATACAGGTGTTAGCGGAGAAGAGTGTGTGGCACTCGCGGATGCTAATTTACAAAAACAACTGAAAGAAACGTATCCAGAGCTATGGCAACGAATTTCTGATAGAAGAACTTATATTAGAGAAACATTGAATATTGAATTAAGTGAAGATATTATTCCACTATCTAACACAGTGGGGTACTTGCGTCCATTTTATCTTGCGAAAGATCAAGCCTTTTGTTGGATGAAATAGCTTAGCATTATAGATAAAAATAAGTGGCAAGGGCAAGACAGAAGTGTTCAGCTTATTTTCGAAGAGATTGCTTCTAATTCCGCTGTTTTAAGTAGGTTGAGACAAAAGTCGATTAGGTTCGAGCAATTGGAGTAAAAATCGAACAATACGCTTCTTGTATTGCTCGATTTTTGCGAAATTGCCGAAGAACCTGGCTTTTGTCCACCGTTTATTAGAATTTAGAGTGTGACACAAAACTGATTTTTAGTTTTGTGTCACACTCCTTATTTTATTTTTGAACGATATTGTTACACGTGAAACATTTCCTATAATTCTTTTAAAATGATGTTATTTTTTAGCATGTCAACAGATTCAACCGTTACAAAACCAACGGCTTGTTCAAGCGCATTACTCATGCCGCAAGCCATGCCATAACGAAGTGTTTCTTCAATAGACAATCCTTGATCTAATGCAAAAGCAATACCGCCGACCGTAGCATCTCCAGAACCTGTTGGATTAATGATATCAATAGTAGGAATGATTACATCAAATAATCGATCTTTATATCTCGCTACAGCCCCATCTCCGCCACAGGAAACAAGAATAAAAGGGATGTCTTTGAATAGTGGATGACGGATATGGTCGATAACTTGCTTTTTACTAGTAATAGTTGTACCTAGTAATTCTGCAAATTCGTGAATATTTGGTTTAATGAAAAAAGGTTTCACCGTGCCTTTTAGTGCGTGAGTGAGTTGTTTTCCTGAAATATCTGTCAAAATTTTTATATCCCTCGGCAGTTGGTTCGCTAACTGCTGGATATATTCTTGGTATAAGTATTCATTGTTGGTATTTGCAGAGCCACATAAAGCAATAATAGGGTCATTCTGCTGGTTTATAGAAAAATCAATGACGGTATCAATGATTTTTTTTGCGGTTTCTGCGGTGATTTCAGGACCTAGTTCTACAATTTCTGTTTGATTTTTTTCTTGATCCATCACGGTTACTGCATTTCTTGATTCCCCAGAAATTGGCAAAAAATGTGTGTGAAAGGGCTCTTGTTTTAGTGCTGTCCGAATAAATTCACCGTTCATACCAGCTAAAACACCGATTGCTGTGACATCTCCACCTAAAATGGCGGCTGTTCGACCAGCGTTTATTCCTTTTCCGCCAACAGCTTTGACGGGGTTTTTGCACCGATTCATCTCACCTAAATAAAATGTATCTGTAAAATAAATAGAATCCATTGACGGGTTTAGTGTCACTGTTAAAATCATTGCCATATCCTCCTTCAGATGTCTAGTTAACTAGGGTTCTGAAAGAGAATACAGAACCTTAGTTAACGTGGTTTGTTTAACAACCTGCCATACGATTGATAGAAATTAAAGGTTTGTTCATCGATCTTATCGTCTGTGATTACATAATCTAAATCAGAGAGTTTATAGAACGTGTAGACATCACTAACATTAAATTTGGTGCTATCGGCGACCACTACTTTTTTCTTAGCATTTTTAAAAGCAGCCCGCTGTACGCCTCCTTCTAAGTAGTTTGAAGTCGTCACGTTATTGTTGTAGATGCCATTTGTTGCGGCAAAAGCAATGTCAATGTTGATCGTTTCAAATGTTTGTTCCGCATGTTCCCCAATAAACTCTTCGGTAATTGGTGTAAAATCCCCCCCTGTAAGTAAAATCCGATAATTCGTGCGTTCAATAACATAATTAAATGCCAACAAACTATTGGTAACAATCATCAGATTTTGCTTTTTAATAAAAGGCAGTGCATATAAAATGGTTGTTCCAGCACCGACGAAAACAACTTGGTGATCTTGAATCAACGAATTCATGATTTTACCAATATACTCTTTTTGCTCAATATGTAGATTGATTTTCTCGTGAGTAGCCAGTTCTTTGTCTTTTCGGTCGATTTTTTGTGCACCGCCATATAAACGAACTAACTGATTTGAATCACTTAGCTCATTGATATCTCTGCGAATAGTCATTTCAGATACATGTAGTTCGTTAGCGATATCGGACACAGTCATAAAGGTGTTTTTTTCTAGCAATTCTAAAATATGCGCATGACGCTCTCTTTTTAACATAATATGTCCCCCTTTTTGTTCGAAAATGTTTATCTACTATATTTTAAACGTAAAACGAACAAAAAACAATCAAAAGAAAGCGTTGACAAACCTTTATACAAGTTGTATTCTTTTTGTATAAACAAAGTTTAACATATTTTTACAAAGTTGAACATAAAAAGTTGAAATTGTAAAAATATAAAAGGAGGAGTCAAAGAGATGAAAGAAATGTTTCAACCAGAATTAATCGATTTACATGTAACGGTCCAAGATGAAGAAGAGTTGTTTGAATGTATTGCAAGCCGACTGAAAGAAGCAGGGTATGTCAATTCTGGCTATTTGGAAGGAATTCGCTCAAGAGAAAAAATATTTCCAACTGGTTTGATTACAGAACATCTGAATATTGCGTTACCTCACTCAGACACCGAATATATTGAAAGGCCTTTCATATATATTGCAAGAACAACAAACCCAATCAAGGTCAAACAAATGGGGGATAATCAAGAAATGGAGGTGAGAGATTTATTTTTCCTAGGTATCAAAGAACCCTCAAAGCAGGTTGGATTGTTACAGGATTTAATGCTCTTATTCCAAAATAAATCGTTCGTAACCGAATTGAAAGCAACAACAGAAAACAAAGCAGTCTTCAATTTATTTATGAAGCAATGGGAGGAAGTTAAAAATGGCTAAAAAATTAATCGTTGCATGTGGTAGTGGAGTGGCAACAAGTACAACAGTAGCAGAAAAGATCAAAAGTAAGCTGGAAGCAGATAATATTGATTACCCAGTAGAAGCTGTGGATTATAAATCGATCATGCAAGAGTTACCCAGTGCTAGTATTTATGTTTATATTGCTAAGCCAGATGATGAAGTGTTACAGGCAGCTGAAAAATTAGGCATTTCTGTCTATGCAGGCGTGCCATTTTTGACAGGGATGGGTGTTGATGAGATTTATGAGGGAATTGTTAACGATACGAAAAAATAAAAAAACATCTATAGGGTGGTCTGATGTACATTTCAAGTGTTTGAAAGATGTAAAAAGGCGGGTAAAAGTTGCTACTTCCGAAATAAGTTAGCCACTTCTGTTTCCCACCTCTTAAAAAATAATATAGATTCATCATACCAAAAAATAAAAAAGATAGGTAGGTAGAAGAGATGGAAATGTTTCAATCCGTGATTGATTATATATTGAACCTCGGTTCAGCTATTTTTGTTCCTCTAATTATCCTGATTATTGGGCTGATTGCACGTATGCCGCTGAAAAAAGCGTTTATGTCTGCTGTTACATTAGGCGTTGCTTTTACTGGAATGAGCATGGTAATTGGGTTTATGTCAGATGCAGTAAGTCCTGCATCTGAAGCCATGGCTAAAAATACGGGCATTGATTTACCTGCGCTTGATTTAGGGTGGACGGGTGCCGCAAGTATTACATGGTCTTGGTCGTATGCCTTTGTTTTTTTCGCTGTGGTTCTAGGTGTTAATTTCATTATGTTGTTATTGAATTTGACGAAAACATTAAACGTAGATATGTGGAATGTCTGGGGGAAAGCTTTAACCGCCTATTTAGTCTATTTTATTAGTGGTTCTTTAATTGCGGGTTTTATTGCAGCGGTTGTTCAAGTAGTTTTAGAGTTGAAAATGGGGGATATGTTTCAACGCCATATTCAAGATTTAACGGGTATTCCTTTAGTTACTGTAACCCATTTGATGAATATTTCAGCAGTATTGATGTTACCAGTTAATCTAGTTATGGATAAAATTCCATTCTTCAATAAAAAAGCAGATACGTCCGCTTTGAAAGCGAAAATTGGTATTTTTTCTGAAAATAGCGTTATGGGATTCATTATCGGAATACTTCTAGGATTTGGTGCAGCTTATGGTCTGTCTGGTTCATTGAATTTAGGGATTAAAGTGGCTACAGCGATGGCGTTATTTCCAATGATTAGTAAAATGTTTATGCAATCTCTATCGCCGTTAGCTGATGCGATGTCAGAAATGATGAAAAAACGCTTCAAGGATCGTGAAGTATACATTGGTCTAGATTGGCCTGTACTAGCTGGCCGGTCTGAGATTTGGGTAACAGCGATTATCTTAGTGCCTGTATTTATAGGGTATTCTATGATTTTACCAGGTAATCAAGTATTGCCTTTAGCTGGAATCATTAACTATTCTATTGCAGTTGGCGGACTGCTTCTAACTGGTGGGAATTTATATCGAATGATCACATTAGGGGTTATTTATACACCACTGTATTTATATGGTGCAACGTATCTTGCTCCAGTTTTGACTGGATTAGCGAAAAAAACGGGCGCAGTCGATTTAAAAGGCGGAAGTATCACGTGGTCATCGATAGAAGGACCAGAATTTAGAATCTTATTTGCAGAAGCTGCCAACCTAAACATTATGGCAATAGCAGGATTCATTCTTTTTCTAGCAATGTTTGTTTGGTTGTATAAATATATGGCAAAAGAACCGGTGCCAAGCGAACGATACAAAGAAGCCGAACCATCAAATTAAATCAAAAAGGGACGGATGGACATGAGTCAAAAAAGGAAGTGGATGATGTTGCTGTTTTTAGACACGCTGCTATTTTTACTAGCACTATCAATGAATATCATTCTATTCTATTTTTTAGTTATACTTCTTTCTTTTTTCATTTATAAAAATGGATATCAAAGTCTGTTTAAAGAATACGATGAAAGTAGAAAGCAAAAATATGAAGAGTATAGACTTGTTCAAGAAGCTGCAAAAAAGGTCATTCGATCAGGAAAATTACTCAGTAAAAAGGAGCTGTAATAAATCATGGCAGACGGAAGAATTTTATTTGAACGTGAAAGAGAAGATATGGCGAAAATCGTACAATTGATTTTCGAACGCAAAAATACAAATGTTGCTGGTGGAAATTTTTCATTTAAAACAACAGATAAAGAGGGCAAAGAATATATCATTATGACACCCACTATGATGTCTCAAGCCTATCTGGGACATGTTTCTCCTTCGCAGATTTTAGTGGTTGAACCTCATACGAGAAAGGTTGTTGCAGGGGAAGGTGGATTGACTAGAGAGATCAATATGCACGAAGCAGTATATGATGCAAATCCTGAAATCAAAGCGGTATTGCATGCTCATGCACCCAATAGTATGTTTTGGGCTACTAGCGGGTTAGACATGCCCAATTTGACCGAAGCTACTCAGAAAGTAGAATATATTGAAGTGCTGGATTTTGAGCCGAATTGTTCAGAAGAATTGGCCGAAATTGTAAGTAACCATATTAAAACGATGGCTAAAAAGACATTACCCCATGAGTTCTTATTAGATAGTCACGGGGTGTTGATTACTACAGGTGGTGAAACAGGCATGGAAGCTATTCATTCTGCTTTAGCCATTTTAGACACAGTTGAATGGAACGCTGAAATTGCCTATAAACAAACGATTTTCCAAAAATTAGGCATTTTAGACGGTTATTATTCTAAAGGTGTAAAAATAGGAACGATTGAAGACTTGATGAAACATGAACCCATTTATAATAAAATTGTCAAAATGACAGTTGGTGGAGATTAAAAAAGAAAGAACGGATTTGAGACTCTTTTGAGTTTTCGATCTGTTCTTTCTTTTTACTGTATATAGAAGAAAGATTTTATTACAACTGCTATAAATCTTGTTAAAAACATTGCAAGAAATCACTATTTGCGTTAAAGTAAGAAAAGACAACTGTGAAACATTTTCTGTTTCACGCAAGGAAGGAAACATATGACACCAGAAGAATTTAAACAACTATTAGCTCAAAAAGAGATCCATTTAACGGATCAGCAAATGGAACAGTTTGCCCGCTATTTTGACTTGCTTGTTGAATGGAATGAAAAAATGAATTTAACAGCAATCACGGAGAAAAAAGAGGTTTATTTAAAACACTTCTATGACTCAATTTCGTTGGCGTTTTTTGAAGACTTTTCAACAAATAAATCGATTTGTGATGTCGGCGCAGGTGCAGGATTTCCAAGTATCCCACTAAAAATTGTTTTTCCAACATTAAAAGTAACAATCGTTGATTCATTAAATAAACGGATCACCTTTTTAACAGAATTAGTGAATGAATTAAACTTAGATAATGTTTCTTTGTACCACGATCGCGCAGAAACATTTGGTCAAAAAGAGATATTCCGTGCTTCTTTTGATTATGTAACAGCTCGTGCAGTTGCGCGTTTAAATGTGTTAAGTGAGCTATGTCTGCCATTAGTGAAAAAAGATGGCTTTTTCTTAGCACTGAAAGCAGCTAAAAGCGAGGAAGAAATTATTGAAGCAAAACCTGCTATTGCTACTTTAGGTGGGAAATTTCAAAAAGAAGTTTCGTTTAAATTACCTATCACAGAAGACGAGCGACATATCGTTGTGATCCAAAAGAAAAAAGAAACACCAAAAAAATATCCAAGAAAACCAGGCTTACCAAATAAACAACCAATCAGATAAGATGGAGGGACACAAATGGCACGAATAATTTCTGTAGCGAATCAAAAAGGCGGCGTTGGTAAGACAACGACCACTGTGAATCTAGGTGCTTGTCTTGCCTATTATGGGAAGAAAGTGTTGTTAATCGATATTGATGCTCAAGGAAACGCAACAAGTGGTATCGGCGTCCGTAAGCCTGATGTTGCAACGGATGTTTATGATGTATTAGTAAATGAAGAGCCAATCAAAAATGTGATTCAGCAAACGTCTAGAGAAAATCTAGATATTGTTCCAGCAACAATCCAATTAGCTGGGGCTGAAATTGAGCTAACATCAATGATGGCTAGAGAGTCTCGTTTGAAAGCTGCAATCGATGAAGTGAGCGATATCTATGACTTTATTTTGATCGATTGCCCGCCTTCGTTAGGGCATTTGACCATCAATGCATTTACAGCAAGTGATTCGATTTTGATTCCAGTACAATGTGAGTACTATGCCTTAGAGGGATTAAGCCAACTATTAAATACAATTCGATTGGTTCAGAAACACTTTAATCCTGAATTACGTATCGAAGGTGTGTTGTTGACGATGTATGATGCCAGAACTAATTTAGGGGCAGAAGTCGTTGATGAAGTGCGTAAGTATTTCCGTGAAAAAGTGTATGACACGATCATTCCTAGAAATGTTCGTTTATCTGAAGCGCCAAGTCATGGTTTATCAATTATTGATTATGATCCTCGTTCACGTGGTGCCGAAGTGTACCAAGCACTAGCAAAGGAAGTGTTGGATAATGAGTAAAGGAAAAGGTTTAGGTAGAGGTATTGATGCATTGTTTCAAGATTTTGCTAGTTTGGAAGATGTAGATGTTCAAAAAGAAGAAGTGCTTGAAATTCCTCTAAATGAACTTCGTCCCAATCCTTACCAGCCTAGAAAAACATTTGATGAAGCCTCTCTTCAAGAGTTGGCGAATTCTATTCAACAATCAGGGGTTTTCCAACCAATTATCGTTAGAAAATCGGCTGTCAAAGGCTACGAAATCATTGCTGGTGAAAGACGTTTCCGTGCTTCAAAATTAGCAGATAAAGAAACGATTCCAGCAATCGTTCGTGAATTTGATGAAGAAGCAATGATGCAAGTCGCTGTATTGGAAAACTTGCAACGTGAAGATTTAAATCCTTTAGAAGAAGCAGAAGCGTATGATATGCTGATGAAAAACTTGAAATTAACACAAGTAGAAGTCGCAGAACGTCTAGGAAAAAGCCGTCCATATATTGCCAACTACTTACGCTTGTTAACCTTACCTACGCAAGTCAAAGAGATGGTTCAAAGTGAAACATTATCTATGGGACAAGCCAGAACATTACTTGGCTTAAAGGACAAAGACTTTATTTTAACATTGGCCAAACGAGTAGTGGAAGAAAATTTAACTGTTCGCCAACTGGAACAAATCGTCAATGACTTAAACGAAAATCAAGGCAAGAAAGCACCGAAAAAAGATAAGAAAAATATCAAAGAAAAACCTTATTATATCCGGGAAAGTGAAGACCGCCTAATGGATAAATTTGGTACAACCGTTGCAATTCAAGAAAAAGAAGGCAAAGGGAAAATTGAAATTGAGTACCTATCGCAATCAGATTTAGCTAGAATTTTAGATATATTGGAAATTCATTTTGATGAAACGTAATGAATTAATTTTAGCAGAATAAATAACCTAAAGAGGCTCCACTAAAACCACACTGGTTTTGGTGGAGCCTCTTTTTTGAGAAAAAATAGCTGAACGCTCGTTTTATTTTCCAACATATTACCAAAATATTCGCTTATATATTCATTTTAATAAATATACGTATGAGCATAGATTTATTAAAATGCTTTTATTAAAAAAAAAAAAAATAATTTCTTATTCTTATATAAAATAAGAAAAATTTATAATTGTACAAATTAAAGCACACAGACATCACTAGATAGGTGCCTACTCAACTACTTATATAACGAGTATACAATAAATAATTTGAACATGTCAATGAGGAATAAAAAATAACAATATTTTTAATTAATGTATATTATGACTGATTTAATCGAACAAATCGTGGGTTTAACAATAAAACATTGATAAATAGCTATATTATTATGCAAAAGTTAAGATAAATTCTTCTGTTTATTTTTTTGTAAAATTAAATAATTGTAGCACGCTATTTACTTATTTTTATACGCCGTCAAATAAACCGTCAAATAAATCATTTATTGCTCGTTTAATTTTGTATTGGTAATTAAGAAGTAAAATAGAAAATCTTGTTTGTGCCTTTTATGAAACTTCTTAAAATTACTTTCTTTTTTAAATTAATCATTTTTATGGAAACTTACTTCTTTTAATTATTTATAATTCATCGTCATCAAGCCGTCATAGGTGATATAGAATCATTTATATTTCCTACATGAAAAGTCTTTTTTTCTTATTTTATATAAGAATAGGAAATTCTTATTTTCTAAAATTACAGTTCGGGATATCTTCTCACTTCACTTAAAAAGATTCTATCAAATATGAATGGTTGGCATTTACTATATACAAATTAAAAGGAGGATTTTCTATTATGAGGAAAAAAATTATTATATTGACTGACACATTGAGTGCAAATGGGCTGTTGCAAAATAGTTTGTTGAACATGGATTATGAAATTATGGTTTCAAAAGATATGTTGACTCAACCAAAAGATAAAGAATTCTATTTTCTGCAAAATTTTGATCTCATTATCTATCAACAATCAATGTATAGCGGATTAAAAGAGTCATTTTTAGACAATTTAGTACTACTGAATAAGCCGATTGTCGTTTTAACTTTTGAATCTGAGCAAGTCAATAAGACGAAATATCTTAATAATTCTAAGGTTACGTTTGTCCCATATCCAATATCTGTTACGGATTTAGCTAGTAAGTTAGCAACGATTTTTGAAGAAACTGCTAATCATGCAAGAAAGACCAATCAAGACGGCGGTAAAGATAGTTACCAAAATAGCGAAGGAGCAAGCAAAAAAGTGTCTTCGTTCTCAAACGTGGTAAAAGTGAAAAAACAATATTCTTTCCAATTAAAAGATCGAACATTGATTATTGATAACTGGCTGATTCCCCTAACTAAAAAAGAACATCAAGTATTAGAGCATTTTATTGAATCAGAACAAAGAGTTTTTTCAAGTCAATCATTATGTGAAGCCATTTGGACTAATGCGAAACAAAAAAATAAACAAGCTTTACTAAGTAACTTAATCAATAGAATTAAACAAAAAATAATGGAAAAAACATCAATTTTTGAACCGTTTATTTTAAACAAAAAAGGCATTGGGTATTACTTGAATCAAGAGTTTATAGAGTTGGATGAACACCATGAAGAACAAGCAAGAGAACTACTGGTAGGCAGTGTTTAAGCAAAATAGCTGTAATGCGAAAGGGAGAGAATAATTTGGCGATGTTTAATAGAAAAAAGAAAAAAAAAAAGAAGTATGAAGATGAGTATGAAGAATATTATGATGAGTACGATGAATATGACGAATACGATGATTACGAAGAGTATGAGGACTATGAAGACGACTATGAAGAAGAACCGCGTGAACGTCCTAAGAAAAATCGTCCAGAAACTTCAAATAAAAGAGAGCGTTTGGATAATAATATGAAAAAACAAGAGCAAGAGTTGAAACAAGAACAAGCAAGTGTGATTGAGCATCTAACAAATGAAAATCAGCAATTTCAAAAAGAAGTCCAAAGACAAAAAACGATGGCTGAACGATTAAAGGCCGAAGTGGAAAATAAGCAACAGGAAATTGACCAATTGACTATGCGCTTAACAAGTTCATCTAAGTCTAAGGAAAGAATCAGCATATTAGAAGATAAGCTAAGACAATCAGAAGACCACAGAACACAAATTGAAGAACAATTAATGGAAGAACGAAATAAAAATTTGGATTTTGAACAACAAGTACGTCAACAAGATTCTATGAAAAATCAAATTGCTGAAGTCTTGATGGAAGCAAAAGAAAAAGCACAGCAAATCATTGAGCGGGCTACGATAGAGGCTGATAGAACGGTAGAAGCAGCAAGACATGAAACGAAAAAAGCTGTTTCAGAAGCTTCTATTGAGTTAAAAATGATTAATCAGGAAGCGGCCAATTATCATAATCGAATCCTTCGTCTTCAAGGAGAAACAAGTGCGTTAATGGAAGACTTGCTAAGTAAATCAAGCCGTTTAGCCGACCAATCATTAGAATAAGGGAGGAGAATGCGAAGTGGTTTACCAAAATATTGTGGTTGACATTTATCAAGCCGCTTCTCCAGCAGTAGGTGAGCGCCTGTTTGACGATGACATGTTAAGAGATATTTATTATATCTGTGAAGAGATTTTTCAAGAAAAAAACAATGGGCTTCCATATCCTCAAAAAGAAGTGGAGGAATATTTTGAAGAATTTCATACAATCATTTCCTTCTTTAAACATGTAGAAATTACTTTAGATTTCGTAGATCTTAATTGGTCAGCCCTATTGGAAGAACTTATACAAACCTTCCCTCAAATTGCTTGGATTGGAGGTTCTAAAGAGACCGAAGACAGTCGTGTGATTTACTATATTGATTTTGTCCCTATTGCTTACAGAGAAAGAGGTTTCCCTTTTATGGTTAATCTATTGCAGTCATTAGAGCAACAACTGATAGGTGATTGTGAAGATATACTGGAAGCATTTGTATATGAGATCGAACAATTAGTATCTAAGTTTATTAGGCCTCTTCATGTTGCAAATCCAACGACTGAGGTAAAGGCAGAGGTCGTTGAACATGAGATAGAAGACAGTGATAATAACAACTATTTGGTGGAAATCGAAGAAGCTTTGAGCCGTGAACGGTACGCCAAAGAAAGAATGCGCCTTGCAAATAAAAAATTAGAAGTCGTTATTGAACAAATGGAACGCCAAAATTTATCAAGAGCAATCAAAGAACTAAGTAAGCCAAGCAGTGATGGAAATGAGAAATGGGATCGAATGTTAAGGGTTGATTTAAGAGAATACTCTCAATTGCTCCAAAAAGCAAAGTTTCTGGAGCAATCTTGGTTAATGAACAAAGATTTGATGACCAAATCGGAAAAAATGACAATTTCTGATAATCAATTGATTTATGAAAGAGAACAAGTTAGAAGTTTTAAAGAATCCGTTTCAACGAATGAAATTTATTTGATTTTAGACGAATGTAAGTTAATTGAGTCCAGAATAAAAATCAAAAAAAAATCATGGTTTAGACAGCCATATGTTCGTATTATGAAGATGGACTATGACAGTTTACTAAATAAAGCTGCTTATTTTGACTTAATTCAAGGTGAAAATTATTTATTAGAAAAAATAGTACTTAGCGAAGAAGAAATTGTTGGTGATTGACAAACACAAGGGAAACAATCGTTCTAAAAATCAACTCAAAAAAGGATTGGGAAAAGCCAACTTTCCCATCCGCTATTACATAATATAAAAAATAAAGTCAACTGTCCGAGTCGTCTACGGCATACGCAATACTATGCGTAATGATTTTACATACAATTTACGATGCAGGGAGTTTAAAAATAATGAACAATAAACGAAAACCACTTCACCTGATTATTCCAATAATGGGATTTTTTCTTTTATTATCCCTATCGATAATTGTTAAAACAGAAATCGGTTGGGCTGTGTCAGTAAAACCGATTTTACCGGAAAATCAACATAATCCAAAAGCAACCTATTACGATCTTAAGATGACCCCAAAACAAGAACAAGATTTAAAGCTTGAATTGACCAATACTTCTGATAAAGAGCAGGAAGTGATTCTTGAAATCAATGATGCTACAACAAATGAATCAGGGGATATCGACTATTCAGATCGATCGAAGCTTATTCCAAGAGATAAAACGCTAAAAGTTTCGTTGAAAGATATCGCAACAACAAATAAAAAAATTGTGGTTCCGCCAAATCAGACGACTGTTGAGACGATACACTTAAAAATGCCCGCTGAACAATTTGACGGAATGGTCTTAGGTGGAATTAAAGTAATTTCCTCTAAGAAAAATAGTAAAAAAGAACAGACGAGCTCTGATGATGAGAAGATATATATTGTGGCCGTCAAAATAACTGAAACGGATATTCCAGTAGAGGCAGAATTGAATTTGGTTAAAATTTCACCTCCAAAGGATTCAGATAAAAATATTATAAAAGCAACAATACAAAATAATCAGGCAGTGAACTTAGAAGATATTGAGTACACAGCTAAGATATACAAAAAAGATTCAAAAAAGATTCTTCATCAATTTCAAGTAACGGGGTATCGAATGGCACCCCATTCGAGTTTTGACTTTGTAATCGATCTGAAAAAACAATTACTTCAACCTGGTGACTATCAGCTAATGATGACTGCTAAATCTAAAGATACTGGACAGATTTGGAAATGGGAGGAAGCATTTGAGATTGTCAAAATGAAGAACAAAGAATTGAATGCTCGTAATAGTAATTTGGACAAAGAAAACATATTGTTTTATATCATTATTTGTGTGATCACACTTGTATTTTTGTTATTGCTTCTTATAATTTTACTCATTTCAAGAAAGCGTAAAGAAGAGCGTTATCAAATAGAAGTATATTACAAAAATAAAAAACGTAAGCAGAAAAAAAAAGAGCAAATGCAACATAGTATAAGACCAAAAAACTCCTTTAAAAAAAGTAGAAAAAAGAGAAAACAATCATAGGATCTAAACAATTGCTTACCTAAATGTTAGAAATGGAATTGATTGGATTGAGATCTTTTTATTTATTATCCAATTCTAGTTTAGTCGGATAATGACTGAAATAAATGGTTGTTTGATCTTTTCAAGTGTATAAAAAAATTATAGTACAAAGATTTTAGGAGTTGGAGGACATGAGTGAATCGATCAAAAAAACTCAAAGGCAAGAAAAAAGAGCAATTAAAAAGTATATTCTCCATCAAAAAGTCAATCCGAAACTTTTAGGAGTAGCAATTTATAATCAAGAACTGTTTACCCCGTATAACGCATATTTGTCTTGTAAATTAATCTTCAAAAAAGATATTCAATCATTCGCAGAACTTGAATACATCGCTCAGAAGATAAGTGATACATGGAATGCTAAAAAGAATGACTTGTTAATTAAAAAAATCAATATTTTTACGGCTATTGAACATATCATCGTAACCTTTACAATTGGTTTTTATGAAGAAGAACATGTTAAGCAACTGCGTACATTAAAGCAATTTGCCATTGATTTAATTGAATCAGGTAATAATGTTATTCAACAAGAACAAGAAATAGCCGATCAAAAAAGAGAAGAGTTAAATGAGATTCTTGCGACCTGCACTCAGTTAAGTAAAAAAATGGAAGGACTTGAAAGCAGACTTATAAAAAATGAATCAATTGTTTTGGGTTCTGGAGAAGTACTAAAAAACGAAATAACTAAAGTAAGTCAAACGATCAAAGAACAAATGGACCAAGTTGATTACAAAGTGAAAAATAGTCAGGAAAACTTACAAACCAAAAAACAAGCGAATGCGATTAAATTAAAAAAAGAACCAATACAAGTAGTCGATTCAATCAATAAAACCACTAACGAAAAAAAAGAGAAGAATGAAGATCCCAAGAAGGTCCGGAAGTATTTTTTTGATAAATCTAAACGGCTTTCTCTGACTTTGACAATACAAGACTGGGAAGCAACAAGGCAATCTTTAAAGCAAGCAAGAGTACAAAAGATAGCCATCAAAGAAGCCTTACCAGAGCCTACATCACAGCTTGAATTAGAGATTTATGCGTGTTTTAAAGAAAATGAAAACGCAAGTAAAAAACGAATGATACCCAAAAAGGAATTTTTTGTTCTAAAAGCAAAGGTAGAGTTCATAGATTATTTATGGATGTTGTTGGAATTAGAAGGAAAAAAGGAAATTATTATTGCCAATAAAATAAGTTGTAGGCAGTTAGTTGAAGAGTTAAGTAGCTTTACTGAAAAGATTGAAGAAGTTGCTGGGGGACCTACAATTTTTAATTATTGGTTTTATTGTCCAGAAGAATTATTGATTAAGCTAAAAGGATATGCAGCATTAAAAAATTTTTTAAGCAATTTCTTGAAATTGAGCAATAATACAGTTTTGGTCAATGAAGTATGATTATTAGGGAGTTATTTCAATAAAAGGGGTGATATACAAGAAGCTGGAAAAGTTTCAACTGTATGATACCTCTTTATTTTTCATATAAATATTATGTGAATAGTAATTCTATAACAAAACAATTTAAGTTTATACTTCCAAATATTTTGTTGTTTTCCAAAAAAAAGAAACAATTTCAAAAAAATAATAATGCATACTTAGTTAAGAAAACTAAACGTAGTGTATTTAAGTATCGTTCGAGGGTATGGAATAGACGATTATAAGATGCAAATACAGTCATTTGTGGACGAGTGGTTTTTCGTGCAGTAAAAACAATTATTAATAATTTGTTTGGATTTTATTTTTTTAAAAAATAAAGTTAACTTTTGGAAAGGATCTTAGTTATGGCAAGAAGAGGAGAAAATATATACAAAAGAAAAGACGGACGCTGGGAAGGTCGATACATAAAAGGAAGACAGGAAAATGGCAAAATTCACTACGGATATATTTATGGATATAAATATTCAGAAGTAAAACACCAACTTATTTTAGTAAAATATGAAAAGCAAGCAAATGATAATAAAAATCTTCTACCTTATGAAGGGCAGTTAATAGACTGGACACAGTATTGGTTGGAGACCTTTGTTCGTCCAAAGGTTAAAGGTAGCACTTATGCAAGTTATAAAAATAAAATGGATGTTCATGTTTTACCTAAAATCGGTACAATAAAGTTACAGAAGTTACAGAGAACGGATATTGACTTTTTATTAAAGCAGATGAACCAAACATTGAAGGCTAGTTCGATTCGATCAATTATTTCAGTTTTTAAAAACTGTATGAGTAAAGCAGTCTCTTTAAATCTACTCAGAGAAAATCCTTGCGTCGGATTAGAGCTACCTAAGACCAAAAGAAAGACAGTACAAGCGTTATCCATCAATGATCAGGCTAAACTCGTCAAAGAAATAAGTACTAGCCAAAAATTTTTCTCAATTATGTTGGCATTACAGACAGGTCTTCGAATTGGAGAAATTTGTGGGTTAAAATGGGAGGACATTGATTTTGAGACAGACACACTATGGGTGAACCGAACAATATTGCGTATTCAAACAGAAGATGAGTCAGGTAAAAAGACTGAAATTATTGAAGTAACACCAAAAAGTAATTATTCACAACGGAAAATTCCCATTACGAAATCTCTAAAGAAAAAGTTGTTGGAATTGAAGAAAGGATCAATCAGTGACTATGTTATTTCAAATAAAAACAAAGCCCTCGAACCTCGTACCATTGCATATCGTTTTCAAATGATTCGCAAAAAAATCGGGTTGGAAAATTTTTCTTTTCACTCATTACGACATACATTTGCCACCAGATGCTTAGAAGCAGGAGGTAATATTGCAACAATAAGCTCTCTTTTGGGTCATTCATCAACAAAAATGACTCTTGATTGTTACACCAATTCATTTTTTTCAGAGGAACGTCAATTAATTGAAAAATTGGAATTTATTGACCACTGATTTAAGTGTAAGCATATTTTACTAATATCTATACCTTCAAAAACACAGAATAAGAGAGGAGTATTCCAGTTAATAGGTACTATGTATTGCCTAAGCCTTAGTTAGTAAATAGGAGTATCCAATAGCTATGTTATGAACTATTCAATTTAGTATAAGAGGAATAAATATCATGTAATAGTTGATCGATATCGTTTATATCCATTTTTTCATTATAATTAGTTAAAAAGAAAAAATACTTTCCCTTATGTTTCAGATGTGAACAATTAACGTTACTGATGACTAAGTCATAGGTTTTACTGACTGTTAGTGGTTCTGCTTTTACAAAAGTAGTCAATTCAATATGCTTTATCCACCAGTCCATAAACTTTTTTCTATAGAGTATATCGCCTTCAATAAAAATACCGACAGAGATAGTTGTTTTTATGCACTCTTCGTAAAAACTTATTAGTTGGATATATTTCGAGAGTAGCGTTTTGTCATGCGCATTATCTGCAAGAAGTACTGAGTATTTTTGTTTTAGGTGATTGATAAACGTTCCAACAGTATCAGAGTAATCATTTTTTTGCCACTCTTGATATATCGGCTCCCAGTAGTAATCAATATGTCCTTTGAATATTGTATGGCGATATGTAACAGCATTTAAATAGGACAAAAGAGCGGTTTTTTTAGTACTATCCAAGTCAGAATGGGGATAACACTTTTTCATAAAACTTAAAAACTCCATGTTCAATTTAGGAATAAAGAAATTACTATACTTTTCGACTAATTCTAATTCCTTTAAGCGATAGGAATGCATAGGAATAATTTCTTCACCTAACATAAAAAGAAGCAAAAGCACAGTTTCATTCGGACGCATTTTAAAAGAATAGTAAACTAAAAAAGATTCTAGAATTTCGTTCATTTTTTTAAATAATTTTGTTTTTTTAAGAGCACTTATGAATCTTCTTTGACTCGGAATGTCTGTTTTATTGTGAAAAAACGTTCGCTGTTTACTAATATCCTGAATCATTTTCTGTGCGTTCCTTCTTTTCAGTAGGCTAAAGTAAAGAGTCAACTTTTTTCTGGAAAAAGGCGTAATCTGACATCCTAAAGCTAATTGAATATTATTGATTAATTCATAAATTCTAGGATCGATGTTCGGACTTTTTAATTGCTGGGTAGGATTGGTCATTGAGTAAAGGGATACATAAAAAAAACGGATCTGTAACTCACTGCCAAGCAAGTAACCATTTTGGATAGATAAATCAAATTCTTTTAGCAAAGTATTCAATTCGTGAATTTTTCTGAAATAAGTGGAATGACTAATACCAATTCGTTCACGTAATCGAGTAGCATCAATTGATCCACATAAAAGTAATTCTTCTAAAATTTTATATTTTGGTGCAGATAAAAGTAAGTCATTATAAAGTGTATGAAGAGAGTAATCAGATTTTGTTTGAAATGTGATTGTTTGTTTTTTCATTTCAATAAAAAATCCTCCGTTTGATTTCACCGCTGAGGTCATTAAACTTTCAATCAACTTTGCTAGAAAGTAATCGCCAATTGCTAAATGATTCAAGAGTTCTTTTTTCGTTGCTGTTCCTCCAACACCGCTCAAATAGATTAATAAATCAATTTGATAAACCTCTAACTTTTCTAATAAGTCAAACTTTCTCATAATAAAACTCCTTTAAGTATCATTGTGAGGAAAGAGTATTCAGGCAAGGTGCCATAAAATGATTTTTCCAATGTTTTTTTTGATTATTGTCTACTTATAAATATAGCAAATAAAATCTGGTTTGGAAGCCTAATTATTTATTTTTTAAAATAAAAAAATCGGTTAATTTCATTTTTTGTGAAATAATCAAAATGAATGAATCCATAAAATAGCTTTTGCTTGATTGCTCAAAAAATGGTATTGTATCTTTGTATGTTTATGTCTGAGTTTAAAAATATTAACGGCTGTTTAGAAAGGATCTGTCTGTAATGTATGAATTTGGTGATATTGTCGAAATGAAAAAGCCCCATGCTTGTCAGGCAAATCGTTGGGAGATTATCCGAATGGGTGCTGATATTAAAATAAAATGTACAAACTGCGGTCATATCGTTATGATGTCACGCCGTGATTTTGAGAAAAAAATGAAGAAAATAGTAGAAAAAAAGACTGATAAAGAAAGAGTGAATGATTAATGGCATTAACAGCTGGAATCGTAGGTTTACCAAACGTAGGGAAATCTACCCTTTTTAACGCAATTACAAAAGCAGGAGCAGAAGCGGCAAACTATCCATTTGCTACAATCGATCCTAATGTGGGGATGGTAGAAGTACCAGATAATCGCTTGCAGCGTTTAACAGAGTTAGTGAAACCTAAAAAAACAGTACCTACAACCTTTGAGTTTACAGATATAGCTGGAATCGTAAAAGGAGCAAGTAAAGGGGAAGGATTAGGAAACCAATTTCTAAGCCATATTCGTCAAGTGGATGCTATTTGTCATGTAGTCCGTTGTTTTGATGATGATAATATAACCCACGTTGAAGGACGTGTGGATCCTTTAGCTGATATTGATACAATTAATTTGGAATTAGTGTTAGCGGATTTAGATTCTATTACTAAACGTTATACACGCGTTGCAAAAATAGCGAAAACCAAAGACAAAGATGCGGTCGCTGAGCTTGCTGTATTAGATAAACTGAAACCAGTATTGGAAGAAGGGTTATCAGCAAGAACCATCGAGTTTACTGAAGAAGAGCAAAAAATTGTTAAAAGTCTATTCTTATTAACAGCAAAGCCGATTTTATATGTGGCAAATGTTTCAGAGGATGAAGTATCTGATTCCGACAATAACCCTTATGTGCAACAAGTTCGGACATTTGCAGCAAATGAACAAGCAGAAGTAATCGTTGTTTGTGCGCGTGCAGAAGAAGAAATTGCTGAATTAGACGATGAAGATAAAGCAGAGTTTTTAGAAGCATTAGGCATTGAAGAGTCTGGATTAGATCAGTTGATTCGTGCAGCCTATGACTTATTAGGATTAGCAACTTACTTTACTGCTGGGGAACAAGAAGTTCGGGCTTGGACGTTCCGAAAAGGAATCAAAGCACCTCAAGCAGCTGGAATCATCCATACTGATTTTGAGCGTGGCTTTATTCGTGCAGAGACAGTCTCTTTTGATGACTTAAACACATATGGCAATATGCAAGCAGCAAAAGAAGCGGGCAAAGTCCGCTTAGAAGGAAAAGAATATATTGTTCAAGATGGCGATGTTATGCTTTTCCGTTTCAATGTATAGGAAAAAATCGCTAAAAACTGTTTTTCTCCCTAAAAAATGTGTTAGAATACTTTTTAGGTAAAGACTGCCCATTGACCAGGAGGGGCGAGGAGGACGCAAAAATGGAAACAGAAACACTTCGAGACATCGTTTCAGAAAATCGTGAACTTGAACAAAAATTGACGAAAAGAAATGAGCAGTATATTTTTGATTTAAAAAAATCATTAGTAGCCGCTAACCTTTCAGAAGAAGCCCAGACTCTCGCTCTACACGAAATTCTACCTCATTTAGTAGAAGGTCAAAAAAGCGGAAAAACTGCACGTCAGCTTTTTGGTACAGTGGCTGAACGTACAGAGTCTATCTTAAATAAACCAGAGGAATTACCAGAAACAACACCAATCTTAATGTGGTTAGATAATACATTACTATTATTTGGTGTGATGACAATTATGTTTTCTGTTATGATGATGTGGTCAAAAGGTAAATCCCAACCATTAGGCTTACTGACGTTGGTATTAGCATCAATGGCTGGTGGGTATGCATTTTATTTGATGTATAAATACGTCTATCAGTATGATCGTCCAGGAGTAGATAAAACAAACCGTCCAGGTTGGCTTAAAACCGGACTTATATTAGTGGGTGCAATGCTCTTATGGCTGGTAGTTTTTACAGGATCAGCAATGTTTCCACCAATTATCAACCCTGTATTAGATCCAGTTATTGTGATTATTATTGGCGGGGTAGCTTTAGTTACTCGTTATTTATTAAAGAAAAAGTATAATATGCGTAGTAGTTTAGCGCGTTAAATAGTTAAAAAAGAGAAGAATAGATCGTTTTCGTATCGTTGTCTGTTCTTTTTTTAAAAGTGTTTGGTGCATAACGCCATGAAAGTTATGCACCAAACACTTTTTATTTGCCAAATAAACTGCGATTCTAATTCTTTTCTTAGAGTGGAAGTGTTTCTATTTGAAAGAAAAACCTTCGCGCTATACGATAGTAAAAAAGAATGAAAATTTCAATTTCTTTTCATTATAAAAGAGGTGAAGAAGTGAAAAAGTGGATTAGCCAACATAGTCAATGGTTGATTATGTTGAGTTTTTTGATTCTAGCAATCGCATCTTTATATATCGTTTACTTTCAAAACAATCACATTCTAATCGGTGATGATTATCATTTTCATCAAAATCGTATTGAATCATTGGCATTATCCATAAAGCAGGGTATATGGTTTCCAAAAATCAGTTACTTTTTTATTGGTGGTTATGGTTATGCTTCTAGTTTGTTTTATCCAGATTTTTACTTGTATTTCCCCGCAATGCTAAGAGTAGCAGGGGTTTCACTTTCTGATAGCTTTATTATTTTTGCAGTGGCTATTAATTTTGCAACTTTTATTTTAACCTATATATCAGGTAGGTACATGAAGTTATCTAAAGAAAAAAGCTATCTCTTTTCATTGTTGTACACACTCTCTATTTATCGCTTGCAAGATTTTTTTAATCGCCAAGCACTTGGAGAATTATTGGCAATGAGCTTTTTTCCCTTAGTTTTGGCCAGTATGTATTTATTGAAAAATGGTAAACAGCAAAGATGGTATCTGCTGACCGTTGCGATGACAGGGATTGGTTTAGCTCATGTTATTTCGCTGGAAATCACGAGCTTGTTTATTGGCTTATACGTTCTTTTAAACGGGAAGGATTTCTTTAAGAAACAACCCATCCTATCCTTACTAAAAGCTACAGCCCTGACGTTCTTGTTACTAGCCTTTTATTTAGTACCTGTATTTGAACAGATGAGACACGTAACGTTTCAAGTAACATCCAATCCACTGACATTGATTTCAGAACGAGCGTATTCGCTAGTAGAATTGTTAACGCATAGCTTTAAAAACAGTGTCTTCCATGCATCCTCGGCCAATATTGGACTTATTTTATTACTTAGTTTATGCCTTTACGCGATGACACTTTTCAAAAGAAATAGCCCAAATTATGACTTGATTTTACTTGCACTTTTGTTTATGTTTATGACTACAAACGTATTTCCATGGCAACTTTTTGATCATACACCATTAAATACGATTCAATTTCCGTGGCGTTTACTGTCAATCGTGACAGTATTGATTTCTTACCTTATCGCAAATGATGATTTAGGTCTTTTTAAAAAATGGCCTAATGCTCGATGGTTGCTACTTGTGCTTATTATGTTGGGTGTTGTGACTTATGAATGGGAAACTCTATCTACAGAAGGGAAAAGAATTCTTTCTCACCAAGAGTATGATCATGCCAATAGTTATTATATCGGTGCAGGGCATGAATACTTACCAAAAGAAGTAGATTATTCTAGCATTAAAAAGGATAAAGAGCGTGCGGTTGGCTATAATTCAGACGAAATTGAAATTAAAGATATAAAAATGACATTTGATTCAGTCACATTTGCTTATGAGATGAGAAAGCCAGGTAAAGGGACTGTGACCATTCCATTTATCTACTATTATGGCTATCAAGCAAAAATAAGGAGTAATGGGCAAGAAAAAATATCTACAGCTTCGTTGAACAAACAAAATGGATTAGTTGATATTTCATTGTCGGAAAAAGGCAGTGTATCTGTTTGCTATCAGACGACGCAACTTCAAAAAGTTTCATTCATAGTATCTATCAGTACTCTTTTTGTGTCGATGCTATGGAAAGTCTTTTGTATCCATTCTTCTCGCACGAAATTTAAAAAATAACCATAGTTATACTTTGTTTTTGATAATAAAAAAATGAGGAAACACTCATGTTTCGGAAAACGAAAAGAAAATTTCTGTAAACAGTGAAATGCGGTTGACTTCTATTTTATTATCTGTTATTTTCTTATATAAAATTAAATAGAGGAGTGGTCTGAAAAATGTCTAACTGGGAAACAAAATTCGCGAAAAAAGGTCTTACATTTGATGATGTTTTATTGATTCCAGCAGAAAGTCATGTACTGCCTAACGAAGTGGATATGAGCGTGCAATTAGCAAAAAATATTAAGTTGAATATTCCTCTGATTAGTGCAAGTATGGATACTGTAACAGATAGTAAAATGGCAATCTCAATGGCGCGTCAAGGCGGCTTAGGTGTGGTTCATAAAAATATGAGTATCGCACAACAAGCAGACGAGGTCCGTAAAGTAAAACGTTCTGAAAGTGGCGTAATCATTGATCCATTTTTCTTAACACCGACAAATTTAGTAGCAGATGCTGAAAATTTAATGAGCAAATACCGTATCAGCGGTGTACCGATCGTAGAAACGATGGATAACCGTAAATTAGTTGGGATTATTACGAACCGAGATATGCGTTTTGTGACCGACTATCAAATGAAAATCGAAGAAGTAATGACAAAAGACCACTTAGTGACAGCCCCAGTTGGCACTTCTCTAAAAGATGCTGAAAAGATTTTACAAAAACATAAAATCGAAAAATTACCAATCGTTGATGAAAATAATCGTTTGAGTGGTTTGATTACAATTAAAGATATTGAAAAAGTGATTGAATTCCCAAATGCTGCTAAGGATGAACATGGTCGGTTGTTAGTAGCTGCAGCGGTTGGCGTTACAAGCGACACCTTTGAACGGGCAGAAGCCTTGTTAGACGCAGGAGCAGATGCAATCGTAATTGATACAGCGCATGGGCATAGTGCAGGTGTTATTCGTAAAATCAAAGAAATTCGTGAAACATTCCCAGAAGCAACGCTGATTGCTGGAAATATTGCGACAGCTGAAGGTGCAAAAGCACTTTATGATGTTGGGGTAGATGTTGTTAAAGTTGGGATTGGACCAGGTTCAATTTGTACGACACGTGTTGTTGCCGGCGTAGGTGTTCCTCAATTAACGGCTATCTATGATGCGGCATCTGTTGCTCGTAAATACGGCAAAGCGATTATTGCTGATGGCGGAATTAAATATTCTGGCGATATTGTAAAAGCATTGGCTGCTGGTGGTCATGCCGTTATGCTGGGTAGCATGTTAGCTGGTACGGATGAATCACCAGGTGAATTTGAAATTTATCAAGGCCGCCGTTTTAAAACGTATCGCGGTATGGGTTCATTAGGCGCTATGGAAAAAGGATCAAGCGATCGCTATTTCCAAGGAGGCGTTAATGAAGCGAACAAACTTGTTCCAGAAGGGATTGAAGGTCGCGTAGCTTATAAAGGAAGCGTGTCAGATATCGTGTTCCAAATGATTGGTGGATTAAAATCAGGTATGGGTTATGTTGGTGCAGCAAGCTTGCAACAACTACGTGAAGAAGCGCAGTTTGTACAAATGAGTGGTAACGGCTTGAAAGAATCTCATCCACATGATGTACAAATCACTAAAGAAGCACCTAATTATTCTGTGGAGCAATAAGAGAGTATAGAAAAAACAAACCTCCTTAAATCCCTAATGGATTAGAAAGGAGGTTTGCTTTTTTATTGTACGACTCTTTCATCTTTAGAACCATAATACATATGCAAAGGGCGAGCTTTTTTTCCTAATAATTGTTTAGAAGGAAGAATGTCATAACCTTCATTACGTAATCGGTCAATCACATCAGCAACAGCATCGACCGTTTCTGGATGGATATCGTGCATCAAGATAATTGTGTCATTATAGGCAGTTTCATCAATTCGTTTAATGATGGCTTGGGCATTGTGGCTTTGCCAATCTTGAGAATCGACAGACCATTGAATAATCGGTTTTCCAATAATTCTTGCAACATCTTTATTTACTGCACCATAAGGCGGTCTAAAATCAGTTGGAATTTTACCAATTGCATGATAAATGGCTTTATCTGTTTTTTGAACTTCATCTTTTACTTTTTGGGCATCTGTAGTAGTTAGTTGAGGATGGGAATATGAATGACTGGCAACTTCATGTCCTTCTTCATTGACTCTTTTTACAAGTGCTTCATGTTTTACTACATTTTGACCTAACATAAAGAACGTTGCTTTGACTCCTTTTTCTTTTAGAATATCTAAAAGTCTAGGGGTTGTTTCTGGGCTGGGCCCATCATCGAACGTTAAAGAGATATATTTTTTATTTGGATCTAACGGTTCGGGTAAGGCATCTTTGATGGAAACAGAATCAACAAATTCAGGATTGACGTAGCCTGCGATATCTTTGTAGTCTAAAGTAATGTCACTTTTACCAGTTGCATTTTCCGGTAAGGGCAGGGTAATTTTATCAGAATAGTAAACAAAATTTGTTGCATCCATAGGTACTGCGGGCATATTGATAATATTGTCAATAATAGCATTGCCATCAGGACTATCATCAAGCAATTTTTGTTGGATAACTTGTTGAACCGCAAGAAGGTTCGCTTCGTCTACGAAAATATCTTGAAGAGCCAATGGCTGTTTTGTTTTTTGATTAACGAACACAGTTGTTTTCCCAGCTTCCGTTTTTTCAGTCCACTCTTCTTTTTTTGGATCCCAAGTATAGGTCTCGACGATTGGTTGGTAACTTGTTACTTGTTCATTTACAGTGACCGATTTTATATATCCGACTAACTTTGTCGGAGTGTCTGTTGGATTGTTTTTTTTAGCGGCTTCTATTAAGGCTGTTAGCTCATCTTTGATTGCTGGAAATTGTGGAATCTCGTCTGTAGCAATTGGTTCATAAAGTAGTGTTTGGCGTTCACCGTCTTTAGTGCTCTGTTCAGCACTTTCAGGACCTTCATTTTTTTGATTTTTTCGGATTTTTTCTAGCAAAGACGCTTCTTTATCCTCATACTGACTGTTATCTTCCACTACTGTTTTTTTCTCTTCTGGTGTATGCTGCATAGCTTGAGTAGCGTAAACGCCGCCACAAATCAAAAGAATAAAAACAATAATGAGCAATATGAAAGGCCATTTTTTTGAAAAACCTTGCTTGTATCTTTCTTGCCTACTTTGTGGGTACTTCTTTCTATTCATACGTTTTATCCTTCTAATTTAATAGTCTGTCTGTTTCTAGTAATCCAAATGTACCATTTTGGATTTATTCTTTCAACAGACAGACAAATAAAATTAGTAATTCTTTCTATTTATTTAATTAATTTCAAGTTACCCATATAAGGAACTAGAACTTCTGGAACAGTGACTGAACCATCTTCATTTTGATAGTTTTCTAAAATTGCTGCTACAGTCCGTCCTACAGCTAAACCAGAACCGTTTAACGTATGTGCATACTGGACTTTATCATTTTCATCACGGTAACGGATCATCGCACGACGGGCTTGGAAATCTTCACAGTTTGAGCAAGAGCTGATTTCGCGATAAGCGTTTTGCGCTGGAATCCAAACTTCTAAGTCGTAAGTTTTCGCAGCAGAAAAGCCCATATCACCGGTGGCTAGTGACATCACACGATAAGGTAAATTCAATTTTTGTAAAATATCTTCTGCATTTGCGGTCATTTTTTCTAACTCTTCATAAGAATGTTCTGCATCGCTGAATTTGACCATTTCTACTTTATTGAATTGATGTAGACGAATCAACCCTCGAGTATCACGCCCAGCACTTCCTGCTTCAGAACGGAAAGACGGGCTAAGAGCTGTGAAATAAATAGGTAAATCTTTGCCATCTAAAATTTCGTTATTATAATAGTTTGTCAAAGGTACCTCAGCTGTAGGAATCAATGTCATATCAGTTCCTTCTAACTGGAAAACATCTTCTTTGAATTTCGGGAATTGACCCGTGCCGAACATAGAATTGCTATTTACGATATAAGGTGTCATCATTTCGGTATACCCATGGTCATAAACATGTATATCCAACATGAAGTTGTATAATGCACGTTCTAGTCTAGCACCCAATCCTTTATAGTAAACAAAACGACTTCCTGAAACTTTCGCTCCACGCTCAAAATCAAGAATATCTAGATTTTCTGCTACATCCCAATGTGGTTTTGGTTCAAAAGCAAAGTTTCTAGGCTCACTCCAGCGGCGTACTTCAACGTTGTCATCTTCATCTGCGCCTACAGGAACTGACTCATGAGGAAGATTTGGTAATGTTGTTGAAATGTTTTGCAGTTTAGCATCGATCTCTTCAATTTCTGTATCTAGAGCCTTGATATTTCCCCCGACTTCTTTCATTTCAGCAATTTTGGCTGTAGCATCTTCTTTATTTCGTTTTAATTGCGCGATTTCCGCTGAAACGTCATTACGGTATTTTTTCAGTTCTTCTGATTTCACCAATAAATTACGACGACTTTCATCTAAGCGCAAAAATTCTACTAATACCTCTTCTTTTACACCACGGGTTTTTAATTTTGCTTGTACTTCATCAAAATTTTGACGGATCATTTTTACATCTAACATACTTACTCCTCCTTAATATAAAAGCGTAGCGGGCTCGTCCAACTCCGACTGGAAAATAGGAAAAATCGATTGTGGTGCTTTTTACCACAAACTATTTTTATCTTTTTCCTAAGGAGTTAGCCCGCGTAACTAGATAACCTTGTAGCAAAATAAAAAGCCACTCCATCCCCAGAAAAAATTCTTGGGACGAAATGACTTGAATTTCGCGGTACCACCCAAGTTCAGCGTAATGCTGCCCTTGTATTGCAGATAACGGCTGCAACCGATTCGACTTATTTCGCCAAATGCATGGAATAGAGACGGACTTCTTTATAGTAGAATATTTGCTTTCACCACCGCAAACTCTCTTTGATTCAAAACTATAAATACTTTTTCTCTGTGCTTGACACTAGGATACAAAACTTTTGTTTGGATGTCAACTGTGGTCAGCGATTAAAGAGATTATTTTTTTAATCTCAGAATAGGATATTGATTCTTTAAAGCATATGATAAAATTATAACCAATTAGTGAAAAATGAGTTAAGAGCTGTTAATGTCTTGGAGGATAGAACTTGAATAAATCAAGAAGAAAATCATGGATTCAACTAAGTGCTTTATTGTTAATAATCTTTATAGGAGTGAGTGCTTGTTTTTTTGAGTTGGTACTATATCAAAGCAATTATATAGGTGTGGAAGGAAGAAAAGAAGGCTCTACTTGGGTCGTAACAAAACTACAAGCAGATGGAGCAGCCAATGCCAGCGGTGTAAAGATAAACGATGAAATAAAAATGATTGATGGAAATCCCGTAAACGAGAATAAATTACTGAATAACTGGCTGATTGTAGAGCAAGCAACAAGTGTAGTTATTTCAAGAGATGGTATCCAACAGACACTATTGTTTTCTAAAAACAATCGAAATTTAAAAGTATTCGGCATTTTTTTTGCTATCAGTTTAATCTATCTGATTTTTCTGATCGAACTTTCAAAAAAACAAATAGCAAATAATAGTTCTAAACGATTTTATCAATTTAGTGTACTTGTTATCTTTACGTTGTTATCAGTCGTTCCTTCCAGTATAGGGGATTATTTTGGAAGAACAGTGATTATCTTGTTTATCTCCGTTTTTCCCTTCTACATTTATACATTTTTAAGCAAAGCAATACCAGTAACGGAAGTAAACACAAAAGTTATGCGCTTTATTGGATTAGTTGCTTTAGTAAATGGTTTTTTGATGGTTACGGTTTCTTTTGTCCAATTGCCAGTTTTTTTGATTGAATATTTATCTGTTGGCGTATTTTATATGTTAGGGTTTAATTTGCTCATTTTATCGATCAGTGATTTGCAAAAGAGGTTTTCCAATAGGAAAGGAAAAGAAGTAACGCAAGTTAATATATCATTAATCAGCCTATTAAGCTTTGTCCCATTATTTCTATTTTATATTTTACCTACCGGTTGGGTCGCCCCATTTTATCTAGTAGTGATTTTTACGATATTCCCAATCTTTGGTGTGATTCATCTATTGATATTATCCCGTTTTTTAAGGTATCGATATCGGATGAATCAATCAATGTTATATTTTATTTTGGCGTTTATTCTATCTGCTACAATCGTTCTTGTCTCCTTGCTAAGTAGGTATGTTCCTCTTGCCATCTTATTATGCTATGTTTTTCTATTGATCTATTCTTTTTTTCCATTAATTGGAGAACTGATTTTAACTGTGAAACGAAAGAAAGAGTATAGTGATCCTGTTTCATTATTTGTTGCTGTTGAAGACGAGAGAGAAAGTATTTCTACCTATATTCATGATACAGTAATCCAAGATATCATTTATTTAATGAAGATTGCTGAAGAAAAAGAAAGCAATGTTGAAAAAGAACTGATTATTCAGGAGTTGGACGAAGTAATCTTTAATTTAAGAGAGCTTTGTTCAGATATTTATCCACTGATGATTCAAGAGATGGGATTGACTAATACGATTGTTTCTATGATTGAGCAGGTCATGAAAAAATACTCTGTAGCAATTACGCACACTATAGATACAAAAATAGAACACTACCCCAAGAAAGTGAATAATTTTATTTTACGTTCATTGAAAGAATGTATAAACAACAGTATTTTGCATGGAAAAGCAGATGAAATAGAGATAATGATTGCTTGTAAGAAAGAGGCTTGTGAGTTTCAGGTATTGGACAATGGAAAATATGTTCAAAAGAAAGCAGATGATCAATCGCATTTTGGGTTGGAAGTGATTAAAGAGAAATTGATTTTATTGGGTGGAGAATTATCGATTGAAACAAATGATCAAACGATTATTACGATGACTCTTCCCTACAATCATTTAAAAGGAGAAGTAATATGAATATTAGGATCGCATTGATTGATGACCATCAGCTTGTACTAGAAGGATTGCGTAATAAATTAGAAACAATTTCAGCGTTTGATATTATTGGAGCGTATACGACAGTAGAAGAGTTTTTGATTTGTATTAAATATAAGAATATAGATGTTGTAGTGATGGATTTAATGCTGGATGGGATTCATGGTTTTGATTTGGTAAAAAAAATTAAAGGGATGGAAAATAATAATACAAAGATTATTTTGATTTCAGGTTTTTACGAAGAAATGCTTCATAAAAGAGCCTTAGAACTAGGTGTAAAAGCATTTCTTCGGAAAGAGACAAGTTATGAAGAACTCATTAGTACAATAATCAATGTCCATAAAGGAAATCATGTGCTCCCTGATTTTCTCGTTTCAATAGAAAAAAATCCAATTTTAAGTGAAGTTGAGATAAAAATCATCAACTTAATTGTCAATGAATACACAAATGAAAAAATTTCAAAAGAACTTTATGTAAGTCGTAGAACGGTTGAGTCTCATGTGACCAACATATGCAGAAAGCTTGGAGTAAATAGTCGAATTGGCGCAGTGAGAGAAGCGATTAAATTAAATCTAATTAACTAAAATGAGGAAACCCGCAAGAAAACATTCGGAAGATACGGATGCTTTCTTGTAGGTTTCCTTTTATGCTGAGTATATCGAAATAGAAAAGTTTCACTAACGTTTTAAATTAGGAGGATACAATGCTAGAATTTAAAAATATCAGTAAGGTATATGAGGTAGGAGACCAACAAGTTAAAGCGCTGGATGATGTGAATTTTACAATTGAAAAGGGAAAGTTTACTGTCATTCTAGGGCCTTCAGGATCTGGGAAAAGTACAATGTTAAATTTATTAGGTGGAATGGATCGTGCTACAAGTGGAAAGTTCTTATTTGATGGCCGAGATATAACAAAGCTAAATGATTTTGAATTATCTGTTTATCGTAGAGACGTTGTGGGGTTTGTTTTTCAATTTTATAACCTTATCCCTAGTTTAACTACCTATGAAAATATTGCAATTGCAGCACAATTAACAGGAAATCAAAGTAAGGCGGAAAATTACTTGAAAAAAGTTGGGTTAGACCATAGAAAAAATAATTTTCCAACGCAAATGTCTGGAGGTGAAATGCAACGTGTATCTATTGCTAGAGCTTTAGCAAAGTCCCCAGAATTATTACTTTGTGATGAACCAACAGGAGCGCTCGATTCAGCTACAGGAGTAAAAATCATGGAAATCCTTAGAGAAGCTGCGAATGATTCGAATACAGCAGTTGTTATGGTAACACATAATGCTGAATTTGCTAGTATTGCTCATAGAGGGATACGTCTACATGATGGTAATGTTGCATCTATTGATGAGAATTTAGCGCCGATTGCTGTTCAGGAGGTTCAATTATAGTGAGCTTTTTAAATCTGAAATTAAGACGTGATATTTTAAAAAATTGGACTCAATTTTTTTCGGTATTTTTAATGTCATTTTTAAGCGTTCTAGTATTCGTTGGATTACAAGGGGCATGGGGCGGTTTAGAGAAAAGTCTAGATAATTTTACCACAACTTCTAATTTAGCAGATTCTTGGATATATAGTACTGGTTTCACACCAGAAGATATCGAAAAGATTGGTGAAATCTCTGGAGTAAACGAAGTTATTGAAAAAACGCAGATAAAAGTAACGGATGTAAGAGATGATAAGCGAGATAAATATTTATCATTAGATACGTACTCTAAAGAGAATTTATCAACTCCGTTTTTAGCAGAAGGGGATCGTTTGCCTTCAAGTGAAGAAGACGGCATTTGGTTAAACAAGGAATATGCAATGGAAAACAACATTGTATTAGGAGAAGTTATTCAACTAAATTATAGAGAGAATAAAGTTGATTTGAAAGTCAAGGGGCTTATTCAATCGCCAGAAAAAATTTATTATACTGGCATGCAAGAATTTATTGCTCCAAATTATTCAGAGTATGGCTATGGAGTCATTTCAAAGAAAACGTTAGAGCGGGACTTTCAATATAAAGGACCTTCTAATGTCGTTGAGATGAAAAACACTAAGAAAGATATTCGTAAAAGTATTGAAAGTATTTTAGGAGCGAAACAGATTGCTTATTATAATAGAGAAACATTGAATGATGTAGCCAATGCATTAGATCGAGTTGGTCAAATTCGTAATTTATCGTATATGTTTTCTTTTATATTTATTTTACTCGCAATTTTGGCTATGTATACAACTATAAAAAGACTAATTGAATCTCAAACAAAAGAAATTGCTGTTTTAAAAGCGTTAGGCTTTTCAAACTTGAGCATTGGTATTCATTATGCTAGTTATGGTCTTTTAATCGGTGGCGGTGGAGCTTTTCTTGGAGCTGTGGCATCTCCGTTACTGTCTTGGTTTGTTTTGAACACGCAAAAAGATATGTTTTCAATTCCAGAGTGGACGATTTCATATAATTATACTTCGTTAGTTGTTGTTTCTATTGTGATATTCACTTGCGTTGTATCAGCCTTCTTAGCTTCCAGAGAAGCACGAATAGGATTACCCGTACTATTTCTTAGAGGTGGAAGTACCAAAAGTGTTCACTCTATTATTTTAGAAAAAGTTCCTTTCTTATGGAATGCATTGAGTTTTGAAAATAGATGGGCTTTTAGGGATGCTGCAATCAATAGAGTAAGGATGATAATGGGCATTATTGGTGTTGCCGGTGGAATGATGTTGCTTACAGCTGGATTTGGTATGCCAGAATCGATCAATCATTTAGTAGATAAAGCATACAATCAAGATTTTACTTATGATAAAAGGCTAGAAACGACAAATTTTGAAGCGCTGAATGATGAGTTTAAAGGGCAAAGTGTACAAATTTTGCCAGCTAGATATACACCAGATGATGGATATAATCGTTTATTGACTATTATAAGCGAAGGTTCTTACGTCAATATGAAAACAAAAGATAAAAAAACAGTGTCAGATGATGGAATTTATTTAACGAATGGTTTTGCGAAAAGAGCTAAATTAAAAGTAGGAGATAAGGTTAAGGTACAATCTTCTTTAGATAAGAATCACTATGAATTCGAAATCAAAGGGATTATCACCAGTGAAACCAACCAAGGCGCTTATGTTATGCAAAAAACTTGGGAAAAAGCTGGTGGTAAATTTACTCCACATACTTTGTTAGTAGGAACTGTACCATCACTCTCAGATATTAAAAACAGTCCGAATGTCGAAACAATTATTAACATAGCTGATCAAAAAGAAAACGCCTATGCGTTTGTTGAGAGTTTGGCAAGTATTTTTATGATGATTATAGCGTTTGCGATATTGTTAGTTGTAGTCGTTTTATATAATTTAGGAACATTGAATTTTGTTGAGAGAGCAAGAGATTATGCAACGTTAAGAGTGCTTGGCTTCCATAAAAAAGAGCTAAGAAAAATTACGATGATTGAGAATCTGTTTACTACAACGATCGGTTGGCTTATCGGAATTCCATTAGGACTATGTTTTTTGGATCAATATGTTAACACATTTTCAACAATACATTTAGAATATACTTCCTATATAGGCACATTAAATTTGGCACTAGCATCACTTGTTGTTTGGGGGTGTTCATTAACAACGACGTTCTTTATTGGAAGAAGGATACAAAAACTTGATATGGTGGAGTCATTAAAAGGTGTCGATTAAATAAAAAATAAGAGATAGGAAACTTGCTTATTCAGCGAAGTCCCTGTCTCTTATTTGATAAATCAGTTTCTTTTTAAAGGCAGATGGATGATAAAAGACGTCCAATGATTATCTGAAGTCGCATAGATGTAACCGCCGTGTAAGGCTATAATACTTTGTGCAATAGCTAGACCAAGGCCTGTACCGCCAGTTTCTTGCGAACGTGACTCTTCTACACGATAGAATCGATCAAACAATTGATCTAATGATTTCTTCGGAATCGGCGGCCCATCATTCCTTACAGCAATGACAGCTTCCGTTCCAACTTTCTCTACATCAATGACGATATTCTTGCCACCTTTACCATATTTAAGCGCATTTGATAAAAGATTGTTGAAAACACGCACTAATTTTTCAGTATCCCCATCCATTTTGATTGAGGTTGGATTAGCATTGACTTGAATCGTCATATCATTTTTATCAGCTTCTAACTCAAAGTCGGCGGCTAGTTGCTCAATTAGTTGTGCCATATCAAAATTAATACTATTAATAGGAACAGAAGGTTGGCGAACTTTTGTATATTCAAAAAGGTCATCAACCAGTAATTTCATTTGTTTCGCTTTCACATAAGCGGTGTGTGTATATTTCAGCAAATCCTCTTCATTATGAAACTGTCGATCTTCGATCAATCCTAAATAACCTATAATAGAAGTTAAAGGTGTTCGAATATCATGACTAACATTAGTAATCAACTCGTCTTTTGATTTTTCAATTTTACGCTCGTCTTCAATCGCTGCTACGGTACTGTCAACCAAACCGTTAATACTAGTGACAACTTTTGCTAAATCGCCACTTAGTTCAAACGGAATACGGTGATCATAATTTCCGTCAGCAATATAATGAAGCTCACTTATAATATGTCGCAACTGCATCTGGCGATAACGACGAATCAAGCGCCAATACAATACCCCAACATCTACTATAAAAAATATTGGGATAACAAATTTGCTTAAACTCCAAAATAGATCAGTATTTAATTCTTTGGCAAAAGCTCCTTTGGTCGCCCAAATAACCCCTTTTAATGTTTCACTACCGCTTAGTAGAACCGTAATTGAGACATTTAATAGAAGTAACAGAATAATTGTTACAATTCCTTCAGCAAGTAACTCGCTGATTTCTTTAGATGTTAAAGTGATTCGTTTTTGCTTTTCGATTTTTTTTTGTCTAACGAGCATCGATTTTATATCCAACTCCCCAAACTGTTTGAATGACCTTTTCTCCACCAGTAGCCTCTTCAATCTTATCTCTTAAGTGGCTAACATGAACCATCACTGTTTTGGCTGAGACAATACTTTCCTGTTGCCAAACGCGTTCAAAAATCTCATCGGCACTGAACACTCGGTTTGAATGACTAGCAAGCAAGTATAAGATACCGAATTCTAAAGCAGTTAATTGAATCTCTTTTCCATCAACAGTTTTCACTTCGTGAGAATCCTTATTGATGATTAACGACCCAATTTCAAGAACATCTGGTTCGTCTGCTTTGAGTTGCATTTGGCTGCGACGCAAGATTGATTTTACTCGAGCCATCACTTCTAGTGGATTAAATGGTTTTGTTACATAATCATCTGCTCCAGCAACTAATCCTTTAATTTTATCCATATCGGTTGTTTTGGCTGTCAACATAATAATGGGAATCTGTGATTCTTTTCGTAACTCTTTAACAACTTGCATACCATCCATAATTGGCATCATAATATCTAAAATCATTAAATCAATATCTGAGATTGTACGAATCTTAGACAAAGCCTCTTTTCCATCATAAGCTTTAACCACTTCATACCCTTCATTGTGTATGTAAATACTCAGTAGTTCTACAATTTCTTTATCATCATCAGCAACTAAAATTTTCATATCATCCATTTCCCCCATTATATAGTAGAGTTCTTCATCTATATTCTAACAAAAAAAAAGAAAAATTGACAAAAACAAAGAGAAGTTATGGGAAATTTAGAATATGTTATCAAAAATTAAGAATTGAGTCGAAAATCTTTGTTTTTTAAGTTAAAAACGAACAATAAAGAACAAAAGTAATAAAACAATCGGGAACGAAAAAAAGTTTAAAAAAAGTGCAAATTTTAGTTGACCTAAGCCGATAATCTTGGTATATTATATCTTGTCGCAAGGCACTGATGAAATACGCCAAACGACGAAAATAGAATAACATTTCAACTTTCGAAAAAAGTTGAAAAATCAGGAAGAAAGTTGTTGACAAATAACAAACAACCTGATAAACTAATGAAGTTGTCGCTGAAACAAACGATAACCGCAAGCAGAAAAACTTTGAAACTTTTTTAAAAAAGTGTTGACATCGAATTTCAGATTTGATATGATGTAAAAGTTGCTGCGAGGTAACACAGTAGACCTTTGAAAACTGAACAAAGTAAGACGAACCAAATGTGTAGGTTGTTTTTACAACGGTAAAAACAAACAACAATTTTTAACAAGCGAAGCAATATGCTAGCAAACAAATGAGCTTAACGATCGCAAGATCGTGTTCAACTTTTATTATGAGAGTTTGATCCTGGCTCAGGACGAACGCTGGCGGCGTGCCTAATACATGCAAGTCGAACGCTTCTTTTCTACCGAGTGCTTGCACTCATTTGAAAAGAGGAGTGGCGGACGGGTGAGTAACACGTGGGTAACCTACCCATCAGTGGGGGATAACACTTGGAAACAGGTGCTAATACCGCATAATAGTCGACACCGCATGGTGTTGATTTGAAAGACGCTTTCGGGTGTCACTGATGGATGGACCCGCGGTGCATTAGCTAGTTGGTGAGGTAACGGCTCACCAAGGCCATGATGCATAGCCGACCTGAGAGGGTGATCGGCCACACTGGGACTGAGACACGGCCCAGACTCCTACGGGAGGCAGCAGTAGGGAATCTTCGGCAATGGACGGAAGTCTGACCGAGCAACGCCGCGTGAGTGAAGAAGGTTTTCGGATCGTAAAACTCTGTTGTTAGAGAAGAACAAGTAGGAGAGTAACTGCTCTTACCTTGACGGTATCTAACCAGAAAGCCACGGCTAACTACGTGCCAGCAGCCGCGGTAATACGTAGGTGGCAAGCGTTGTCCGGATTTATTGGGCGTAAAGCGAGCGCAGGCGGTTTCTTAAGTCTGATGTGAAAGCCCCCGGCTCAACCGGGGAGGGTCATTGGAAACTGGGAGACTTGAGTGCAGAAGAGGAGAGTGGAATTCCATGTGTAGCGGTGAAATGCGTAGATATATGGAGGAACACCAGTGGCGAAGGCGACTCTCTGGTCTGTAACTGACGCTGAGGCTCGAAAGCGTGGGGAGCAAACAGGATTAGATACCCTGGTAGTCCACGCCGTAAACGATGAGTGCTAAGTGTTGGAGGGTTTCCGCCCTTCAGTGCTGCAGCTAACGCATTAAGCACTCCGCCTGGGGAGTACGACCGCAAGGTTGAAACTCAAAGGAATTGACGGGGGCCCGCACAAGCGGTGGAGCATGTGGTTTAATTCGAAGCAACGCGAAGAACCTTACCAGGTCTTGACATCCTTTGACCACTCTAGAGATAGAGCTTTCCCTTCGGGGACAAAGTGACAGGTGGTGCATGGTTGTCGTCAGCTCGTGTCGTGAGATGTTGGGTTAAGTCCCGCAACGAGCGCAACCCTTATTGTTAGTTGCCATCATTTAGTTGGGCACTCTAGCGAGACTGCCGGTGACAAACCGGAGGAAGGTGGGGATGACGTCAAATCATCATGCCCCTTATGACCTGGGCTACACACGTGCTACAATGGGAAGTACAACGAGTCGCTAGGCCGCGAGGTCATGCAAATCTCTTAAAGCTTCTCTCAGTTCGGATTGTAGGCTGCAACTCGCCTACATGAAGCCGGAATCGCTAGTAATCGCGGATCAGCACGCCGCGGTGAATACGTTCCCGGGCCTTGTACACACCGCCCGTCACACCACGAAAGTTTGTAACACCCGAAGTCGGTGAGGTAACCCTTGTGGAGCCAGCCGCCTAAGGTGGGATAGATGATTGGGGTGAAGTCGTAACAAGGTAGCCGTATCGGAAGGTGCGGCTGGATCACCTCCTTTCTAAGGAATATTACGGAAACCTACACATTCGTTAACACTTTGTTCAGTTTTGAGAGGTTTACTCTTATAACTTAAGAAAGTAATCATTAGATTCTTTTCTTATTCTATAATTCTCTCAAACGAATTGTTCATTGAAAACTGGATATTGAAGTAAAAAAGTAATCAAAACAAACCGAGAACACCGCGTTGAATGAGTTTTTTAATTAAAATTGTTCGAAGCTTATTTTATTGGTCACGCCTCTATCGCTAGAGAAACGAACCAAACAAAACCGATCGTAAGATCGTAAGGTTAAGTGAATAAGGGCGCACGGTGGATGCCTTGGCATTAGGAGCCGATGAAGGACGGGACTAACACCGATATGCTTTGGGGAGCTGTAAGTGAGCTATGATCCAGAGATTTCCGAATGGGGAAACCCAGCATCTTTTATAGGATGTTACTTTCCAGTGAATACATAGCTGGTTAGAGGTAGACGCAGA